>JBBSBH010000004.1:0-197209 GCA_038251405.1 Chitinophagales bacterium
CTTTACTGTTCTACTAAAATTTCGTGAACGACGCTCTATCGTACTTAACCTAAATCCTTCTGTAATTTTTTTCATTTTCCTGTTTTTAAAGTTTATTTTTAAACCTCTAAAAACGGTCAACTTATTTCAGGCCGTGACATTCGCAATTCGCAATTCGAAAATTGTAATTCGTAAATCGTAAATTGCTTCTATCTCACCAAAGTCACATCTCCTTTATACACTAATCTCACTCCATCAGAAAATTCTATATCGATAGCATAGACATATACATCAGGCTTAGCGTCAATGCCTCTGAATCTTCCATTCCAAATGACTACCCCACCAGGATCTGGACCCAAATCTCTAACTTCAGCTACTACATCTCCCCATCTGTTAAAAATTCTTCCATAATGTATCCGAGTGATGCCCGTACCGGTAAATAATCTAAAATCCTGGTTAATGCCCAATTGGTCAGGCTTGAATGCATTGGGTATATAGACAGCACGGCGGGTATCTACTACTATTTCAATCTCATCGATCGCTTTACAGCCATTTTGATCAACTGCACTGACTTTAAATGTTTCATTGCGTACCGGTCCTAAGCTCACCACAGAACAGTCAGGATTGAGACATATTACATTATTTCCTTGCCAGGTCACTTTGCCTAAAGGATTATTACTTAGGGTGGAAATACGAATAGAGTCCCCTAAATGTATCTTCTGATCCGGACCTACATCAATAGCAAATCGGGTAGGGTCTACCACATTAATAGAAGTATCAATGGCACAGCCTTTTCTATCAAAAATAGTGAGCTGATACTTGCCGGCTTTTAATGGTGCTGTATTTGCAATAGGGATGCTGGTACCGTTATTTATTGCAAAAGAATAACTTGCCCCATTGCCACCACTCACTGCATTGATAAATATGGAGGCTGTATCTCCTGCACATAACGGAGTAAATAATGTATTGAGATCTACCAAAATACCAGGTGGAGCATTCATTATTATATTTGAAAGTGTATCACTACACCCTCTGAGGTCTGTTACCACTACGGAGTAAGTTCCGGGAGATATATTTCTCAAAAAATTGGTGTCGGATTGATTTGGAGTCCATTTGTACATAAGGCCACCTGAATTGCCTCCTGTTACTTTTACTCCTATCTGCCCATCATTACTTAGTGGGCAAGTAATAGCTCTTGTCTTTATGGAATCCAGCGTAACTAACAAGGCTGTAGGTACAGTAAGTGTAATACTGTCAGTAAATCGACAGTTATTAAGATCCGTGATATTTAAAGTATACCTACCAGCCAACAGACCTGTACGTGTACTATTGGTATCATTATCATTCCACAAATATTTATAAGGTGAGGTACCTCCGGTAGCAGTATAATTAATGCTTCCATTGGCCTGTCCAAAACAAGCTATATCCTTAAATGAGGTCCTGTCTACATCACGCATTATTTCTGTTGGCGAGGTAATAGTAAAATCCAATTTGGTACTGCATCCATTACCATCAAATACGGTCACTTGTTGTTTACCAGCACAAAGACTATCAGCAGTAGCGATCAATATGCCATCATTCAACTCACCAGATTGCCATCGTACCTGGAATCTGTTTTGAGGATCTGTACCTCCTGATAAAAGTAATTTAGCTTGTCCTGAGCAATCGCCATCTCCGGCGCATTTTACTCCTCTAAAAGCAATGGTATCAAATATGGCTACAATTTTCGGGGGCTCCAGCAACTCCGTATTCACTACAAAAGAAGGACATTGATTGGCATCCGTAATAGTAACCGTATATTTTCCTGATAATAGTTTGGAGAATTGGCCAAAATCCTGAGTAGCACCATTATTTAACAAATAAGTATAAGGACCCGTGCCACCGGTAGCCGTCAATCGTATCGTGCCTTGGGCCAAACCCGGACATGGGTTATTAATCAATGTGGAGTCGGTAAGTGAGATACGTGCAGGTTGGGAAAGAATTACTGTATCAGCGCCTTTACATCCGGTGATATCGGTCACTTCCACAAAGGTGGGCACATTTGCGAACACATTTTTTGCAGTGATAGTAGTGTCACCTGTGCTCCATTTATAACTTTCAATAGTATAACCGGGACCAGGAATAGCAGTCGCTGTCCCACTTTGGCCAAAACATTTAATTGCAGTGGTATCTATAGAAACCGGTATTACTACTTTGGTAAAATTGAAATTAAGCAGGTTGCCATTAAAATTGGTAGCACATCCATTTTTATCTGTGATGGTTACGCTATAATTTCCCTGTACTAATCCAGTGCGCAAACTGGTATCCGTAGGAATGTCAGCCCATTTATATTGATACGGACCTGTGCCTCCTTTCATTTGAATAGCGATACTCCCATCAGCACCAGGACGGCAAGATTCTGGTTTAATGGTGACCTTAGCGGTATCCAATATCTGTGGTTCAGTTACTTGCAATGTGTCTAAAAAAATACAGCTATTCTGATCCTTAATGCTGGCAAAATAAGTACCACTTTGAAGGCCATCATACCTAATATCAGGCCTTATCGCAAATAATGAATCTTTACCTTGAGGATTGGTAATCTTCACTATTTCGCCAACTATAGCTGATCCATCTGTAAATTTTCGATTACTCAATGTGATTCGACCATTGGGCTCATTGAAACATTGCAGGGGTTCTATCAGCTTAGTTGCGGTAATATTTTTTTGAACAGAAATATTGGCATAAGCGGTATCACTGCATCCTTTAGCATCAGTTACTATTAAGCCTACTCTGCCTTCAGCTAAATTGGTAAAAGCATTTCCTATCATAGTACCGGTACCAATCCATTTGAAAGTATAAGGCCTTATTCCCAGGATGGCACCAAAGTCAGGAGATGTTCTTCCATCTGATACCCCTGAACACAAAGGCATTCTATCAATTAAAATGGCAGATTTTGGCTTTTCGGAGATCAGTATCACACTATCCGTCGCCATACATCCCTGTGCGTCTGTAACGGTCACAAAATACTTTCCCGCTTTCAAGGATTGAATTGTAGAGCTGATGCTTCCTGTGCTCCAAGTATATCTATATCCTGGACCAGTACCTCCGGAGGGTATCACGGTAATTTTACCGTCTCCACCCCTGCAACTTTCAGGAAGTAAATTACTGAGATCGAGACTTAAATTATTAAGTGCAGCATTATATTTAAAGGTGTCCCTTAAAATGGTCCCACTGGCATCTTTTGTCAATAAAATATAATCTCCACCCGTTTTATTACTAAAAATTGGGAATGGTTGAGATTGATTAGTGATTACAGAATCTATATTCGAAGGATCAGTTAGTAATGAATAATAGATTCTATAAGGGCTTACTCCATTAAAAATTTGGCCATATAATGTTTGCCCGCATTGAGAGTAGAAAACATCTACGTTAGAACCAGGATTTATATTGAATGTACAATCTAAATTGCTAAGGCTAGAGACGGGCAATGAATTTCCATCAATATTGGAAAATTCAAGTTTAGGATAATTTGTACCCGGGTCAGGTACTATATTTACTTTAGTTGGTCCCGGAGGTCCTTTAATTGTAAAACAAAACTCTATTAAGACTTCTTCATTTGTAAAGTCGTGAGGCATCAAATTGAAATCTATCCAAAAAAACTTTATAAAGCCTTGATCTATAGCATTGGTAATCACTATTTGATCTACTGTTTGTTCCAATTTAGGATTTACATTTTTTGCACCAGAAAAAGTCATTGCCTGTGGATTAAATGAAAAAGTAAATTGGGCAGCTGTCAAGTCAGATACTTTTCCAATTCTTATAGGAATACAAACTTCCTGACCTATATTTCCATCAGCACAACCTACTTTAATGTCTACCGGATCCTGGGCAATAGTAACAAAACTGGATATGCTGCAACCATTTGCATCGCTGATAGTAATAATATATTTCCCGGGTTTCGGTACTGAAAAATTCATAGCCATACCATTCTTCGCAGGTCCATTTGTCAGTCGACCAATGGCATTTGGGTCGCGATCGTTCACCATACTTACCACCGTATAATTTGCACTGGTATCAAACTCAGGTATTCCTCCTGTAGCAGTAAATGTTCCTGTATAATTTCCTACGCCATTATTAGTACCAGTGATGCCAGATAGTTTTAAAGCATTTAAATAGACAACTGAAAATGCAGAATCGATATTTAGATCTATGCAGGCCCCTGGTACACCATTTGTATTTTCAAAATCAGTTTGATTTCCATTAGGCGAAAAATTATCTACTGTCACCGGGGCGAACCAAAATTGTCTGGGTTTCCCATTACTAAATGCAATCTGTTGGTATCCATCATTATAAAACTTGATATTGCCATCATTGAAAGATCCCTTTGCAATCCATAAACCACCTTTTTGAGCTAATGGAGTTCCATTATTATTAATTGGACTGGTCTTATTTATACAGGGATCAGTTAAAAGCTCTCCTAATGTTTTAGCCTCTTTTGTTGGTTTACAGTCAAAATACACATAGCCTATACCAGGTTTTGTAGCTGGTACTGGATCCATAAATGTAAAATTGCCTTTATGAGTCAAAGTCAAAGTATCACCTGGACACAAATATTTCACATTTCGGGTACTTGCCAGACCACCACCTTGCAAAGTAAAGGTGCCAGCTTCTGATCCAGCACATCCCTGCCGCAATCCACCCTTTAAACTTCCTTTATATTTTACGGCCTCTGGTCTTTGCGCCAGGAGAGAAGATGAAACCAATAAAAATAGAGCGGCTAAGAATGATAATTGTCGGTTATTCATTGAATTATAAGCTGATACAGATCCGGATTATGAGTAATACGAAACCGCAAAGGTATGTAAGTACTCTCACCTGATCCAATTTTAACACAAGTATTGTTTAAACGGGAGGTACCCAATGATTAGTATTGCTTATTGAAATTTAATATTCCGATATTTCCGTTGAATGTATAGCTCTTATTTTAGCTCAGAAGCATGTTTTATGATTCCGTTAACTCCTTTACTATTAAGTACTTGCGCAAATGTGGCAGCTTCTTCGCGGGTAGAGAATTTTCCAATGGTAACCCGATATATTACCACATTAGTCTCCACGTTCTTTTTATTGAATACTTGAACGGTTTGATCGAAAGCGGTTTTAAGTTTTTCCACTTCCGTAGTAGCGTTTACTGGGTCAGAGTATACTCCCGTTTGAATCCGATATTCATTTCCATCAGAAATGTCTTTCGAGACTTTTCTATCTGGTTTTGTCGCAGGTACCACGATTGGCTTTTTCACTACATCACTGGGCTTAGCAAGCCCTGGCTCCCTTTTTACTGAAACGAATACTGGCTTTGCTTCTATTGATTGGTCGGTTTTAACAGGCGTAGCGGGAGCCAGTGTATTTTCTCTTGCCAACATTTCTGTTTCGGCATTGGTGGGGGTGCCTCTATGGCTTTCGAGCACACGCTGTAAATCGCGCGCATTCATACTTTTTTCATATTTACCCAATAACATGCCATCAGCATTTAATACTACTATAGTGGGCAAATACTGCACTTTATATTTTTGTTTCCATACGAAACCATTCAGATTTTCAACATCTAGTTTTACAGGCACATAATTATCTGATACATAACCTGAAAGTGAAGGATTGGTAAAAGTATTTTCATCCATCCATTTACAAGGTTCACACCACTTGGCATAAAACTCAATAAAATAGAGTTTGTTTTCCTTTTTCGCTTTAGATCTTGCTGCATCTACCGTGCCATTGAAAAAAAAATCTTGTTCATCAGCCTGTAAATGGGAGATCATCAGGAAGCTGAAAGCAATCATGCCGCACCATTTTATAAGTTTCATATTGTAATTCTTTTAGATTTAAAAAATAATTTTGAAGAAATTACTCCTCTTAAACAGTATACAACAATTAGTGTACCAATTTTAGTTAGATTTTTTTTAATACAACTATATATAGTTAATTCTCAGTATTTTATACGTTAAATAAATACTTTATGTGAAAATTTGTAATTGCGCATAATGCGAATTGTTTCATACTTTTGTTCTTATGAGTGATATTAAAGTAGCCATTACCGGCGTTGAAGGGTACGTACCGGAACACAAACTCACCAATAAAGACCTTGAAAGTATAGTAGATACCAATGATGCCTGGATAATGGAGCGCGTGGGTATCAAAGAAAGAAGGATACTTAAAGATCCAAATAAGGCAAGTGTATTCATGGGTGCTGAAGCTGTAAAAGGGCTTTTGGAGAAAACCAATACACACCCGGATGAAATAGAACTAATTATTTGTGCTACCGTGACCAGTGACTATCACGTGCCGGACAATGCTAATCAGATCGCAAAAGAAGCCGGTATGAAAAAAGCTTATGGCTTTGACCTCAATGCAGCATGTTCTGGATTTTTATTTGCCCTGTCTACCGGTGCTCAATTTATAAAGTCTGGCATGCACCGCAAAGTAATTGTTGTAGGTAGTGATAAAATGTCTACCATAGTGGATTATACCGATCGGTCTACCTGTATACTATTTGGAGATGGAGCAGGAGCAGTATTATTAGAGCCCTCCATCAATGGATATGGAATAGAAGAAATCAAACTATATGGTGATGCAAGTGGAAAAGATATGCTCCGTATTAAATCAGGTGGGGCTTTGAGGCCACCATCTGCTGAAACAATTGCAAATAAAGAACATTTCGTTTGGCAAGATGGCAAAGTGGTTTTCAAAGCCGCTGTGAAAGGAATGGCCGAAGCAGTGAAAGAAGTAATAAACCGCGCTGGTCATCAATCTGCAGATATCGATTGGGTAGTTCCGCACCAGGCCAATCAACGCATTTTAAAAGCAGTGGCTGATATGTTGAATTTCCCTATAGATAAAGTCATGATCAATATTGACCATTTTGGAAATACCACTGCCGCTACAATCCCTCTTTGTCTATGGGAATATGAATCAAAGCTCAAAGAAGGCGATAAACTAGTCCTCACCGCTTTTGGTGGAGGTTATACCTGGGGGGCTATATTATTGACCTGGGCATATGATGGCATGAAGAAGTAATCCAAAAATAGGATTATATTAAATATGTAAAATATTGAAAATCAATATAGTTAAAGGCTAGCTACCACATACATCTGCTCCAGCGTAGGGCTCGGCTTACCCCCTTCATCTTCCAGGGTAAGTGCAAATGCCTGAGCATGATCTACATACTCTTTTTCTATAATCCTTATTACACCAATATCATTATTACTCACCACTCCCATATCCACTGGCTTGCCATCTTTGATCACCCATAACTGGAATTGTTTTCCAGATGGAGGCTTTGGCAGACCTACAAAATCGAAATAGAGCTTTTGACTGGAGCTATCTATAATCACCGATGCAAAAGAAGAAGGTGATAGTTTGGTTCCTGCTAACCTTATATATTTAGAATCAGCATCGTTTAAATGATTTATCTTTTCCAGGAGAATTTGATTTTGGTTTGAAGTTTGATCACATTCGTTTCTGATACTATCTAAGCTCAGGGTCAGCTGATTATTTTGAGACCTCATTGTATTATTCCTGCTAAAAAAATAAGCGGCCAATCCTGCTAAGGCTAAGGCTAAAAGCCAACTCACATATCCATAGTTTCTTTGCCCTTTGGCATCTGGATCTGACTTTAACGCAGTGTGTGGTTGGTTAGCCAGGTTCTTGATTAATTGATCTTCTGTTAGTTTTGGTGTTTTTCCCGCACTTTGAGCAAATGCTTCCAGGGCATTTTCTATAGAAGCTACCTCATTTGCAATCTCAGGATACAATTTGATATTCTTTTCTACCTCTGCTATTTCAGCTGCAGAAAGACTACCGATCACATATTGCTCGAGTATACCAGATTCTATATATGCTTTTGTATCCAAAAGATTTTATCTATGAATTAAAAAATAAATAAATACAATTAATAAAATGCTCATATAAGCTTGCAAATCTTTCCCCAAATAATCCCGCATCTTCAAAATGCCTCTACGTACATTGGATTTTACAGTACCTAACGGCACATTTAATTCATCAGAACATTCCTGGTGGGTATATCCCAATAAGTACACCATTTCTACCATTCGTTTCTGATCCCCATCCAACGATTTTAATACCTTTGCTAATCCTTCATTATCTAAGTTATTCTCACTATAATTTAGCGCTTTTACTGCAGGATTTTCAATATCCACGGAATTTTGACTTCTCCTGTAGTCAACAGTGCGAATTTTATCTATCGCTGCATTTCTGGCAATTCTGGCCATCCAGGTAAATAATTTGCTTTGACCCGGGTCGTACGATTTAATACTTCGATAAAATTTTAAAAATACATCATTTAGAACTTCTTCTGCATGCTGCTCCGACTTTACGATATTGGATATAATGCCGTAAATAGATTGATTGTAATTACTATATAATATCCGGAGACCTTGCTCATTGCCAGATTGCAATAATGCTACCAGATGCGCTTCCTTTATATTTAATATGGTCGACAAGAATCCCAAAATTATAAAATTATTGTGACACCCCCCTTAAGAAAGAATGGTGACCCTGGTGTAAAATGTATTTCTTCAACGGGGTTTACTTCCGATTTCAATCTTGAAAGCGTAGCAAACTGGGTTTCGTTCCATTTGGTATTGAATAAATTCTCAATTCTAATGTGAAAATTTATCTTTTTCAGTTGATAAGATGCTGCCAGATCATTTACGAAGTAACTTTTAGCCACAATGGAATTGTCTTCTGTGGCGGGTCTGTCTGATAAATATCTATAACTAGCTGATAAATTCCAATTATTCTGCTTGAAAGTAACCGTACCCATGCTGGCAACCACCGGTGCTAAAGGGATAAATTTATTATTGAAATCATTGTCCCGGTTCCGACCATGAGCGTAATTAATATCAAAATTGCAAAATAACCAATCAATAGGTTGATAGCGAATACTAAGATCAGTACCGATTCTCCTGGTTCGGCCACTAGGCTCTATTACTCCTTCATCACCCACATATACAAACTCCTGCTGCAAATCCAACCACCATAGTGCAGCATTGATAATTAAGTTACTGGTTGGCTTTACTATAGTGCCCAGATCAGCTCCTGTAGCAGCCGGTAGTATATGATTAGTGTTATTTTCCAGTACTACTCGTGCATCGTTGGAGTGAAATCCTATACCCATCTTTAAATAATATTGCAACGATGCCTTTGCCTGATACACCAGATTTAGTTTTGGGCTCCATCTTCCTTTTAAAGTATGGAGGTTTTGCTCATTCAGTTTATCCTGATAATCAAAATAGAACTGATCATACCTCAATGAAGGGTTAATCAGGAATTTTCCCAAATCCCAACTCAGATCAGTAAAAGCAAAAGCATTTAACTCATGAATATTACCGAATCTATAAGTCTTTAGTGTGGTGTCCCTGTCCTTGGTGTGCGACAATTGGTTCTCTAAAATGTCATCATACCTCAAGCCTGTACCTGCTTTCCAGGAAAAGGATCTATCCCCATAATATTTTTTATGCGTTAATGTAGAGGAGTAACCACTTACATATCGATTTTCCTTTTGTCGTATCTGATCTCCATTCAATGGATCATTTAAATAGAAAGTGAAATTGGAAAATAAGTCAAAATCATAGTGGCTTACGAAAGCGGTCTGATTCAAAGAAAACCCATTGCCTATTTTTGACTCCAATTTGGCAATGAAATTTTGTCGGGAAGTTTTTCCACCTTCGGTATTATCGATAGCACCAAATCTATCTATCATATGTGACTCCACAGCACGAGTAGGCACCTGGCCAGAAGCATTCCACTTACTTGAAAACTGAGAAGCGGTAAGGGTCAATGTATGCTTTGCATTTAATTTAGTCTGTAATCTACCCATGAAATTGGCCCGATAAAAATTCTGAGGACTATCAAACCAACCGTCGCTGTGGTTATATTCGCTAGCCAGGTAACTGCTGGTTTTATCATTATTCAATAGATTGATAAACGCAGCCATTCTGTAAGAATTGAATTGGCCCCCTTCTAATGCAATGGACGAATGATCTAATCTGTTCTTAAGATTAAAATTTACATAAGCAGCCGTGGTAAAATCTCCTTTATCAGCATAGTAAGGCCCTTTTCCAAATTCAATTTTTTCAATGGTCTCAGGAATAATGAAATGGAGATCTGCGTAGCCTTGACCGTGAGCATGTGAAACCATATTTATCGGCATTCCATCTACAGCTACACTCACATCAGTCCCGTGATCCACATCAAATCCTCTCAAAAATAATTGTTCAGCTTTTCCACCTCCAGAATGCTGCCCAATGAACAAACCAGGCACGGTACGCAGTATCTCCTGAGATGAAGACACTGGCTTGATGTTTAAATCTATATCCGAAACTACATTAGTAGCTTTTACACTATGAGTAACGGTTACCTGGCTCAAACTAAATGCAGCTGGTTCTAATTGAATGGTAGGGTGCGCCTTAAAAGATGGATTAATGACTTGCGTGAATGATTGATAACCCAAATAATGAATGCTAACCGTATCTGCGTTATAAGTATGTACATAATGTCCATAAATATCTGTTACACCGATCATGGTTCCATCTGTTGAATGGATGGTGGCCCCTATAAGCGGCTCTCTTTTTTCATCTTGTATAGTAATGTTCACGGTTTGACCAAATACCTTAAAAAGCAAAACCAAACAAATGAAGGAGAGCATTACTCTCTTGATGGGAAGGGTCACTTTAATTTTAGTCGTATTAGTCATTCTAAATTTATATACGATTTTCATTGGGGAATTGGATTCAAAATTAAAATAGGAAAATAAGATAATGGGCAATGCTTTTTTTTAAAAATGGGCTGAATTATCAGCTCAGCCCAACTTCAATTAAAAACCCTAAAATACCAATCTCAAAATATTGATTGAGTAAAAACGATTTTTCAAATTTTCTCTACCATAGATTTAGCATGGTGCTCAGTAGCTTTGGTTACGTTTCCCATTTTAGTATACAAGTCAGTAAGGAATTTGTTTACCTCTACATTATTTGGTCGTATTTCGTATTCTTTCAAGCCATATTGAAGTGCCTTTTGCTCATCGCCAAATAATTGATCATATACGCGCGCATAGGTAAGGTCCATTTTATGGCCCGCTTTTTCATCAGCTTGCAACATGGTCAACACTTCTTTGGCTATCTGCATTGATTCATCTTCTTTTCCTTGCTTTGTTTTGATCTCAGACTTCAAAATATAAAAACTCACTTCAGGCATCAGGGCGATTGCCTGATCAATTCTTTTTTCTGCACTATCCAATTTATTGGTATTCATTTCCTGCTCTGCAATGGCAGCCATAGCAAACGCATAATTTGGTCTTTCATCCAATATTTTATGAAATTGATACAATGCCTGTAATGTATCTCCTTTCTTTTTATAAAGGTTGCCTAATTGTAATCTGGTCCAGGCAGTTTCTTCATAGCCCGGGTACCCTGATTCGACAGCCTGCTTCATTGCTTCAATAGCTCCATCGAGATCCCCATAGATTTCTCTCAGGTAACTTACGCGGGAATATGATCTCAGGTCAGGCCGGATAGAAACCATTTTATCAGCCATTTCCACGGCTTCTTTATAATTACCTAATTCCACATTGGCATCTACTAATGCACCATAAATCTGAGAATTGTATGCATTTATTTTGATAGCTTCCTGTGCTGTATTTTTTGCGTTTTCAAATTGGTGTAATGACAGTTGAACGGAGGCTTTATCAGACATAGCTCTGAATTGATAATCCTTATTTTCTTTGCCCATCATTTGGCCTTGTTCGATTAATTTTAAGGCGAGCGGATAATAGTGACCATGCTCTCCGGTTACTCTTGCTTCTACCATAAACAGTTCTGCCATTTCTATATAGGCTTTTGGATCATTTGGTTTTAATCGAATGGTTTCTGCCAATTTGGTATACAGATTGTGCATGTTTTCCCATTCTTTGCCATTTCTTAGAGATTCTTTCCTCTCAATAAGTGGGTATTCTTGGCTAATGTCTTTTGTCTTTTCATTTTTACAATTACTCAGTAATAGAGCAATAAATGATATATAAATTAGAATTTTCATTTTGATGATATTTTAATTGAAGTTTTTAAAGAATACTCCGGCAGTTGGCATGCCGGAGTATTTAAAGGGACAAAACAGAGTGATTATAATTTGCTGATTTTTACTACTTCGAATTTTTTAGATTTCTCGTCAGCTACTTTGATAAAATATTGGCCAGCAGGTTGGGTGTTAGCATTCATCCAATTGATGGTATGAACACCTTCCGACAGATCACCTCTAAATATTTTATCTACCATTTTACCGGAGATATCATACGCTTCTATTTGGAATCTGCCAGCCTGGCTGATGTCCAGTTTAATTTGCATTCTTTCAGTGAATGGATTTGGATATGGGCTTACATCGAATTTTATATTCGCAGTAGTCACCGCAGGAGTACTAAATCCTAAGAAAGAAGTTCTGCTTTCAGGCTTGTTAGAAACAAACTGTACTAACTCACCTCCGCACTCACTGTCACCAGCCCAGGGCAACGCTACATAGGGGAAACCGGTTCTGAAAGGGGCATCGTTTTTCTCTACTCCAGTGGAATAGGTAAGCACTTTTACCAGGTTAGGAGTCACAGGACTTTCACCAGTGACATAGTCATCATACCATAATCCTATTGCGGCAAGAGCGACACCTGATACAGCCATTAACTCAATACGGGTAACATCATCTTCTAACCTTCTACCATTAGGGAAACCATCCATATTGGGGATCCACTGCAAATCAGCAGAGCCTGCATATTTTGGATCAGTAAGGCCAGCAACTGCTGCTGCTACTATGCCTAGAGGGCTAAAATCAGGGCTATTTCGTGGTGTAGGTTCTACTGCCATGTTTAACCTCAACATATCACCACCATTTGGTAAAAAATTATTTATGAAAGGCTTTCCAGCAGCAAGAGGGTTACCATTTTTGCCAGTGGCCAATTGGTAAGGGATCACGTTAGGAACACCAGTGTGAAATATTGGCCAAAGATCTACTGATCTTGGCTTTCCAGGACCAGGGAGCAATAATGTACCGAAAACATTATCATCCAGGGCAGTACCTGCCAAAGCAGAATTGCCTTTTAGTATATAAAGTCCATCATGACCATTACCAAAGTCAAAAGCACCAAGGCTTTTTCTCTGAATCCTAAGATTTTTTAATGAAGGTACAGCACCACCAAACAGGCTGTCATCCATGTATAAGGCTAGTTCAGGATTGTAAAAGAAAGGATCAAGCAACGTATCTTTTAATTCATCGTAAGGCGTGATTGAATTCCAATAATCTTTATAGCCAATAGGAATCACCGCTTCATTAGTCAAAGGCATGCCCAGTCTTGAAACTTGCACCCAATCACCGCTGTTAGATACTCCACCAGGAGTAAGTGTCTGCATTTTTTGTCTGCTGGCACTTGCCCATACACCGATTACATAATTTGGATCTAATATGGATGTAGGCTTTCTGGCAGCTTTATTATTCAGTAAATAGCCCATTGGTATTTGAATGGCAATAGTGCTTACATTTTTACAAGCAAGGTTGTCGATAGATTTTCCAGCTTGTCTTGGGCTATCACCTAAATCAAATATACCACCCAGATCTACGAAGAATGGATCATCAGAATGACCTATGTAAAAGCGCTCACCGGTCTGTGCTTGATGTACTGCCTTGTTTACTAAGGCCTCATAGGTAGTATTTAAACCTACAGGTGATGAAATAGATCTGGCTCCGATATTAGGAGGAGTAGTCGCACCACCGGAATAAATAGATACAAATGATTTTCCACCGTTATCACTTTTTTCTAAATCATAATACATTTTTAGGTTTTGTTTACCCAATCTGATATTAAAGAAAGTAGAAGGATCTTCATCTTTTCTGTAGAATCTAACTCTGTAAATAAGATCGTCTCCGGGAGTATTCACATTATTATCAATATGAATTTCGTAACGGATATTAGTGCCAAAATTGTAATAGTTTGGTCCACCCTGTGGCAGTTGACCGGGTACATATGTGGCTATTATAGTCACCATATTTCCTGGTGATCTGAAAGCATACACATCGACATTGTCAGCCAATGGATCATCTGCTATCATGGGTGCTTCTCTATGCGAGGAAGCAGTAGCTAGGCCTAAAAAACCTATTAAAAATGCTATGGATAAATATATTTTTTTCATTATTAATTACTTTTAAGATTGAGAGAAATTTATTCCTGACCATCCCAGGGATTAGCCAAGTATGGAAAAGTAGTTTTAAAAGGTTTGTCATTTTTTTCTACACCTGTAGTATAAGTCAACACCTTTACTAATCGGTCAGTTACTGGATTTGCGTCACCAGGTTTGTAATCATCATACCATAGGCCAATAGCCGCTAATGCAATCCCACCTACAGCTTGAAGTTCAATACGAGTCACATCATCTTCCAATCTTCTTCCATTAGGAAAACCATCCATATTAGGGATAGTCTGAATATCAGTAGTAGTGTTGAAAGCAGGGTCAGTAAGGCCTGCAACAGCAGCCGCTACGATGCCCATGGCGCTAAATGCAGCATCCGTACGGGATGTTACCGGAGTAGCCATGTTTAATCTCAACATATCACCACCACTTGGTAAAAAGTTATTGATAAAAGGTTTACCGGCAGCCAGAGGGTTGCCATTTTTACCAGTAGCTAATTGATATGGAATAACATTAGGAACGCCGGTGTTAAATATTGGCCACAAATCAACTGATCGGGGCTTTCCGGCACCTGGTAGTAATAATGTTCCAAAAACCTTATCATCTAAAGCTGTACCATTCAATGCAGCATTCCCTTTAAGACCATAGAGACCATCTTTTCCATATCCAAAGTCAAAAGCTCCAAGGCTTTTTCTTTGAATTCGAAGCGGACTGAAACTAGGTACTGCTCCTCCGTATAAATCATCATCCATATAAAGTGACAATTCAGGATTGTAGAAATAATTGTCCATTTTGGTATCTGTGAAATCATCATAAGGTGAAATAGAATTCCAATAATCTTTATCTTTAATAGCTATTACAGCTTCATTTGTCAAAGGCATACCTAACCTGGATACTTGTACCCAGTCACCAGAATAGGTAGATTGCACTCCTTTATCTCCTAAAGTACGTATTGCCTGTCTGCTAGCACTAGCCCATACTCCGATCACATAGTTGGGATCTAAAATATTTACAGGAGTAGCAGGAGCACCAGCCTTCAGCAATGCTGCAATAGGAATCTGGATAGCAATGGTATGAACATTGTATTTACCAAGTCCATCTCTGCTTTTATTGTCTTGTCTGGGCAAATTACCCAAATCAAATACACCACCTAAATCCACATAAAAAGGATCATCTACCGGCCCACAAAATACTTTTTCACCAGTAGAAGCTGTCATAATAGAAGAGCTTACCAATTGATCATAAGTAGTATTTAATCCTACTCCTGAAGTGATAGATCTCGGACCAATATTATTAGGAGGTACCGGGCCATCGCTTACCACAGCCGTAAATGTCTTACCACCATCAGTTGATTTGCTCATGGTATAAGTGGCTTTGATATTTTGTTTACCCAATCGAATATTGAAAAAAGTAGATGGATCTTCATTTACTCTTTTAAATTCAAAACGGTATACTATTTCATCACCAGGCTTTGAAGCATCATTGTCAATATGTATTTCATATCTGATGTTCTCACCGAATGTATAATAGTTTGGACCACCAAAAGGCAATTCCGCGGGAATATAATTGGCTATGATGGTAATAGTGTTTGGGTCATCTGGGCTTCGAAAAGCGTACAGGTCAGTATTATCGGCAAGTGGGTCATTGGCGATGAGCGGAGCTTCGCGATGGCTACTTGCATACAATTGAGCGCTCAAAGCACTCAGTAGTAAAAAAAATAAAGTCTTCATTTTATCGAGACTTCGGCGATGTTTTTTGGATTGATCCATTTTTTAGTTGTTTTAATTAAGTGATATATGACTTACGGTAAGTAATCCATTTTGGATTCTTCTTAACCAAATAAACTCTTAAAATGTTTAAAAAAATTAATTAAGAAAAAAATATTTACATACACATTACACTTATTCATAATATTTATTATATTTGATTTACAATAACATAGGTAATATGCAACTAGCTAATACACAACTATTATCAAAATCAAAAAATTCTTATATGAAAAAAGTAATACCCCCCGTACTTTTTTTCCTTTCTACAGTATTTACACTTCAAGCTCAAAACCTGAAGACCACGAAACCTTTGAATACCAATTCAAATTTGACCATGAATTCAGTAAAGGTGCAGGCTCCATTTTTAGTCATTCACAAAGAAAAAGATAGTCCATTCGAAATCTACCAGGACTTAATTCAGGATGAATTAGTGATCCGACTGAAAAATCAATTTGATGTATTAAGGTTTACCATCAGAGATGAAGCTGGTAATTCTTTGCCTATTAAAGGCAAGCAGGATAAAACTGAAGTACATGCTGATCTTAAAACCTTAGTAAATGGCAAGTACCGCCTTATCGTAGATCGAAATGATCAGAAAATATTTACTGAATTTTTCCTGAATAGATAAAATAAAAATCCCCCCGATTATAATTGGCCTCACAGACAGTTGTTTTGTGAGGCTTTTTCTATTTCTGGGATTAAAGCAGCAATCCACGTTAATTAATTGATGCAGAAATTACACATTGTACAAATAAATCTTTTGGGCCAAAATAATACTGAATATTCTTAAACCCTGCTTCAGAGAATATTGAAATAGCATGGTTTTTAGACTTTATCCTGGTAATTTCAGGAGGATGTAGTTGCACCCTTTGACGAAAGACTTTATGGAGTAAAAAATGTGCAAAGTCTAAAACTTTCACACTGAGACCAAAAACCGGAGGCCAATAAATTACAATTTTACCAGTTGGTTTTAATATCCTTTTAAATTCGACTAATATATTTTGAATTTCTTCAGGGGTAAAATGCTCCATTACGCCTAAATTGTAAATTCCGTCAAACATTTCATTCTCAAATTCTGTTTGAAATATACTTCCCAAAATAGTAGTGGCTCTATTCCCATTATTCAATTTATATTGGTTCAATGCTTGCTCCGAGATATCCAGAGCAGTAACTTTATAGTCATTCAAAATAAATGAATCTACTTGTCCTCCACCACAACCAGCATGTAATAAGGTGCAATGCAAATTAAAATTCTTCTTAGAAAAATAAGATACGTACTTTCTTAAAAAAAAATCCCGATAAGCTGAAGCTATAAAATCATAAATCTTTTTTGTTTTTATACTTTTGCTCCCCCAATACTCATCCCAATCCTTCTGATCCCTTAATTCCTTAGAGTTTAACTTCATAATTTCAATTTATTATTTGCAAAAATCTTCTTTACGTATAATTCGAGTAAATATTTTATACTTTTATAAGCGTCATTTAAGGTCATTTTAGACTTTCCAGCGGTTCTCGCAGGGAGATGTATTGAAATTTCCTTAATTTTAACCCTATTAATTTGAAGAATAAATAAGCTCTCAAAAAAAAATGAATAACTGTCTGAAACCACTTTATCGCATAATAAATCAAGAGGAAGCTTCAAATTATAGCATCGAAAAGCACTGCTTGCATCATATGGCATTTTCAATAATTGAATAGTCATAAAATGGCCCATATAGGTAAGTATTTTCCTAAATAAGCTCCATCCTTCCAGGCTACCCGATTTTAAATATCTTGATCCAATGATTACATCAGCCGAATCAGTTTTGTTCAATAAATCAGGTATATATTCAGGAGGGTGCGTAAAGTCACAATCCATTGTAATGAGATAGTCATATTGCTGACTTTTGGCCCATCGTATGCCTGCCTTGTGTGCGCTGCCTATTCCTAATTTGCCACTTCGAATAATAGAAAAAAACTGGGGATCTTCATTAGATAAGCTTTTTATAACATCTTTTGTTCCATCTTCTGAATTATCATCTACAACCAAGAAGTCAGTAATTAAATCTAATTTTTTAATTTCTTCGTACAGGTTTTTAAGGTTCTGAGCTTCATTATATGTAGGAATAAATATGAGTATCTTTAGATTATCTGAATGCTTCAATTCCATTTGGATGAAACAAAGATAAACACTACTATTGTAATAAAAAAAGTAAATGGCTGGCCATAAGAAAAAACCAACAGGTAAGTCAAATCTAATTTCAAAGTCTCAGTCGCAAAGGACTATTGAAGCGTTGCCTTTCAAAAAAAACGATATAGATGAAAAATACCCAATAAGCTTAATCATTAGCGGTATTTACTTTTTTATTTTTTCATACATTGCTATACAATATTTCGAACCCTGGCGCGACCTGGCACATATTTGGATGTCTGTAAAAGACAGTTCTTTCCTTGAATTACTATTTAAAACACCCATCGGTGCTCATCCATTTTTGTGGTCTCTAATTATTAAGCCTTTTACTGCATTTGGAGCTCCCTATATCTCTTCTGTCATAGTTAATATTTTCTTTTGTGCCGCCAGCATTTACCTAGTTCTAAAATATGCGCCAATACCCACATATTTTAAAATATTATTTATTGTTTCTTATCCATTCATCTATGAATTTGCTCTCCCAGGGCGAATATATTCGCTAGGTACATTTCTAACCTTCCTCGCTTGTTATCAATATGACAAAAGGAAAGAAAAGCCTATTCTTTTTGCAATACTACTTTCAGGACTAATGCACACACATGCATTATTTATAGGTTTTTGGGCACCAGTGGGTGGACTATTTTTTATCGAAACATTCTTGGATAAAAAAATAGTTTTTAAAACCAAAGTAATAGTTGCCTCTATATTATCCCTATTCGGCATTTATCTTCTTTGGTATATATATCAAAATCAAAAATTTAGTAGTCTATTAAATGTTGGTGCTAAACCAAACTTTATAGCAAATTTATTCGGATTGTCATTCAACGCTGAGAATAGCATTTTTTGGGTCTTTGGACTTTTAACGGTATTATTATTACTACTAAATTTAATTGGCCGTAAAATTGGTTATTTGTATATAATAATGCTATTAATAACAGTATATATTTATCATAATGTAACTCCGAATTTTTTAAGATATTATTTTATATTGCCAATTTTAGTTACCTCCTTTTACTGGCTTATCAATAAAGAATTTGAAAATACTGGGTTCTATCCCTCAAAAAGAACAGAATATATTAATTTAATTATTGGAGTTATTTTTAGTCTTTGTTGTTTGATTTCCTTTAAAAATGGGATCCAGATGCTCTCCAGAGAAATAAAGGAAAATCATTCTGACTCCAGAGAGGCAGGCTATTTTATTAATAGAAATTACCCTGATTACATTATTGCAGGACATAGGTGTTATACCGCATCCGCAGTAATTCCATACTTGAAAACTCAAAAGGAAATATGGATGGCGGATGAAAAAATATTTGTATCATTTTTAACATTTGATAGTCTATATTATCAATCGGCATTTAAATACAATTACCCTCAAGCTGTTCAAAATGTAATGAATCAATTTCCAAACGAGAAAAATATTTTATTGTTATTTTCTATTGCATTACCTCCAGAATTTAACAAGGATTGGAAATTAGTATACCAGTCAAAAAGCAAACCAATACAAAGTGATGAAGTTTATTTTATTTATGAAAAAGTCAAATAATTATGCCAATTAAACATCATAAAATTGCTCAATGTAGGATATCAGGTAGCAGAAATTTAATAAATGTGCTATCTCTGGGTGACCAAATGTTGACAGGTGTCTTTCCTAAATCCAAAGATGAAAATATCACTATTGGCCCACTGGATTTGGTATGGTGTCCAGATAGTGGTTTATTACAACTCGGACATTCATATGACTTGTCAGAAATGTACGGAGATAATTACGGTTATAGATCCGGACTCAATCAAACTATGGTCAACCATCTTACAAACAAAGTAGGTCAACTAGAAAGATTAGTTACATTAAAACCATCTGATTTTGTTATCGATATTGGGAGTAATGACGCTACAACACTGAAAGCATATAGAAGTCCCTGTAAAAAATTAGGTATTGACCCTACTGGATTAAAATTCCGGGAATACTATTCAAAAGACATTGAATTAATCCCAGATTTCTTTTCTGCGACTATTTTAAAAAATTACAATCCAAAATTAAAAGCTAAAATAATTACTTCAATTGCTATGTTTTATGACCTCGAACATCCTTATGAATTTGTAAAAGATATTTGTGAAATCTTAGATTACGATGGAATATGGCATTTTGAGCAAAGTTATATGCCTTCCATGCTAAGAACGAATTCATACGATACCATTTGTCATGAGCACCTCGAATTTTACTCCTTTAAAGTAGTTTATGATTTGTTGAAAACCTGTGGTATGCGCGTATTAGATGTTCAAATGAATTCTATAAATGGAGGTAGTTTTGCAGTAACAGCCTGCCATAAAGATGCTAAGTATACTTCAAATATTCCAATTATCAACTGGACTTTGCATCAAGAAGAAGATATGGGATTGGATACTCCAAAGCCCTATAGAGATTTTGAAGAAAGAGTTTATAAACATAGAAATAATCTAAAGCATTTAATTGAATCTTTGGTATCAGATGGCAAAAAGATAATTGGTTATGGTGCCAGCACTAAAGGAAATGTATTACTGCAATTTTGTGGACTAAATACCAGTCATATACCTTTTATTGCTGAGGTCAATCCTCAAAAATTTGGATCATTTACTCCTGGCAGTTACATACCTATAATCTCGGAATCAGAAGCCCATTTGATGAATCCAGATTATTTCTTAGTTCTTCCCTGGCATTTTAAACATTCCATTTTACAAAGAGAAAAGGAATACTTAATGAAAGGAGGAAAGTTTATTTTCCCAATGCCTGAAATTGAAATTATTTAACTCTCTTCAGAATATTGACATTTGAAAAAAGCAATTATTTTTGGAATAAATGGGCAAGACGGATTTTATTTAAAAAATAAATTACTATATGAAAAAATAGAAGTAATTGGAGTTTCAAGATCCAATGCTACTATTATCGGTAGTGTAAATGATGCCCGTTTAGTAAAAACTTTGATTAAAGAAAATAAACCTGATTATATTTTCCACCTTGCGGCTGTATCACAAACCAGTCATGAATTATTACTGGAACACCAGGAAACTATTTTGAAAGGAACACTCAATATTCTGGAAAACTCCTGGATACATTCTCCAGCATCAAAAATATTTATTAGTGGTAGTGGTCTTCAATTTATAAATACAGGCAAACCAATTTCTGAATTTGATCCTTTTGAAGCTAAAGACTCCTATTCTTTAGCCAGAATCCAGTCAGCTTATGCAACAAGATATTACAAGAATAAAGGCCTTAATACCTATATAGGATATTTTTTTAATCATGATAGTCCTTTAAGATCAGAAAAGCATTTAAATCAATTTATAGTACAAACTGCTATGAGATTAGAAAATAAAATTGATAAAAGACTTACTATTCGTGATCCTCAATATATGAAGGAGTTTTTATTTGCAGGAGATGCTATGGATGCCGTTTTGACTTTTGTAAATCAAAATGATATTTCAGAAGTTGTTATAGGCTCGGGACTTGCATATAAAGTATTGGATTGGATTAAAATTTGTTTTGACTATTTTAATCTGGAGTTGGAAAATTACCTTGAAAGTGAAAATATAGAATCTAATCCGAATATATTGGTTTCAGACCCAAAAACTATATTTTCTCTAGGCTGGAGGCCAAAAGTAAATATTGAAGAACTAGCATTGTTGATGATAAATCATGATCCTCAATTTATTCGTACATAATCTTACACTACTTCTCCAACCACATATATACTTCCGGTCACCAATACTAAATCATTCTTTGCTGCAGCGAAAGTCGCCTGTTTCAACCCCTGTTTGACTTTGCCACAGGCCATTCCTTTACGCTTTTGTTGAATAGCCAAATCAGTAAGTTCCTTGTCCTCCAAAGCCCGGGGCAAGTCTGCTTTTACAAAGTAATAAATAAACTCTTTGGGTAATAATTTGATTACCGCATTATAATCTTTGTCTTTCACCGTCCCAAACACACAATGTACTTGCCTTATTTTCAATTTTTTTATTTTTTCAAATAATAATTTCAGTCCCGCTTTATTGTGAGCGCCATCTGCAATTGTGAACGGATGACTATTGATAATTTGAAACCTTCCTATTAAAGGCACATTTTGATCTAAATTCCTGAATCCATTTTTCAACGCAATTTCGCTGACTTTAATTTCACTTATTTTATTTATCCAGTTTATTGATTGAATTACTGTGTTTATGTTCTTTTCCTGGTAAGGTCCATGGTAAGGCATATCCAGTTTGAGATATTTATTCTGCGCGGACTTATAGACATATCGTTCTTTCGTCGCCTGGGTTATTACTTTTCCAAGTTTAGAAGCTATTTGAATTTTACTTTCATTTTCCTTTGCTTTTGAGCTGAATACATGAAATACTTTTTGTTGATATTCGCCTATAAGTATCGGAATATGAGGTTTGATGATCCCGGCTTTTTCAAATGCAATTTCTTGCAATGTATTGCCCAATAAATTTTGATGGTCAAAGCTGATATTAGTGATGATACTTAGTATCGGAGTGATTATATTGGTACTATCCAGCCGACCTCCCAGGCCAGTTTCTATAATAGCGATATCTATTTTTTTATCAGCAAAATATTTAAAAGCCATGGCTACTGTGATTTCAAAAAAAGATGGCCTGACTTCCTGGATCATTTTCTGGGCGCCAGTCACAAATTTAGTTACATATGCTTTTGAAATATATTTGCCGTTTACTCGGATGCGCTCTCCAAAATCCCTGTAATGAGGAGATACATATAGTCCGGTTTTATAACCAGCTTCTTGCATTATAGATGCCAGCATATGAGCTACACTTCCCTTCCCGTTAGTGCCGGCGATATGTATAATTTTAAATTTAGTCTCAGGGTTGTTCAGGATGGAGCAAAGCGTAAGGGTATTGGTAAGATCTTTTTTTATTCCGGCAGGACCCTGGCGCTCAAACATGGGAAGCTTAGTATAAAGAAAATCTAAGGTCTGCTTATAAGACATTTTCATTCCAATCATACCAATTAATTACAAGTCAATAAATTTTAGCCCGAGGATCGCACATTGTATTTTGTTCTATTTTACCTTAAAATCAAAAGTAATAGTTCCACATTGCTGATCAATACTACTTGCTGTAAATTTAAATTTAGCTGAATTCTCCTCAGCAATCTGACGCAAGGTAGCATCAGTCGTTGTTGACCCTTTTTGGGTATATTTTGCAGAGATTACTTTACCGTCTGCATCCACACAAACATTCACTACTACTCGACCAGTTTTCTGAGAATTTTCCTGAATAGTGGGCTCGTATTTTACACCTCTGCCATTTAATCCACCACCTACTTTGCCGCTACCCGTGGATATTCCTTTTAAATTATCGGCATTAGGGTCACCATTTGGATCACCTTGATTACCCGGTTTACCGGTATTACCTTTCCCACTACCAAAGACATCACCGTATTGTTTTTTTGCTGCGTCTAATTCTGCTTGATCTTTAGCGGCTTTATCCTGAGCAGCTTTTTTTGCAGCAGCATCAGCGGCAGCCTGCTTTGCAGCTTCAGCGTCAGAAGCCTTTTTTTGTTTAGCTTCCTCGGCAGCTTTGGTAGCATCTTCCTGCTTTTTCTTTTTTATTGCTGCAATATTTGGATCTTCGGTAGTGACCACTTTTTTATCGGGGGCTTTTGCTGGAGCAGATTCTTTCGGTTTTTCTGGCACTGGCTTTACCTCTGCCTTCTCAGGGGGAGCTTCCTGGGGCGGAGCCGGATCTTTTATTTTTTCTTCATTTTGTGTGGCCGGTTTATCATCGCCCTGACCTTGATCAGGCATTCCAAAGCTTACTAAAATGCCCTCTTGACCAGGAGGTGGAATAGGAAATTTGAGTAAAGGCAAAAACAATAATAATATCAATAAGACATGCACCGTAATACTCACAGCCTTGGCCACTTGTTTGTCTTTTCTCTCCTTGTCTGTCAATGCGATTTCCATATTTCCTTTTCAATTTAACGAACGAAAGTATTCAAAAGTATCATTTTTGCTCGGTTGCAAGAATGGCATTTATCTTCAAAAGATTAGCAAGCTCCATGACATTAGCTAATGCTTCTACCGTAGCCGCTTTATCAGCCACAATGGTCATGGTAGTGCTCTTGGGGTCACCCCCTTTCTGCACTTCCAGGGCGACCATTTTTTGCAACACCGGAAACGGCATCTCTTTACCATTTAAGTAATATTTTCCATTAGGAGTAATGGATACTGATAATGTAGGAGAGGCCACTGTTTTAGATGTTGAAGACGGCAATTTCAGATTTAAGGCATTTGGACTCACTATGGATGAAGTCAACATGAAGAAAATCAATAGTAGGAATACCATATCCGTCATGGAAGCCATACTGAACTCTGCACTAATTTTATTTCTTTTTTTAAGGGCCATGATATAATCAATTAGGAATTACTAGTTACGAATGACTTATTATTTAGCGGGTTCCTGAAGCAGATCCATGAATTCTACTGTTGTGCGCTCCATACTGTATACTACTTTCTCCACATTAGATACCAGTAGATTATATGCGATATATGCAAAAATACCTACCGCCAGTCCTACTGCTGTCGTGATCAGTGCCTGATAAATACCTCCAGCTAAAACGCCAGGAGTAACATTTTGCTGACTAGCCATATTATAAAAGGCCTGGATCATACCAGTTACGGTTCCAAAAAAGCCTATCATGGGAGCAGCTCCGGCAATACTGGCTAAAATGGAAAGGTTTTTTTCCATTCTAAACAATTCCAGGTTACCCGTATTCTCAATGGCGGCATCTATATCACGAAGTGGCTTACCTATTCTTTGCAGTCCTTTTTCCACCAATCTTGCCATAGCAGAATCAGTATGGGCGCAAAGATTTTTCGCGGCATCTATATTACCGTTTTGGACGCTACTGCGAATATTATTCATAAAATTCTGATCTACATCCCCAGCTCTGCTTAGTGATCTGTACCGATCCACAAATATGTAAATAGCCACAATAGAAAGTACCACATTAATGGCGACATTAATAATGCCCAAAGGGCCAGTCTGTAGTAATACGGTCCAAAGGTTTTGGGTACCTGTAACGGCAGCTGCGGCATCCGTCTGCGGTAGATTAGTAGTAACCTGAAGTAATAATAATGAAAGCATATATCTGTTTGTTAAAGTTTTAGCACAACGGCTTGATTCTGTTAAGTATTATATTATTAGACAAAATTAGCTTTTAGTTAAGATATATTATAATTTTTTGTAATTTGAAATAATTTAGAAAAATTAATAAGGTGTTACTAATTTCGAGCCTCTTTCAGAGGAATATTACCCCAAATGGCTTTGGATTTAGTGCTTTCAGGATAATTTAAAGACGAGATCCCTGAATATTTGAATTTTTGCTTGTTAGAGATTTTAGAACATGCTTCTGATTTGCGCTTAACACGGGCTAAGCTTTTTGTAAAAAATCTCCACCCAATCCAAGAAATCATTTATCTTTGCAGCGTGTTGATTTAGAATTCTTGAAGGGAACTCAAAGGTTCCCTTCTGCATTTGAAGACCTATGTTAATCGAAGAGACTGTAACGGCCTGGTTAGGTGAAAAATTTACTGAAGAAAGCTTTAAGGAATGTTTCATCATAGAAGTAAAATATCATGCCCACAGACTTGAAATTTACCTCGACAGTGATGGCAGACTCGACCTGGATATGTGCTCCCAGATCAGCCGTTGGCTTGCTCATAAAATAGAAGAAGCCAATATGATCGACGAACATTATACTATTGAGGTCTCCTCCAGTGGTCTTGACAGGCCATTGAAATTGATGCGTCAGTACTTTAAAAATATTGGCCGCGCTGTAGACATTCACATGAAGGATGGCAGAAAACTTGAAGGCATACTTACCGAAGTCAAACCTGATATGATCATTATAAAACAAGAGATCATAGAAAAGGAGGGCAAAAAGAAAGTGAAGAAATCCCTTGACACCATTATATTATTGGAAGACATTCAAAAAACTTTTATTCAAATAAAATTTTGATCTATGATCAATTTAGTAGATACTTTTTCAGAGTTTAAAGCAGGCAAAAATATTGACCGCCCTACCCTCATGCGTGTAATGGAAGATGTGTTTCGTACCCTTATCAAAAAGAAATATGGAACAGATGAAAATTTTGATGTGATCGTAAACACACAAAAAGGTGATCTGGAGCTTTGGCATGTTCGCCAAATTGTCCCGGATGGTGAAGTTTCTGACCCAAATAAAGAAATTTCTGTGACTGAAGCTCGGGAAATAGATCCAGATTACGATCCCGGAGAAGAGTGCTATACCAAACTTGAATTGGAAGATTTTGGAAGAAGATCTATTATGGCTGCCCGCCAAACCCTGGTTTCAAGAATTTTAGAACTTGAAAAAGACGAAGTCTTTCAAAAATACTCAGAAAGAAAAGGCGAGATCATTCTAGGTGAAGTAAACCAGGTATTGCCCAAAGAGATATTAGTAATCGATGATAGTACGGGTAATGAATTGGTTTTACCTAAACATGAAATGATCAAAGCTGATCATTTTAGAAAAGGCGATATGGTGCGTGGGGTAATAAAGGAAGTGATAATGAAAAACAATCTTCCCTCTATCATCATGTCTCGTACAGATAGTGCTTTCCTCGAAAAATTGATGGAGCATGAAGTTCCTGAAATTGAAGACGGTCTGATCACTATTAAAAACATAGTGCGCATACCCGGTGAAAGAGCAAAAGTGGCAGTCGAATCTTATGACGATAGAATAGATCCTGTAGGTGCCTGTGTAGGGATGAAAGGCTCTCGGATACATGGTATCGTGCGAGAACTTAGAAATGAAAATATTGATATAGTAAACTATACCAATAACATTACCTTATATATCCAGCGGGCATTAACCCCGGCGAAGGTCACCAAAATAGATCTGGATGAAGTAAATAAAAGAGCTTCCGTGTATTTAAAACCTGATCAAGTTTCATTGGCAATAGGCAAAGGAGGTTCTAATATCAAATTAGCCAGTAAGCTTACAGGATATGAGATAGATGTGTTTAGAGATACTGAAGAAGGTCAAGAAATAGATGATGTGGATTTGGATGAATTTGCAGATGAAATAGAAGCATGGATCATCGATACTTTAAAAGGTATTGGATGTGATACGGCTAGAAGTGTATTGTCATTGAGCAGAGAGGAATTGATCAGGAGATCTGATCTGGAAGAAGAAACTATAGATGATGTATTGAAAATATTAACTCAGGAAATGGATGAAAATGAAGGCGATGAAAAATCAAAGTAAAAACTCATTGTCTATGGTTTAGTACTATTTGTGATTTTAAAATAATTTATGGCTAAGAATTTAGTAAAGACAGCATCGGAATTTAACGTGGGTACCAACTCTATAGTAGAGCATTTGGAGAAAAAAGGCTTTGCAATAGAAAATAAGCCTAATGCAAAAATCTCCGATGAAATGATGGACGAACTGAGAAAGGAATTTGGTGCTTCTCAAGCCATAAAAGAAAAGGCGGAAGCACTAATTATTGGCAAATCTACTCCACCACCTGTTCATACAAAAAAAGACATTTATAATAGCCCTCCACCGCCTCCACAAGTTCATACACCTGCAGTGGTGGCTCCTGTGCTGGAGGCAAAACATTCTCCAGTTGTAGAATCTCCAGTAAAACCTAAGACAGATCAAGAACCAGAATTAATAAAAAGAATAGTTCCTGAGCTACCAAAAATTAAGGTGATTGACAAGATAGATCTGGATTCAAAGAAAAAAGCAAAATCCATAATAGAAGAGGATGTGGAAGAAGAAGGTAAAATCTCATCCATAAAATCAAAAGCTCAGTCTCCAAAACCATCCAGTCCTGTTATAGAAGAGATCGAAGTGACCGATGCTGTTGAAGAAGATATCCACCGAGCTGTTACCCCTCAACTGAAGGGATTAAAAATCATGGGTAAAATCGACACCGATAAATTCGATAAAACTAAAAAGAAAAAAGAGGAAGAGTTAGAATCAGCTAAAAAATCAAGCACTCCAGGATCAAAACCAGGCGCTCCGGGATCAAAACCAGGTGTTTCGGGATCAAAACCAGGCTCTGCCTCAGATAATGATATCAGGAAAAAACGTAAAAGAAAACGCAAAAAAATAGAGACTACCAACACACCCTCACCAGCTGGGCAAAACAGAGGTAATCAACAACCCTTTACCCCTGGTCAAAGACCTGGACAGAGAAGAGATGATGTAAAGGAAGTAACCCAAAAAGAAATAGATGATCAGATACGTGCCACTATGGCCAGATTGGGAGCAGGTACTAAGAATCGTCGTTCAAAAATCAGAAGAGATAATAGGACAAGAATACGTGAAAAGCAGGAGCTTGAAGAAATAGCACAAACCAATACTGATTTGCAAGTGACAGAGTTTATGTCTGTATCTGAGCTTGCTTCATTACTAAATGTTAAGCCATCCCAGGTAATCATGACATGTATGAATCTGGGGGTGATCGTATCCATTAATCAACGGGTAGATGCAGAAATTATTGAACTCGTAGCTGAGGAATTTGGTCACAAAGTAAATTTCATATCCGCTGAAGACTCTACTAATTTTGAAGAGGAAGAAAAAGACAATGAAGGCGACTTATTACCTCGTGCGCCAATTGTAACCGTTATGGGCCATGTGGATCATGGAAAGACATCTTTACTGGATTATATCAGAAGTGCAAATGTGGTCTCCGGGGAGGCCGGTGGTATCACCCAGCACATAGGTGCTTATGAAGTAAAAGTAGGAGATAAACAAATTACTTTCCTCGATACTCCTGGTCACGAAGCTTTTACAGCCATGCGTGCAAGAGGTACTAAAGTGACCGATATAGCTGTAATTATTATAGCAGCCGATGATAATGTAATGCCTCAAACTAAAGAGGCCATTTCCCATGCACAGGCTGCCAATGTGCCTATCATTTTTGCAATAAACAAAATAGATAAGGATGGCGCTGCGCCTGAAAAAATAAAGCAAGAGCTTGCTGGAATGAATCTTTTAGTAGAAGATTGGGGTGGCAAAATTCAGTCTCAGGATATTTCTGCCAAATCTGGTTTGAATATAGAAAAGCTCATGGAAAAGATTTTGTTGGAGGCTGAAATTTTAAATTTAAAGGCTAATCCAAATCGCAAGGCCATGGGTACAGTAATAGAAGCTTCATTAGACAAAGGCCGGGGATATGTAACAAAATTATTAGTCCAAAATGGTTCCTTGTCAGTGGGGGACTCCTTGCTTGCAGGTGAACACTTTGGTAGGGTAAAAGCTATGTTCAATGAATGGGGCAAAAAAATAGATGTAGCTGACCCTTCCAGCCCGGTATTGATTTTGGGAATGGCTGGTGCACCCCAGGCCGGTGAGAAATTTAAAGTTTATGAAGATGAATCCATTGCAAAGGATTTGGGTATAAAGCGAGCTCAAATAAATAGAGAATTAGCTACCAGGACAAATAAACGAATTTCTTTAGACGAAATTGGTCGTCGACTCGCCCTAGGTACCTTTAAAGAACTGAAGATAATTATCAAAGGTGATGTAGATGGATCTATTGAAGCGCTTGCAGATTCATTGATTAAGCTTTCCATTGAAAAAATACAAGTAAGCGTTATCCACAAAGCGGTGGGTGGGATTACCGAGTCCGATGTACTATTGGCCTCGGCTTCTGATGCGATTATTATCGGTTTCCAGGTGCGCCCTTCATCGGGTGCCAGGAAGTTAGCCGAAAAAGAAGGTGTGGAAATAAAGACTTTCTCTATCATTTACGAAGCTATAGAAACCATCAAGTCGGCTATGGAAGGTATGATGGAGCCTACAAAAGAAGAGAAAGTGATTGCTCAGGTAGAGGTAAGGGAAGTATTCAAGATTACCGGTATTGGCACCGTAGCGGGATGTTTTGTCACGGAAGGAAAAATCATGAAAAATACTCCTGTGAGAATCATTAGAGATGGAATTGTATTGTACCCAAGTAAAGCTGGTCAAACCGCTAAAATCGCCGCTTTAAAACGATTTAAAGACGATGTAAAAGAAGTGAAAAGCGGTACAGAATGCGGTATTTCCATAGAAAATTTCAATGATATAAAAGTAGGTGATATATTTGAAGGTTACGAGATCAGTGAAATCAAAGTTAAATTATAGTCTTTATTGATTGATTAAATTACCCATTTATACCAGCGATCTCAAATCATTTTTGGACGAATTGGTAGAACTATACGAATGCCAGCGTTTTATCGAAAACGATCCCATAAGTATACCTCATGGCTATACAAAAAAGCAGGATATTGAAATTAGTGGTTTGTTTGCTTCCATTTTTGCCTGGGGACTAAGAAAAACAATTATAAATAAATCAAAAGAATTAATGTCCTTGATGGATAATGCACCCCATCAATTCATTCTCCATTCAAATACCCTGGATTTGAAGATTTTAAAGAAGTTTAAGCATCGAACCTTTCAATTTGATGATCTTTTATATTTCATTCATTTTCTTAAATTTCACTATTCTCAGAATCAAAGCCTTGAAACGGCATTTCTCCCTATAGATTTGCAACCCTATTCTGCTCCTGATCTCAATAGTTTCCATAGTTATTTTTTTAGCCTGGAGCACTTACCCAGGACTAAAAAGCATGTATCCAACCCTTTGTCAGGATCTACATGCAAACGTATATGTATGTATTTGCGTTGGATGGTAAGATCTAATGCTAAAGGAGTAGATTTTGGAATTTGGAAGCAAATACAACCTGAAAATTTAAATATTCCTCTGGATGTACATGTACACCGGGTAGCGGTACAACTAGGATTACTGAATGAAAATCAAAGAAACTGGAATGCTGTTTTAGAACTGACCGGAAAATTAAAATCTTTAGACTCTTCTGATCCTGTAAAATATGATTTCGCCCTATTTAACTTAAGTGTAAAAAATAAACCCCCACTTTAAAATGTGTCCCTTTCTATGCGAATCTCTTGAATAATGGAAAGCCCATCTATATTCTTAAAAGTTAGATAAACCCTAAACTTGCCTTTATCAGAAATCAAACTTCCTATCCCCATAATAGAATCTTTGCCTTTGGCAACACCTTCATGGACTATTTTGAGGGTTTTCACGCCTGACTCCGTGACAAAGCTTGAAAGTTTTGAAACCACATTTTTCTCACCGGTTGCTACCTGATTTTCAACGGTTATAGTTGCATCTGAAGCAAGATACTTTTCTAATTGAGAATTATCCATTTTAATTACGGCATCCAAAAAAGGTCTTATACCCTGACCACTCATTGGAATATTCACAACTACCACAAATAATAAATTTAAGATTCTCATTTTACTCATGTTTACTAATTTGAAAACATAATCCTGACTCTATCTTGTTCAAAGAAAAACCTAATTTATAGTTAAATAAACAAACTAGTGCAAAAATTATTTGCTTTTATTAATTGATTAACAAAACCGAAAAAATTGAAAATGAGCAATGCCCTCTTTGTTTCTCCAATTTAATGAGCTTTGAAAAAGTTAACTTTACCGCACAATCATTTTTGTATGAAGACTAATAAAGTCGCTTTGATCATTCTTGATGGCTGGGGTCTGGGGCCCGATTATAATGCGGATGCCATAGCTACTGCGAACACTCCATTCTTCGATAAATTAATGGCAGCGTGCCCGCATAATACATTGGTGACTTATGGGGAGAAGGTAGGTCTGCCAGAAGGGCAAATGGGTAATTCAGAAGTAGGCCATCTCAATCTGGGAGCAGGCAGAGTTGTGTACCAGGAACTCGCGAGGATAAATAAATCAATCAGAGAAAAAGAAATCAATCAGAATCCGGTATTGCTGGATTTGATGGATAGATGCAAAGCAAAAGGAAATACTTTACACCTCATGGGTCTGGTGTCAGATGGTGGAGTACATTCACATATTAATCATCTTTTGGCTTTATGCGATATTTTCAAGGAGCATAGTTTACCCCAGGTAAGTATCCATGCATTTTTAGATGGTCGGGATTGTGATCCAAAATCAGGGGCTGGTTTTATCAAAACTCTTCAAAATCATATATCCGGCACCAATGCGACTCTTTCAACCATGATAGGGAGATATTTTGCAATGGATAGGGACAAAAGATGGGAGCGCATAAAAAAAGCCTACGATCTTATGGTGAATGGTGTAGGAGAGCATGCCACAGATGCCGTTGTTTCTTTGGAAGAGTCTTATGCTAATCATATTACTGATGAATTTATCGAACCCGTTTTAATTGGAAATCCTTCCAGGAAATTATTGATAAAAGATGGAGACGCTGTATTGTTTTTCAATTTCAGGACAGACCGTCCCAGGCAGATCACTCAAGCGCTTTGCCAGCAAGCCTTTCATGAGCAGAATATGCATCCGCTTAAACTTGATTTTGTCACAATGACAGAATACGATGCAACCTTTCAAAATGTACATATTCTTTTTAAAACGGATAACCTGAATAATACTATAGGTCAAGTGATTGAATCCAACGGGCTAACTCAATTACGCATGGCAGAAACTGAAAAGTATCCCCATGTGACCTTCTTTTTTTCCGGGGGAAGAGAAAATACTTTTATTGGAGAAGACCGCATAATGGTACCTAGTCCTAAGGTAGCCACCTATGACTTGAAACCAGAAATGTCAGCTAATGAACTTACCGACGCATTATTAGAAAATTGGAATGCGAAGCAACCCGACTTTATCTGTCTCAATTTTGCTAATACCGACATGGTAGGCCACACGGGTGTTTTTTCTGCTGGTGTAATAGCAGCTGAAACGGTGGATAAATGCCTCGAAAAAATAGTGGCTACAGGAAGAGATCTGCTATATGAATTTATCATCCTCGCCGACCATGGAAACGCTGATACCATGATCAATCCTGACGGAACCCCCAATACAGCCCATACTAAAAATCCCGTACCCGTAATCTATATAGGTGACAGAAAATTAAAACTAAAACACGGCAAATTGGGAGATGTAGCTCCTACGATTTTGACCTTGATGGGTGTGGCAATACCGAAAGAGATGACCGGGGATGTATTATTTTAATACATTTTAATAGTATAATTTTTCTTCCTGGAAAGCCGGTAAACTGCCCTTTATCTTTTACCACCCTTTTCTACCTTAAACCCAACCCGATAGATATCCCTGATAGTATCCTGTCGCATCCATGGGTATAACACTATTTCATATTTACCTTTTTGTGGAAATATGATTTGTTCCTGAAGCGGTAAATAAAAAGTACAGGTCTTACCACGACAATCGCTGTACCATTCTCCAGTTTCATCAGCAAGAACAACGCTTACTAAATCTGATTTTTGCAATTGATTTGGAAAATGAGTATTCAGCTTTATATACAGATTCTCAAAAGGATACTTTTTATTGTGATCAAGTTCCAGTAAAATATTGTAAAACCGATTGGTATCTTTTACTTCAAAATTATAAATTATAGAATCGGAACTTGTCCAGGGCTGGGCTTCAGAAAACGATTTATTATTTTCATACATGTAGTTGGGTGGATCGCAGGAAATAATGAATAATGAATAGGTAATAATGAATAATACGAGTACTCTCATGAGAAAAAGCCCTTCATTTTATCGAAAAATCCCTTTTCTGATTTGCCTGGATTCGGTTGAAAATTAGGCATAGTTCTTAATTGCTCCAGTAAAATTCGTTCATCTTCATTTACTGCTTTTGGTGTCCAGATATTTACCTGTACGAGTAAGTCACCTTTCTGATAGGATTGAACGGAGGGAAGACCTTTATCTTTTAATCGAAAAACTTTTCCTGCCTGAGTACCAGAGGGAATCTTAATGTTGGCTTTTCCATCCAAAGTGGGCACTTCAATAGATGAGCCTAAAGCAGCATCCGCGAAATTCAGATATAAATCATACACCAGGTTAGAGCCTTCTCTCCGAAGTGAATCATGCGGTTTTTCTTTGATCTGAATGATAAGATCTCCAGCAGGTCCGCCTTTGGCCCCAGCATTACCTTTCCCTCTCACAGAAAGCTGCATACCATCTTCTACGCCAGCCGGAATGTCAATATCTATGGTGTCTTCGCCCAGTACTTTACCATCACCTTTACATGTTCCACAAAAGCTAGTGATCATAGTCCCGGCTCCATGACATTGCGGGCATGCTGTGGTTGTCTGCATTTGTCCTAAAAAGGTATTTCTTACCTGGCGCACATATCCACTACCCCCACAGGTACTGCATGTTTTTTTACTACTTTTATCCTTGGCACCAGAGCCAGCGCAGGTATTGCAAGTCACCTGTTTTTTGACGGCTATTTTTTTATTTACACCGGTTGCAATTTCGTTTAGATCCAGCGTCAGATTGATTCTAAGGCTGGTGCCCCGCTGGCCAGTATCACTCCTGGCACTTCCTCCAAAAAAGGATTCGAAAGGGCTGTCTTCAAAAACATTTCCAAAGTTACGAAGTATGTCCTCCATATTCATACCTCCAAAGCCGTTGCCCCCGCCCATATTGGGATCTACCCCGGCATGGCCATACCTATCATATCGGGTCTTCTTATCTGGATCACTGAGTATACCATATGCTTCAGCTGCTTCTTTAAATTTTTCTTCGGCGGCCATATCACCTGGATTGCGATCAGGATGAAATTTCATTGCAATTTTTCGATACGACTTTTTAATAGTGCCGTCGTCTGAAGATTTATCTACTTCAAGTATTTCGTAATAATCTCTTTTACTCATTTTGCTGATTATTTACCGACTACGACTTTTGCGTATCGAATGATTTTGTCATGTAGATAATATCCTTTTTCTGCTGTATCAATGATTTTGTTTTTTTGATCTTCGCTAACAGAAAATTCCGTAATTGCTTCGTGCTTAAATGCATCAAAATGCTCTCCATTTGTATTCATCTCTTCGAGCCCCTTTTGCTTTAAAAGTTGTAATAATTTGGCATGAATGAGTTTGCTGCCATCAGTAACCTCGCCAGCTTTTACTTCTCTATCGAAATCATCTAATATGGGCAGTAGTGCAGTGATTAATTCTTGCGATGCAAATTTTGAAAATTCAATCCTTTCCTTTGATGTACGCTTTTTAAAATTTTCAAACTCGGCCAATAATCGCAGATACTTATCTTTTAAATCTTGTATTTCCTTATTGACATTTGCATTGGGTTCGCCCTGAACTTCAGAAACCACCCCGTCTACAATTTCTTCTACTGTAGCCAAGTTATCTGCCATTTCTTCAGGCTCAATTGGGTTTTGATCAATATTGGTAGCTTCTTCGTTTATCATCAATATATATTTATACCCAATGGGCATTGCAATAATAAGACCATTTGCCCTATTTAAGTCAAAATGTCAGTTATGTTTTCCTTTTTTCCAACAGTTTAGACATCTCTTCAAAGCTCTGATTTACAGCGAGTATTCTATGATCTGGCCCCAATAATATTATAGTAGGAATCTCTTTGACCCCAAATTTTTTAACTAAAGGCGATTTGAATTGATCTAACTCAAGTATATGCAATGGCCAATTGAGTTGGTCCGCAATAACTGCTTTTTTCCATGCCTCGGTACTGCTTTCAATTCCTATGCTGAGAATTTCTAATCCACTGGCATCTTTGAAGGTAGCCTTATTCCAGGCATTGTAAAATGACTTAAGACTTGAGGACTCCTTTCTGCAGGGGACGCACCATGATCCCCAAAAATCAATAAGTACATATGTTTGACTAATAGAATATAAATCAAATGGGGTCCCATCAGCTAATGTAGTAATAATAGAAGGACATTCCTGGGCAACTTTGATACCGGGTTTCATATAGAAATACCGAATCAGGTAAAAAAGGGCTATTCCAATCAATAAATAAAAAAAAGATTGATTAGATTTATTCATTCCACAAATATAGATCTTAAACCGTGAGGTGGCTATCTTTCGCTTTGCGTTCTTCCCGTCTTCTTTTTATCACTCCAGACAACCATGTTGGGATAATAATAACTCCTGCCATTAAATAAGCATAATAGGTCAAAATCCGCCAAATCAAAGCGATAATCAAAGCGGCACTCTTGGGAACATAATCTCCTATATAATTTCCGAAGAAAAACTCTGCAAAACCCGCAGCACCCGGTGTAGGGCTGAACATCATGAATATAAACATGACTATTTGCCTTCCGAAGATCTTTAATTGATCTATAAGGTCGTAAGGAATATTATCGATTAGAGCAATAATTAAGCAATTAACCAATAAAAATCTTCCAGCCCAAGCTGCTGCTGTCAGCCCAAATGATTTTAAATGAAAATTTAAATCCTTAGTAGCCAATTCTTTTGCTGAAACAATGATATCGTCACCTAATTTATTGGCCGCAGTGTTCCACTTTTTTAAAAAAGGAAGCCTGGTCAATAGATTTAGGATGCGTTTAAATTGAAAGGGACTTATAAATAATCCATAGGCAAAAAACAATCCATAAGATAATATTATAGTGTATAAAAAAAGTAGTGAGTATCCAATTTCACTAAAATCAGTAACGGCATGATAAGTAGGATAAATTACATTGACTCCAAACAATACTATCATAACTGGAACCGAAATAATAAAAAATAAACTATCTAAAATTACGGTATATACTATAATAGCAAGCGTTTTTGGGGCTCCGATTTTTTCTTGAGAAAGTACAAATACTGAAACGGCAGAACCTCCAAGAGAAGAGGGCGAAATGGCTGAACAAAACTCCCAAATAACTATAAGTCTTACACATCTCCAAAATCCGATACTCTTATCTGACAGATGAAATAACCTTATTGTATATGCTAAATGCCTTAGCAATAGAATAATGACTGCTAATAGCAACCAAAGCAATGAATGAGGGCTCCATTGAATCGATTTTAAAGCTGTAGGGTCAAAATTTTGAAATAATTTATAGGTAACTACACCTAATCCAATGAAAACGGGAAGCCAAATTTTAGAGCTTTTAAAAGATTTGAGTACAGACCGAGTTTGCTCATCTTCCTGGTTTAATAAATCCTCCTCTTCACTTTCTTCCATTATTTTCCTCAAAGGTATTGATATTTCTATTTAGCCCTTGAGCAATCTTAGAAGGTATTCGCCATAGCCACTTTTAAGATATTTATGACCTAATTGAAGAAGTTCTTCTGCTCCAATAAATTTCATCTGGTAAGCTATTTCTTCAATGCATCCAATTTTTAATCCTTGTCTTTCTTCTATTACTTGTATAAACTGGCTAGCTTGCATAAGCGACTGATGGGTACCCGTATCTAACCATGCGAAGCCTCTCCCCAATGGCCTTACAAATAGTTTACCTTGTTCCATATAGTATTTGTTTACATCCGTGATTTCATATTCACCCCTGGAGCCAGGTTTTAAGTTCTTTGCAATATCAACTACCGCATTGTCGTAAAAATATAATCCTGGTACGGCAAAATTACTCTTCGGCTTAGCTGGTTTCTCTTCTATAGTCAAAGCTTTGTAATCTGCATCAAACTCCACAACTCCATATCGCTCAGGATCTGTCACCTGGTAGGCAAATACTATTCCACCTTGGGGATGCTCGCAAGTCTTTAATATGTTTCCCAGGCCAGCCCCATAAAAAATATTGTCACCCAAAATCAGGGCTGCTGCATCACTACCTATGAATTCTTCTCCTAATACAAATGCCTGGGCAAGGCCATTGGGTTCTGGTTGTACTTTATATGAAAAATTACAACCTATTTCAGAGCCATCTTTCAATAGTTTTTCAAAATTGGGTAAATCATCTTTAGTTGAAATAATAAGAATATCCCTAATATTGGCCATCATCAGAATGGATAAGGGATAATAGATCATGGGTTTGTCATATACAGGCATGAGCTGTTTACTTACGGCAAGGGTGAGGGGATACAATCTGGTGCCCAGGCCACCAGCTAAAATTATTCCTTTCATCAGATATTAAAATTTATTGTGTCAGAAGTAAATATGGCAAATATTATGCCTATTGTTAATAAAACCAGCATTTAAAAAGGATTCCATAAACGAGTAAATCTATATCTACCTGGGGACAAAAACAAACTGTGCACCCAATTCACTCAATACAAAAAAACAGATAAAATGATCAGGGGATTTATATGTCTTTTTAAAAGATGCTATCTTAGATTTTACTATTATTCTCTTTTGGATAAATTCTTCCAACGAAGATACATTTATATTCCAGTTACCTTTTACTTCGTGCCTTTTAATGATGGGAATTCCAGCTTGAAATGTATCCTGGTGAGCTATAAAAATTGGATGTTCAGTAACTCCTTTTTCCAATATGATATCGATCGCTTTTGATAGAGCTGTTCGATATGTTTTAAGCTCTTCTTCAAGGATCAAAAATTTTTCTGCGCTTATTTGCATACTGATTTCTAAATTTTATGAAGCAAAGTTACATTCTCTATATGGGAAGTATAAGGGAACATATCTACAGGCTGGCTAATGATGTGAACATAATTACTTGACAAAAGTTTTAAGTCCCGGGCTTGTGTTGCAGGATTGCAAGATACATATATGATTCTTGGTGCCCCGGATTCAATCAGCAAATGAATATTGTCACCATGGAGGCCTGATCTAGGGGGATCGAGTATGATTAAATCAGGCTTGCCGTGTTCGTCCACAAATCCACTTTGTAGTAATTTTCTTACATCTCCCGTGTAAAAACTTGCGTTGGTAATATTATTCACCCGGGCATTTAATATAGCATCATCCACTGCTTCCTTCACTTCTTCAATACCTACTATTTGCCTTGCTTTTGGGGCAAGAAACAATCCTATTGTGCCAGTCCCGGCATACAAATCATATACTAATTCTGTTCCTTTCAAATCAGCGAATTCGGCTACATATCGATAAAGGAGATCAGCTTGCCTGGTATTGGTCTGGAAAAAAGACTTAGGTCCTACTCTGCATTTTAAAGAACCTAATGATTCAGTCAGATATCCAATGCCCTGGATCAAGATCAACTCTTGATCAAATATGGTGTCGTTATGTTTTAAATTAATCACATTGTAATAGATAATGTCGGGGAATTCTCTTCTTACAGCTTCATTTAACGATTGAATTTGGTCTTCATTATTCTCACCGAAAACAAGTATGATCATAGCAGTCCCATCCAAAGCGGTGCGTACTATCATATTACGAAGTAAACCCGTGTGCGATTTTACATTATAAAAAGTTAATTGATGAAACAACGAATATTCACGAATGAAATTTCTAATTTTATTACTGGGTTCAGGCTGAAGATAACAATGATGTATATCTACTATTTTTTCAAAAGATCCTGGTCTATGAAATCCAACTGCATTTCTATGTGCGAACGCTCCTTCCTCCATCTCAGAAGGAAGTAACCAACGACTATTTCCAAAACTGTAATCCAATTTGTTTCTATAATATTTATCATTTTCAACTCCTTTTATTGGCCTGATGTTCAAACTTGAAAATCCTCCAATTCTAGTCAAAGCGTCGTACACATTTTTCTGCTTATACTCTAACTGTCCCGGGTAACTCATGTGCTGCCATTTGCAACCCCCGCAGGCCCCAAAATGCGAACAAAATGGGTCTTGTCTCCAAGGTGAAGGCTTGGTAATAGAAGTTGGTTTGGCATATGAAATTCGACTACGATGCTTTTTTACTTCAATATCCATTTGATCTCCTGGCACCGCATTCTGAATAAGATAGACTTTGCCCTCTACATCTTTTCCAATGCCCATCCCCTGATCCCCAATATCCACGATTTCTATATTGGATACATACTCTAGTTTTGATTTTCCCATAATACCGACAAAGTTAATTCTTTGAAAATTTTTATTAATTAAAACGGTTTCATGATTACCGGCCTGACAATATTAACTCAACCCTCCTATTGAGAGCCCTGCCTTGTTCGGTCGTGTTCTCAGCTACCGGTTGTGTATCTCCATAGCCATTATACTGCAGTCTATTCATATCTATCTCATGCCTGACAAAGTAATCATATACTGCTTTTGCCCTTGCTATTGATAATGTCAGATTGGATTCTGCACTACCTATATTATCTGTGTGACCATTTATTTCTATAGTAAGTTGAGGATACTCTCCAAGAAAATTCAATAATCTATCCAATTCACTAAATGATTCAGATTGAAGAATGGCTGATCCCGTTTCGAAAATTACATTACTCAATCGAATAGGCTTTTCAGAAACGTAAGGCTCATTAGGGGATATTTTAGAAAGTAAAATATCATACTTTATATTAGATGTAGTGGTCGTATTAGTTTGTATTCTATCAGAGAAAAATTCAAAATTTGCAGCACTTGCATAAACTTTATATACGTTACCTATAGGCAAAACCAGTAGAAACTCGCCGTCCATATCAGATCTGATAGTATCGGCAATACTATTCGACCACGAACTTGAAAACAATATAGAAGTATGAGGTATAGCTTCCATCGTTTTACGATCCAAGGTGCGGCCTTTTAAGAAAATACAAGGTTGTGAAGAACCTTTTTCAGGTAAGTCAAAAGTAGAAATATTGCTTTCAAGAAGCTCATTTTTAAAGCTGATTTTCTGATCGCTAAGAAATGCGGTAGATCCATCTAATGCTACCACCATAGCTCCCTGATCTCGATAATCATTTATAGGAAATCCGAGATTTTCAGCCTCCGTCCATTCTCCATTTTCGTTCATGGATGAAACGAAAAGGTCAAAAGAACCAAATCCTGGTTTACCATTAGACCGAAAATAAATATGCGTGCCATCCGGATGATAAAACGGAGATAGTTCATCCCATTCTGTATTAATACGTTGACCAATATTAACAGGAAGAGACCATTTTTGATTTTGCTTGCTACTCCTCCAAATATCATATCCACCGAATCCACCCGGTCTGTCAGATGCAAAATAAATTGCTTTCCCATTTGCACTCAGACAGGGTTGGCTTTCCCAAAATTTCGAATTTACTATATAACCCATATTAACGGGCTTGCTCCATTTACCGGCACTTAATTCAGAAATATATAAATCACAACTGCCATAGCCATCTGGCATATTACAACGGGTGAATACTATGGTCTTACCATCAGCGCTGATCGTGTGGGCCCCTTCATTTTGAATTGTATTCTGAGACCAGGACAATGCTGATGACCATTCATTATTTTGTTTCCGGGTAAAAAACAAATCTTCATTACCATTAATTCTTCGAGTAAATACAAGCGTATTCCCGGTAGCATCCAAGGATGGTAAATACTCGGGCATTTCAGTATTTATATTCTTACTCAAAAGTGTAGGATGATAGGGAACTGGATTTGAAATATGGCTAATTGAATAATTAGAAGACTCCAGAATGTGACGAGCCTGCCTACGGGTAGAGCTATCTTTTGTATTGAGATTGATGTATTCAGTAGCTGCGGTTTTAGCTTTTTCATAATCACCCACTGCCAGTGCTAACTTACTCAGGTTGTATAATAAATTTGGCTTGTCATTGCCTGCATTTTTACTTGCCGTCAGCAGGTATCCCAAGGCTTTTTGAGAATCACCTTTATCCATATAGATCTGGTACAATTGTAGATTTACTTCTTTATATCCTGGCTGTATTGCTAAAGATTCTTCCAGATAATGTACAGCTTTATCTATTCTATTCTTAGAAATTTCCTTTTTAGCTTTATTAAAATATTTTAAAGCCTTTGAAGAGACTTGTCCTTGTAGTGAACTATTGAAAATGGATAGAAAAAAAACAACAAAATAGATACTTGCCAGCTTCATGGTAGCAAGATTTTATTTTGATTGGAGTATTTTTTGTGCTTCTTTATTTCCAAGCGTAGCGGCTTCCTTTAAATCAGACATAAATCCGTTTTTACCGGCTAATTTCTTTGCTAATCCTCGTTGTAACAAAATTTCTGACCGTGAAATTTTAGATGATTTAGACTCTTCTTCAATCGCAGATAAGGCTTGATTAAAACGCTGCGCAGCTTCATCAAATTGTTCTTGCTCCATGAGTATTTTACCATAGAGATAAGTAGCTTCGCGTTTCTTAGTCAGGTTTAAATCATTTTTATCAAAACGCCTGTCGCTGAATAATTTCAGCTCGAAAGCTGCTTCTTTATATTGTTTTAATTTATAATTCAACTCTCCCTTTTGAAATCGGGCTTGCCAATGCACCATCTGCAATGCCAAAGATTTAAGAATTGCTGATTTTAAATCTTCTAAGCCTTTTTTAACATCTTGATTATAAAGGTGTACTTGTGCTCTTCCAAAATAAGCCAGGGCATTGTTTTCATCATATTTAATGCTTTTATTGAAGTCCGAAAGAGCATCCTTATAATTTTTTAAGGTAAAATTCACATATCCTCTTCTTTCATATGCCAGGCTATGACGCTCGTACCTGAGGATGGCGGCATTTAATGCGGCTATTGCATCATTTTCCTTTCCTTTAGTGCCAATTAATTTTTTACCACGAATATATTCTTGTACAGCAATCTTATCACTTTGAGGTTCAATCATTTTATGCCTCAGAATTTTACCGCTATCGATCAGCCATGCTCCAATAATGCCAGCAGATGAAAATTGAACAATATAATCTAACAGATTTATAGTGTTAGAGAAGTACCGCTCGCTCGCCTGAATTACTAATCTGGGAATATCAATTACACCTTGCTCTATAATGAATATCTGTTCCGCCTTAAACATGACTTCATTTCGATAGTATTGTTCAGCTCTGGACTGATACATCAGTTGTGCTTTTTCAATGTTTTTGCCTACTCCAAACTCTAGTCTACCCTGAAAAATAGATTTATAGAATATTGGCCCACTGACTACAGGAGTGATATTTTTAGATGCTTTTTTTATAACAATTTGTTTTAAATGTACAATCCCTATTTCCGGTCTTGCGATCGAATCAAATGTTATCCAATTGAATATAGATCTAAAGATTTATTAATATGGGAACAACTTACCTTATAACTGTTTGCAACTCATAAAGATACAGCAAAGTTATGAAAATATTAAGACTATAAAGTTTAAATTCATATTATTCAGCGAAAACCCGGGTACCTTCCGTACAATTTTGGCATATGTCGATCTCTTTACGTGATCTGAGCAATTGACTGCGGAAATGAAGATATTTTTCACCTTTCCAGATATCTCTAAAAGAGTTGAGTTTGAGATCGCCAAGACGATGAGTGGCATCCTTATCAAAGCAACAAGGCACTACCTGGCCATCCCAGGTGATCACACACGCATGCCACATTTTCCAGCATTGATTCAGTAATTTGTTTTTAATAGTATAAAAGCCAGCAGCTGTAAGCCGATATCGACTATATCTATCCTGTAAAGGGATTAGATCATTGCCATTTTCATAACTATATACCTGAGCCGTTTTGAGTCTCACTTCATCTACACCAATATCGGCAGCCAATTTATATATATCAGGAATCTGGTGTTCATTAGGGCGAACTACCAGGTACTGAAAAATGATGTAGGGAAAAGTCTGATTTCGCTTTTTGCGAGCATCCACCAACCTTTTAGCGCCTTCGATCACTGTTTGCAAATTTCCTTCTTTGCGATATTGTTCATAAGTTTCTTGAGTGGTACCGTCTATTGAAATGATGATTCTGCTGAGATTTGAATCGAGTGTTTTTTGTACATTTTGCTCAGATAAAAAGTGACCATTAGTAGAAGTAACAGTATAAACACCTTTTGATTCAGCATAAGATACCATTTCTAAAAATTGTGGATGAATAAATGGCTCACCTTGAAAATAAAACATCATATTGGCCAATGTAGGACTGAGCTGATCAATCGTGTTTCTAAAAAAATCTTGTTTCAAGTTGCCTGTATCGCGGGTAAATGAACGCAAGCCACTCGGGCATTCCGGACACCTGAGATTACAAGCGGTAGTAGGCTCAATAGAAACACTTAAGGGCTGACCCCATTGGAAGGGTCTTTTAAGCAATTTACTGAAATAATATGAACTCAGGAGCTGAAGTGCGTTGATACCCTTTTTCAATGTCAGGTGTTTTACCATTCGCGCTAAATCATTCCATTTATTGACCCTCATGTAACCTCAAAGGTAAGAGTATCGTTATTTTTGCAGCACTTAATGAATAAATATTTAGTAGTCGGTCTCGGAAATCCTGGTAAGGAATATGAAAACACGCGTCACAATATCGGGTTTCTCATGCTTGACTATTTAGTAAATCAGGTAAAAGGTACCTGGAATGCAGACAGATTCGGTTGGCGAGCTGACATCAGAATAAAAGGAAGATCCATCACTTTAATCAAGCCCGATACCTATGTTAACTTGAGTGGTAAAGCAGTTTCCTTCTGGATGCATAAATTAAATATAGAACCTCAAAACACGCTTGTTATTCTCGACGATCTTAATATTCCATTTGGTACGCTTCGAATGCGTAAAAATGGTAGTGATGGGGGGCATAATGGTTTGAAAAGCATTCAAGAAAGTATTCCATCAAAAGAATATCCCCGGCTAAGAATTGGAATCGGAAACAATTTTCCTAAAGGGCGCCAGGTCAATTATGTTTTGGGGTCATGGAGTGCAGAAGAACAAAAGGATCTTACTAAAATATATAATGCATGCGCAGAAGGGATTTTGCAATTTGCTTTAGCAGGGCCTGATAAGACTATGAGCAAATTGAATGCTTTTACATTGGAAGAAGATGATAAAAAAGAGTCATAAATTTTAATTCAATCTAGCGGCAATTTTTTGGATAAACTCTTTTGCCATTGCCATTCCTGCATTTACGATTTTAGCATTAAGTACTCCATCATAACTGATATACAAATGCAGCACATTATAAAGCTCATTAAATTCTGACAAAAGTTTTTTACCATGTGTGGCAAGGGTTCTTTGATAATACTCTACTGATTTTCTCTTTCCCTTCTTTACATTAGGAATTAATTGGTCCAGCGCCTGTAATACACCCATGTAGGCCGTGTGCCCTGCCATTCTCACATATTTTTTATCCACATAGGAGCCATTCTCACGACCAGCTTTTTCTACTAAAATTTCCTTAGCATTTGCCAGGTATCTGTTAGCCTCTTTTATATGTACATTCATCTTACAAAGTTAAAAGATCTTAAAATTATTTTCCTACTACCTTTTCCTACTTCTAAGATACCCAATGACCATAGGAAGTAAAGAAATAAAAATGATTCCCAAAACCACTATCTCAAAATTATTTTTGATAATTGGAAGCCCTCCAAAAAAATAGCCTGCGAGAGTGACCACTGTTACCCAAAGAATAGCACCGAGGATACAGTATTTGATGTACCGGGAATAGGTCATGCTTCCAATGCCTGCAACAAATGGCGCAAAAGTGCGAACAATAGGGACAAACCGGGCCATTATTATTGTTCGGTGTCCATATTTTTCGTAAAAAGCATGTGTACGATCTATATATTCCTGTTTAATGGTGAATACTCCAAAAAGTTTAGCACCTGCACCTTTCTTGGCCAAATATCTACCAATAAAATAATTGGTATTGTCACCGGCTAAAGCAGCAAGGATTAATAAAGGAATAATGTAGTACACGTGTAACCCATTTGAAGGATTAGCGGCTAATGCCCCTGCTGCAAATAAAAGGCTATCTCCTGGCAATAATGGTGTGACGACTAAACCCGTTTCGCAAAAAACAATAACAAATAATATTAAATAGACTAATGCACCATATTGGTGAATAAAAGTCTCCAGGTGTTGGTCAATATGCAGTACAAAGTCAACGATATTCATTGGTCTCAAAGATAGATACAAGTAACTAAAGAGTTGAATTTGATAAATCAAGTGTGAGGATATGCTAAGGGTTACCGAATTCTTTCTATTTTTAGATCTTTAACTATTACCAATATTAAAACTATATGGCAACAATAGCATTACTTATTTTCTTTATCGTATTAGCAATAATAGTGGTTCCCCAATTCAAAAATCATCCTGCAGGATTAGCCGTTTTGTTCGGTACTGAAATGTGGGAAAGATTTAGTTACTATGGAGGAAGGGCACTACTGATCTTATACATGACTGCGTCGGTAACCGGTCAAAATCCCGGATTGGATATGACGGTAAAAGAAGCAGGGGCATTGTATGCGTTGTATGTAGCAGGGGTATATTTTACCAATCTGCCCGGGGGATGGCTATCTGATAAATTCTTAGGAGCACGAAATGCTGTCTTTTGGGGAGGTGTGATTATAGCCATAGGAAACCTAACATTGGGTCTTACGACAGGCAAACCATTATTTTATCTTGGTTTGTTTTTTAATTGTATTGGTACTGGTTTACTGAAACCAAATGTGTCCACTATGGTAGGCTCTTTATATGAGCAAGGAGATCCACGCAGAGAAAGTGCTTTTTCAATTTATTATATGGGCATCAATTTAGGTGCTTTTATTTCTCCTCTCATTGCTGGTTATATTGGGCAACGAATTGATTGGAACTGGGGATTTGTGGTTGTAGGAGTAGGGATGTTATTGGGCTTGATTCTTTTTAAATGGGGAGGAAAATTTCTGGGAGATGCAGGATTGCGGATAAAGGATGAACAAGCTCAACCCATTAAAATCAACAAGAATGTTTGGATTGGCTTAGCTATTGTGGCTTTATTACTGATTCTGGTTGTCACCGAAGTAATACCCAGTAGCATAACTGGAATATCCAATTTAATGGGCATTCTGTTACTCACTTTACCGGCTATTTTTATGGCCTATTTGTACTTTTCTGGTGGCTTTAATGCCAATGAAAAGAAGCGGATAATAGCTATTTTTATATTCTATGTAGCTGCAGCATTATTTTGGGGAGCATTTGAACAAGCAGGAAGTACGCTCACTTTATTTGCTGATAGAAACACTCAAAACGCTGTATTTGGTCAGGAATTTCCCTCTACCTGGTGGCAGTCTGTAAATTCGATGTGGATATTATTATTGTCACCTGTTTTTGCCATTATTTGGCTGAAATTAGCTAAATCAGGCAAAGAACCTTCCACCCCTTTTAAATTTTCAATAGGGCTTTTATTTGCAGGGCTAGGGTTTTTAATATTAGTACCAGCTGCTATGAAAATTGAAGGTGGTACAGAAAGAGTAGGTGTCATCTGGTTATTGACAACCTACCTTTTACATACTATTGGAGAGCTCTGCCTTTCGCCCGTAGGATTAAGTGCTATGACAAAACTAGCTCCACCAAAAATAGTAGGGTCTATGATGGGCATTTGGTTTATGGGAGCAGCACTGGGTAATTGGATCGGAGGAAAAGTAGGTGGTGAATTCGAGTCATTCCCATTGAAACAAATATTTCTTTATGTTTTCATCTCCAGCGCTATTGCAGCATTAGTGATGTTTATACTAATTCCATGGACTAAAAAATTGATGGGTGAAGTAAAATAAGAAGGTTCCTGACAAATTATAGTTTGTACATACAATGGGTAAGAATAATAGCAATTCCTTTAATATAAACGATGCAGAGCATTTGCTAAAGACTAAATGGAACCTGGAAAGTTTCGAAGATGTAAAGCAATGGGATTATCGTGCTAATTCGGTTATTTCAGATATGGATGCTTTTATATCAGCGTATGAAAAAAAGCTAAATGATGCCTTAAATTCAAAAAATGAAATTGAAATTAAAATAAAGGCCAGGCCATTCTTTCTTCGACCTATCTTGATGTGGTCAGGACTTGCAAAGACGAATAAAATACTACAAACTGGTGATAAAGAAATAAATAGGGTACTGGATATTAAGAATCAACTTCAGGGCTGGATAGATGCTACACCTGATAATGCTGTAGAAGCCAATGAAATAATTATTGAACTTAAGCTTACCAAAAAACAAATCGACATCAATAAAAAAGAACTCCAACTTCAGATAAAACAAATCAATGTCGATACAAAAAAGAAAGTGAATAAAATTGAAAGCCGAATCCTGTTTACAAGCCCAAAACTCAAAAGGCTTCAATTAGATCGGGTTGAAAAAAAACAAGGCCAAAATATAAGCCCTTTAGAGCAATCTCTGCTGGAGTTGGATGCTCAGGAACTCGAAATTGATAAAATGATTCTATGGTAGGAGAAAATAAAATATAGCTAATTTCATTATTACAAGTAAGAACCTTTCCAAAATGAATAAAAAGATTTTCAATTCCTACATCCCCACATCTACCATAATTCCTGAATTTACCTGGAAATCCATTTTACTAGGTTCATTTTTCGGAGTTCTATTTGGAGCGGCTACTGTTTATCTTGCATTAAAAGCAGGACTCACGGTTTCAGCATCTATTCCTATCGCAGTATTGGCAATTTCTCTTGGGCGAAAAGTGTTTAAAACCACTATTCTTGAAAATAATATTATTCAGACTACCGGCTCAGCAGGTGAAGCCATCGCAGGTGGTGTAGCTTTCACGTTGCCTGCATTTTTATTTCTCACAGTGGGAACGGATGGTGAATCTTCTTCAGCAGATTTTTTTAATTATTTTACTATACTTTCTTTATCTATGATAGGGGGCTTTTTGGGTACCATGCTCATGATCCCTTTAAGAAGGCCTTTGGTGGTGGATGAACATGAAAACTTACCATATCCGGAAGGTACTGCTTGCGCATCCGTTTTGATTGCCGGGGAAAAAGGGGGAGATTTTGCCAAAACAGCCTATTTAGGTTTAGCAGCAGCTACAGGCTATGCTATTTTACAAAAAATATTTCATTTTATAGCTGAGACTCCTTCCTATGTCACGGCGGCTAAAAATAAATTTCTTCCTTCAGCAACTATCAATGCAGACATTACACCGGAATATTTAGGTGTAGGCTATATCATTGGCCCTAAAATAGCTGGAGTGTTAGTAGCAGGAGGTGTATTGGCATGGCTTGGATTAAATCCATTATTAGCGACTTTGGTATCACCAGAAATCATTGCTCATCAATTGGTCAAACTCGGTTATCTGGCAGATTTAAATACAGCAGGGGGCCCGGGTGGATGGGATCCTGACTCTATGAGTTTTGCTAGTCCTTCAATAGCCTTGTATCGGGCATTCATCAGGCAGATAGGCGCAGGTGCCGTGACAGCAGGAGGATTAATGACCTTATTAAAAACATTACCTACAATTATAAATTCCTTTAAAAACAGTTTCAAATCATTTAAATTAACTGCAACGATTGATACATCAGAAAGGACAGACCGGGATCTAAATATCAAAGTAGTTATATTTGGTAGTATTGCATTAATAATAGTTTTAGCTTTATTACCTGGCATTCCGGGCACCAATCTCATTTCAAAATTATTTATTGGTATATTAATACTGGTTTTTGGAATTTTATTCGTTTCTGTTTCAAGCAGAATTACCGGGTTGATAGGTACCAGCTCCAATCCTATAAGCGGTATGACTATTGCCACATTGATGGGTACAGCATTGGTATTTATAGCCATTGGATGGACCGGAATGAAATATGAACCAATGGCGTTGGTAGTAGGATCTATCATTTGCATAGCTGCAGCAAATGCTGGCAATACCTCCCAAGATTTAAAAACCGGATATATATTAGGTGCTACTCCCAGATATCAGCAAATCGCTTTATTCATTGGCACTATTGTTTCCTCATTAGTGATTGGATTAACTATCCGCTACCTTGATCAAGATGCGGAAGTACTTAAAACCGGGGTGGCTCATGCTATTGGATCAGATAAATATCCAGCACCACAAGGCACTCTTTTGGCGACATTGATAAAAGGATTATTATCATTTAATCTGGATTGGCAATTTGTACTTGTAGGGGCTTTCATTGCCATTACCATAGAGCTTTGTGGCGTGAATGCACTCTCGTTTGCTGTAGGACTTTACCTGCCTTTAAGCACCACGCTGCCCATTTTTATTGGTGGCTTGGTAAAAGGCATCGTAGACTGGAGAGCGGAAAAAGATACTATAATTTCTGAAGAAGACGAAGAGCTTAGCAAAGGCAAATTATTTGCCACTGGTTTAGTTGCCGGTGGTGCGTTAGCTGGAGTAATTATAGCTATTATATCTGTAAAAAATCTGGACGCACTTGAAAAATTGAGTATTGGCAATAAACTTATCTCAGGAATGGGTATTGGGGGCTACCATATTCTAGGATCTGTTTGTTTTGCAGCATTATGTATTTTGCTATATAGAATTGCCCGTCAAGGCAAACAATAAAATGAGTAGATTATATAGCAAAGAATTCGTAAAGTTTCCTGCCAAGGTATTATTAACCGGAGAATTTACAGTCCTTACTTCAGGTACAGCACTGGCCGTTCCACTAAGTTCATATTTTTCAAAATGGGGCTTAAGCAAGGCTCCGGATCCAAGACTTTTAAATCTTATCCCGCACTTATCCAAGATATCTGATTTCGATATCAATCGATATATCAGGGATATAAATAATGGCTGGCACCTGGAATCAAATATACCCATCGGATACGGACTAGGCAGCTCCGGATCAGTGAGTGCGGCGCTGCTTTTCAAATATGGAATCAACAATGATATAAAAGACCTGTATCAATTAAAAATTCAATTAGCCGAGATAGAAAAATTCTTTCACGGCACCAGCTCAGGTTTTGATCCTTTAATATCTTTTACCCATGCAGCCTATTTAGTGCAGCATAATAATCTTACTAAAGTAGAATTTGGGAATACTCATTTCCAATTCATAAAAAATCTATTCCTATTTGATTCTTTGCAAGCCAGAGACAATATCATACCCATTGATTGGTTTTATCAATCGTCAAAAGAAATTCGTTTTCAAAAAACATGTACTGAACTCAATGCATTAAATGAAATTTTTATTTCTAGTATTTTATCGTTAAATCGGGCTTCGTTTACAGAATCCATGAAGCAAATCTCTTTTTTACAATTAGAAAACTTTAGTCCTTTAATACCTGAGAAATTAATTCCATTATGGGAGCAGGGCCTACAATCTGACGAATACTATTTGAAACTTTGTGGCAAAGGTGGAGGTGGATTCTACCTGATCTATGTCAACGAACAAAAAAACATCTTAAACAAAGAGTTTAATGTAGTCCCTATATGTTAACCTAACTATTCACTGCGGTAAATATAATTTACCAAATCAGGATTCTTCTCCGCCCATTTTGAAAGATAGGCTGGTTGAATTCTTTCATTGGAATAATAAGCAATGATGCCAGCATCTTCGAATCCCCGGGCCACTAATTCTTTACGTACTGCCTTTGCCAATGCATACGTAGGATATCCTTTAGTGAGTAACTCAAATCTTCCGTTCAAATTGTTTTTCTCTATAAATAAATCAGAAAAATCAAATGCAATATTGGGGTCCAGGCTGGATAAATTAGCTCCCGAGAGTAAGAGCACTTTGTAATTCAGGGATTTTTCTTTATCGCGGAAATCCTGGTATTTATTACTGGCCATTATTTCACTTACTTTAGGTGAACTTCTCATTTGATCGATTCTTTCATTAGCCAATGGATTGGGATCAAAAAAAGTAAATTCTACCCTTTTATTCAAAGCCTGCCCTGCATGGTTTATTTCCCCATTCACTAGCTCCAAAGCAACAGGAAAAGAAGATCCATAGCCCTTTACTATGATTCTGGAGGCTTTGTTTCCCTGATCAATAAAAAATTGTTTAATTTTTTCAGCGAAAATGATGGAATGCAAATGATCATCTAATTTATTCAACCCACCATTCTCTTTAAAGACTTCAATGGTAAGTATCAAATTTGGATTTTTAGTAAATACGGTGTTTACAGCAATTAATGTCTTAGAGATGGCAGGCAATTCTATTTGCTCCTCGGATTCGTAATATATCTTAAAATCGTTTATTCTTATTTTTTCAGAAGTTGACGATGCAGTTTTGGTTAAAGGATCCTGGTTTACCTGTTTACTTTCTACATCGGCAAACAATACTGGTCTTGACCTTTCACTTTGGGGCACCCAGGCATTTTTAAAATAGGCAAAATAAATATCAAATCCTCCAGTACCCGTTTTACGGTCCGAGGCAAATACCGCACTTAATTTATTTTTATTAAGTCTGAAATTTTTTTCATCAGCGGAAGAATTTAAAGGTATTCCCAGATTAGTAGGCGTGCTCCATTTTAATGTATTATCATCAAATGTAGAAACAAATAAATCATATCCCCCAATACTTTTAGTGCTATTACTACTAAAAACTAATGTCCTTCCATCAAATGCCATATATGGACTGATTTCATCAAACCTGGAATTAATTTCCTTTCCCAGATTTTGTGGTTCAATCCATTTGTGATCGGTCAATCGTGTAAAATATATATCATATCCCCCTAAACCACCGGGTCGTATACTTGAAAATAATACGAAAGAGTCCGAAAAATAATAAACTTCATCCTCCGGGTTGAAATAAGGTATATCTATCAATCCCGTTCTGTTTTTTTTAATGATTTCTTGAGAAAATGTATCTGCTTTAAAAATAAGGGAGTCCATTTTCTCACCGGTCTTAAAATAAACAATCTGACCATCTTCACTAAAATCTACCAATATGTCATGCGCTTTGCTACTCAGACCAGCGTTAAGCGCAGTGATTTCAGACCACTCACCGTTGTATAAAGAAGTGGAATACATATCATAAGGCAATTCATACTCAGGATTAGAATTCCCTATACTTCCTGGATATTCTCTATTAGAATTAAAATAAAATTTTGAATCTACATGAATGCTATATATAGGTTTTGTTTCATCCCATATAGTATTTACTTCATTTCCAGCAGACTCCAATAACACCTGATCAGCTTGTTGAACCCAATAGTCACCCTCACCGCATCTTTTAATATCATCAATCATCAAGTTTCTCAGTTTATTACCAGGTGGTAATGTTGCTAAGCCTTCTTTAAAACGCAAAGCAGCTCTGGAAAAATTATTTTTTGCCATCTCAATCTTTCCACGCAAATAATAAGTCAAATCCGGAACATTATGTCCAATATCTACTAATCTATTTGCCAATGATTTTGCACTATCCAGATGGTTTGTTTCAAACTCACAGACCGCTCTTTTCAATAAAAAATCTGCATCTTGTTTTTGTGAACCTGAAATTTGCCTGAAGATTTCATTGGCCTTATTAAACTGCTTATTTGTATAATAGCCATCAGCCTGCTTCAGAAGAAACTCCGGCGTTTGAGCGGAAAGGAAACCAATAAAAATAACAAAATGGATTACGAACCAAGGTCTGATTATTTTGATCATTTACTTTTATATAAGCGTATTAATATCAAAGGATTCCAAAATATCCCTCATTTTCTTTAAAAACATTCCTCCTAAAAATCCATCTATCACTCTGTGATCATAAGCCATTGACAAGATCATGATATGCCTTATAGCGATCACATCACCTTGCTTGGTCTCCAACACACGGGGTTGTTTCCTGATAGTTCCCAATGCTAAAATGGCCAATTGGGGCTGATTAATAATAGGAGTGCCTGTCAGGCTTTCAAAGGAGCCCAGATTAGTAATGGTAAATGTGCCATCCGTTACATCTTCTGGCTTCAATTTATTTTCACGAGCGCGAGAAGCCAAATCATTTACTGCAAATGCAAGACCTTGTAAATTCAAAGTGTCAGCATTTTTTATTACGGGTACTATCAAATTACCGGTTGAAAGGGCAGTAGCCATACCAATATTGATATTTTTCTTCCTAATAATTTGATATCCATTGAGTGAACTATTTATCAAAGGATACTCTTTAATAGCCTTGATAGCCGCATCCACAAATATGGGAGTATATGTAATATTTTGTCCATAAGTATGTTGAAATTCCTGCTTGATCTTATTCCTCCAGTTTACAAGTTCAGTTACATCCACTTCAATAAATGAGGTTACATGGGGTGAAGTTTGTTTGCTCATCACCATATGATCTGCAATCATTTTCCTCATTCGATCCATCTCTATAACTTCGTTGGAACCGGTAGCTGTGATATCAAAAGATTGAGCATTCTGTTCAGGCGTAATATCCCTATTAGATTCAGGAATAGATTTTTTTGTTTTCACATAATTGAGAATATCTGATTTGGTCACTCTGCCTTCATACCCAGATCCATTGACTAAATCTAATTCTTCCATGGAAACATTCTCTTCCCTGGCTATAGTTCTTACCAAGGGAGAATAAAATCTTTCAGTAATGTCGGATTCTGCATTTTTCATTCTCAATTCCTGTTGATCAATAATTTCATCAGAAGGTAAAAACGGAACTTCATGTAGTTCACTTAATACTTCATCTGATAATGCTAAATCTTCAGAATTATTGGTATTTACAGCTTCTTCACTGGACTCAACCTCATGATGATTACCGGCAATATCTACCTGCGCAATAATTGCTCCTATGGGTACAATATCATTTTCTTTAAAAAATATTTTTTTTAAAATCCCGCTATTTGTTGCCAGTACTTCAGAATCTACTTTGTCCGTTGCTATTTCCAGAATAGGTTGATCCTGAGTGATTTGGTCACCCTCGCGGCAGAGCCATCGCAGCACGGTTACCTCGGTTATACTTTCACCCATTTTGGGCAAGATCAAATCATGTATCATCAGCAAGCAAAAGTACTAATTATTCATTCATTAAAAATTTATAGAGGGTTATAAGGGCCATATTGGAAGCAGCTCGAATATTTAACAATCGATCTCTTCTTAATTGAATTTTCTTTGTCATCTGTTTTCCATCGATATCTGCAACCGCAATCCATACCAATCCTACTGGTTTTTCAACCGTGCCGCCTCCCGGACCTGCAATACCTGAAATGGCAATGGCCACCTCCACGTGTAACGCTTTTATGGCACCTGTAGCCATTTCAAGTACAGTAAGGTCACTCACGGCACCTTCTTCTTCCAATGTAATCACCTTTACCCCTAGCAAACATGTTTTCATTTCGTTTGAATAAGCAATAACGCTTCCTTTATAATAATTTGAAGACCCTGAATTAGAGGTAATTAAATGAGAAATATATCCCCCTGTACAACTTTCTGCAGTAGCCATCATCCAGTTCCTTCTTAAAAGCTCCTTTCCTATGGCCAATTCAAGAGTTTGGTCATTTTCGCCTACGGTATACATCACTAGCCTCGATCTTATACGGGCCAATATTTCTTCAAAATTTTCTATATCCTTTTTTGTAGTGCTGTCCAGATCTACTCTAATTCTAACTTTATACAAATCAGGCAAAAAAGCAAATCCAATTGACTTACTAGCATTTTGGGTAATATCCTTAATTAAATCTTCCAGAAAAGTTTCACCTTCACCTATGGTATTGAAAGTATGGCTTCTTCTTTTGGGCCCGGTGCGAAGCGTCTCCAATAAATTTTTCACATGTGGATGAAATATTCCCTTCATTTCAAAGGGTACTCCCGGAAGTGAAATAAAGTGCTTGTTCTTATAAAAAAAATACATACCCGGTGCTGTTCCATTTATATTAGGTAATACTTGTACCCCTTTGGGCAAGAGGCATTGAATGCGATGTGATTCTGTTGGTATTCTGCCTATAGAAGTAAAGATTTGATTGAGTTTATCAAATGTATCAGTATGAAATTCTCTTTGTACACCCATAAATTGAGCCAACGCCTCACACGTTAGATCATCAACTGTAGGGCCAAGACCACCAGTAGTAATAATAATCTCACTTCTTGTAGAGGCATTTTCGAGCGCGTAAATTATTTCAGAAATTTCGTCAGCTACGGACCATTTTTCTCTAATAGGAATACCTATTTCCAATAATGCTTGGGCTATCCAGGCAGCATTCGTATCTACTACCTGTCCATTCAATACTTCATTTCCAATGGTCAATAAAATTGCCTTCATATATACACTATTTTAATTTGGTCAATATCAAATAGATGATGAGCAAGATCAACTTGTATACACAACCTTCCATCTGGCAACACCTCTCTTAAAATACCTTTTTGCAAAATATCTGCCTTTAAAAATGAAATTTCCTTACCAAAACCATATAATGCTTCCTGATAAAGACTTATCAGGGAATGGTATCTTTCATTTATTAAGGATTTATAAAGAATATTCCATTCTGATAATAAAGTATTGATTATTAAATTAAAATCGAAATCCATATTCATTACCTTTTTTATTGAACTAGCTTCGGTCAATACATTGTCAAAATTAACTTGATTTATATTTATACCTATACCTACAATGGCCGTTACTGGTCTATCTCCTTGCCATTGATATTGAGTCAGAATGCCAGCTATTTTCTGGTAATTAATAATTATATCGTTTGGCCACTTTATTAAAACTACTTTATCTACCAGGTTTTGTAAAGCAGATCTAACGGCTAAAGATGCCACCATGCTCACTAAAAAATGATTTTTTCTATTAATAGTTACCGGCAATTGAAGAATAAAACTACCTGTAAAATTTAAGCCTGGCTCTGAAGACCATTTTTTATCCCATCTACCTCTACCATGAGTTTGATGATGCGCCTGCACCAGTATACCATGCAAATCTGGCTCATCTTTCAACATAGCTGCCGCAAAATCCTGAGTGGAATGAATAGTATCTAATATAATCCGATGATGACCGATATGCATCGGATATGCTCCAAAATCCATATTTTTGTTAGAACAAATTTATTTTTATTATTTAAACCACAGATCAATTGGCTAAAGAAAAAAGAATTACTGCTATCAAATCCTCTGCAGACCCCCTCAACAAACTTATCATCCAAACGCTTCAAGATAAAAAAGGTCAAAACATTAGCCTCATGGACCTTAGAGACCTTACCGGGCCTGCAGACTATTTTATTGTATGTGAAGCAGACAACATTACACTTACTAAAGCGCTCGCAGATCATCTTTATAAGGAAGTGAAGGAAAAGTTAGGTCTTATGCCCAATCATACTGAAGGTCAATCACAGGCAAAATGGGTATTGGTAGATTATTTTACTACAATAGTCCATATTTTCTACAGGGAAACACGCCAATACTACGAAATTGATCAACTTTGGAGCGATGCAAAGACTACTGAGTATCTGAAAGTAGGATGATGATATACTTTTAAGCAATATTTAACCAACCCGAAGTCATTAAGTAAGATCGAATTTGTTTATTTAAATAACATTACTTTTGAAGTGTTAATAATATGGAAGACAACAACAAAAAGAATTTTAAAAAATTCAATTTCAATATATATTGGATTTATGGGATAATTATAGCCTTTATATTGGCTATGCAGTTCCTGATGAGCGACTCCTCTCAATCTGAAATAGGTTTTGGCCAATTTCAACAGATGATGCGCAGTGGAGATATATCTCGTGTGGTCGTCATCAATAAAGAGAAAGCATATATTTATTTGAAAAAAGACAGAATTTCTAAATATCCTGATGCAGCAAAAAATACGATTACTTCGGATTACCCAAATTTTTCGTTCAATGTAGGATCAATAGAATCACTTGAAAACCAAGTTTCCGAAATTAATAAAAATATACCCTTAGAGAATCAAGTCTTTCTCGAATATGAAAAGAGGACGGACATCATAGGACCTATTTTGGGCTGGGTGATCCCCATCTTCTTATTACTGGCCATATGGCTTTTTATTATGCGCAGAGTTGGGGGGGGAGCAGGTGGTGGTGCAGCTGGTCAGATTTTTAATATTGGTAAATCTAAAGCCACTCTATTTGATAAAGACAGTACACCTAATGTGACATTTGCTGATGTTGCAGGCTTGAATGAAGCGAAGGAAGAGGTAATGGAAGTAGTAGACTTTCTAAAAAACCCTAAAAAATATACAGCCCTCGGTGGTAAAATTCCGAAAGGTGTATTACTTGTAGGCCCTCCAGGTACGGGGAAAACTTTATTGGCCAAAGCAGTCGCTGGAGAAGCAGGTGTTCCCTTCTTTTCAATAAGTGGATCCGACTTCGTAGAAATGTTTGTAGGTGTAGGAGCTTCCCGTGTGAGAGACCTATTTAAGCAAGCTCGTGAAAAAGCACCCTGTATCATATTTATTGACGAAATAGATGCAATAGGTAGAGCCAGAGGTAAAAATAACTGGCAAGGAGGCAATGATGAGCGCGAAAGCACTTTAAATCAATTATTGGTAGAAATGGATGGCTTCCCTACTGATAAAGCCGTGATATTAATGGCAGCTACTAATCGACCAGATGTATTGGATAATGCTTTGCTAAGACCAGGCCGGTTTGATCGCCAAATAGGTATTGACCCTCCTGATCTTAAAGGCCGGGAAGCGATATTTTCTGTACATTTAAAAACGATCAAACTTAAAAATGATGTAGACCCTGCTATATTGGCAGAAATGACACCTGGATTTGCTGGGGCAGATATCGCCAATGTTTGCAATGAAGCAGCATTGATTGCCGCCCGAAGAAACAAATCTGCGGTAGATATGGATGATTTTAATTATGCCCTGGATAGAGTGATTGGAGGCTTAGAAAAAAAGAACAAAATCATTTCTCCTGAAGAAAGAGAAATCATTGCTTATCATGAGGCTGGCCATGCTATTTGTGGATGGTTACTCGAGCATGCATCACCATTAGTAAAAGTTACTATTGTTCCAAGAGGTATTGGTACCTTAGGCTATGCACAATATTTACCTAAAGAAGAATATATTACCAGAACTGAAGCATTAAATGATAGAATGTGTATGACATTTGGAGGCAGAGCATCTGAAACCATTGTGTTTAATAAAATTTCTACCGGAGCACAAAGCGACCTGGATCAAGCTACTAAAATGGCTTATTCTATGGTGACCATATTTGGTATGAACGATAAAGTAGGTAATGTATCATTTTATGGAATGAGCCAGGATAATTTCCAAAAGCCTTATTCTGAAGACACAGCCCGGATGATAGATACTGAAGTAAGAAAACTGATAGAATTTCAATTTGAAAGGGCAAAAGAATTACTTCGGGATAATAGGGATAAACTAGATATTCTGGCAAGGACTTTATTGGATAAAGAAGTTTTGATCAAATCAGATGTTGAAAGGCTGATAGGTCCAAGACCATTCCCTGAAAAACCTTTACATATTCAGCCTACTTCCATTGGCACAGAAACTCTTTAAATGAATAAGGATTAATTAGTTATCTAGCTATCCGGGGCTTTCCTGCGATTAGCTTTTTTCTCCGATAACCTCATTTTCATTTCTATTCTATGCGCAATGCTAGCCTTTGTAGGTTTTGTCTTTTGCCGCTTTTTTGGAGGCACTATCGCATGTACGATTAGATTGGTCAGTCTAAGAATTACCGCAGCTTTGTTAGCATGTTGGGACCTCCCTGCCATACTACTTAAGTACAATTCGTCATTGGAGTTGATCTTATTCTTGTATTTCTCCCTAAGCAAGTTTTTCTGCTCCTCGATTAAGTTCGAACTATCTATATTGAAATAAATAGTGACCCTGCTTTCAGTTTTATTTACATGCTGGCCACCAGGACCACTGCTGCGACTGGTTTCGAATCGACAATACTTGAGAATTGAATACTGATCCATATGATTTACATCGCAAAATTAGAAGTTTACCTGAAGGTCTGGGATAATCATTATTTTTCAGTTTGAAATTCTCAATAATGAAATAATGAAATCAAAAATTATATATCTTTTTTTTCTCATCCCAATTCTAGGATTCACCCAGGAGCTTAAACAATTTCCTGGTTTCTTTGATTTTTCTTATAGCCTAAAGGATGGTAAGATTTTGCTGGAAGTAAAAGCAATAGATCAGGAATTTCTTTATGTTCAAGGACTCTCCACTGGTATAGGATCGAATGATATCGGATTGGATAGAGGCCAGATAGGAAGAGAACGAATAGTGAAGTTTCACAAAATGGCCAACAAATTGATGCTGATTCAACCCAATTATTCTTATCGGGCAATATCAAATAATCAAGCTGAACGCAAATCGGTGGAAGAAGCTTTTGCCCAATCCGTACTCTGGGGATTTAGTATTGAAAAGGAAGAAAATGGATCCATTTTTATCGATCTTACTCCATTTATCATGCAGGATGCCCATGATGTAGCTGGCAGACTAGAGGCTTCGAAACAAGGAAATTATAAAATTGACCCTAGCCGAAGCGCCATCAATATGGATCGAACTAAAAATTTCCCCTTCAATAGCGAGTTTGATGTCATGCTTACATTTACAGGAAAACCTACTGGTAATTTACTTTCATCCGTGACTCCAAGTGCTGAAGCAGTCACTGTCCATGAGCATCATTCATTTGTACAACTTCCTGATAACAATTATAAAACCAGGAAGTACGATCCCAGGTCTGGCTTCTTTGGAATCTCCTATTTTGATTATGCGACACCGGTGAGTGAAAATATTAATCAACAACTGACTGTGCGTCATAGACTACAAAAAAAAGATCCTACAGCTGCCAGAAGTGAAGCTGTGAAACCTATCATTTATTATCTCGATCCTGGTTGCCCTGAACCCATAAAGTCTGCCCTGATGGAAGGAGCTCAGTGGTGGAATCAAGCTTATGAAGCAGCCGGGTATATCAATGCATTTCAAGTAAAAGTACTTCCAGAAGATGCTGACCCAATGGATGTGCGATATAATGTAATCCAATGGGTGCATCGAAGCACCAGAGGTTGGTCATATGGAAGTACGGTTACTGATCCCCGTACAGGAGAAATCATTAAAGGTCATGTCTCCCTGGGTTCACTGCGCGTGCGCCAGGATTATTTGATTGCCCAGGCTTTTGCAGCACCTTTTAAAGAAGATAAAAACACCAGTCCCATGATGGAAATGGCTTTGGCGAGATTAAGACAGTTGGCTGCACATGAAGTAGGACATACTTTGGGATTGTCGCATAATTATATTTCCAGTACCAGTGGCAGATCATCAGTGATGGATTATCCTCATCCCATGATAGAACTAAAAGACGGGAAAATAGATTTTTCTAATGCCTATGCAACTGGTATTGGTGAATGGGATAAGCGAGCCATTACCTGGGCTTATCAGGACTTTCCAGATAAAACAGAAGAAAACATATCATTAGACCAGATCATTGAGCAAACGAATAAAATGGGCTTGCCTTATTTAACTGATCAGGATGCCCGACCTGCCGGATCAGCTCACCCTTCCAATCATCTTTGGGATAATGGATCGGATATCATCACTGAATTAAAAAGAATGAATCTGGTACGAAAGCAGGCCATTACTAGTTTCGGTATAGATAATATTCGGTTAGAAGACCCTATGGCCAATCTGGAAAATGTATTAGTTCCTCTCTATTTAAGTCAACGATATCAAATAGAAGCCGCTTCAAAAATTATTGGAGGTGTAGAATATACTTATTCGCTTAAAGGTGATGGAATGGTCACCAATAAACTTGTGCCTGCTGCCGTACAATCTATTGCATTGAATGAAATTCTGAATAGTATTTCTCCCCATGAGTTAACCATTCCTGAAAATATTATCAAACTTATTCCGCCGCATCCTCCCGGATTTTCCAGAGATCGTGAAATATTTATAAACTATACCGGAGCTACTTTTGACCCATTGGCCGCTGCAGAATCATTAAGCGGCCATACCTTTACTTTTTTATTACAAAATGAAAGACTGGCGAGATTAATTGAGCAAAAGGCAAGAGATGACAGTCAATCAGGACTGCCAAATTATTTGAATAGTATCTATAGGAAACTAAAAAGCTCAACAGCTGTTTCAGGAATGGAAAAAGAAATAAAATTAAATACAGAACGAGTTTTTTTTGTAAAACTATTGAATACGATGGCCAATAAATATACCAATACAGCAGTTCAAGCCGCCTGTCAGAAATTTATTAAAAGCCTAGAACAAACAGGTGAATTTTCCACTACCTCAGCACAAGGCATTTATATAAAAACTTTGGTCTTTGATTTTAGAAATGATCCTTCAAAATTCGAATTACCAGATGTAAAACCTTTACCCGATGGATCTCCCATTGGGTGTTTTGATGAATAACTTCTATTAACTTTGAAGTAAAGTGTATTCATCCAATTCGACTCAACCAATCATATATTTCGATGGTACCTGCGTGCTCTGCAATTGGTTTTTTAAGTGGTTAGTTCAACATGATAAAAAAAAGTTATTTCAATTTGACACTTTGCAATCCATTGCCGGACAAGAGCTCGTGGATAGATTGAAAATGGAAGTCGTGGAGGAAACTGTGGTCCTTCGACATAATAAGGAGACCTATACTTATTCTACTGCGGTGCTTAAGATTTTTAAAATGATGGGTGGCTGGTACAAATTAATGGGTATTCTAGGGTTATTATTCCCAAAATTTTTAAGAGACGGCGTGTATTTGTTCATTTCTAAAAACAGGTATAAATGGTTTGGTCAACAAGCCTGTTACATCCCTGACAAATCGACTAAAGAAAGATTTGTAAACTAAACACAAACTATAACAAATCTATCAGTTTTCTTAAGTCATCTGCTGTATTGTATATATTGGGAGATACTCTTATTACCTGGCTTCGATAAGAAACATATACTTTATTACTTAATATTTTTTCTTTCAATGAAGCTGTGATTTCATAAGGTGGATGTAAACCAAAAATATGATTGGCCCTGTAATTTGACTCTTCTATCCAGATATTTTTTTCTATTAAGGCGGGAAGCATTTCATCCACAATGGATCGACAATATTCCTGTACATTATCTACACCCCATTCTAATAATTGCCGCATCGATTCTTTCAACATTGGCGCATGCACAAACTGTGATTGCTCCCCCATACTGTATTTTGCAGCCAGGGGTTTATCAAGTGATTGATAATTAGTGAGCGTCTCAAAATTTTCACTTCCCAATTTGTTGATCCAATTTTCTTCAATCGGCTCGCCATGATCATATGCATCGCCGTAATAAGCCATTCCGATGGAATAAGGTCCTAGTAACCATTTGTATCCTGCAGCTACCAGTACATCTACCTGCATTGCTTCCTGGTCAAAAGGGTATGCACCTATCCCTTGAGTGCCATCTACAATAATTTTTGCACCTATCTCCTTTGATCTTTCCGAAATTGCTTTGATTTCGAATCGGGTCCCATCAGCCCAGTGTATATTCTCCAGCGCGACTACTTTTGTTTTCGGGGTAATTGCTTTTAGAATAGCATCATTCCATTTTGCACCCCTATTAGTAAAATCGACAGGAGCATTTACCATTATTAGCTCTAATTCAAATTGATCTGCCAATTTTTTCCAAATAAAGTAATTACTAGGGAATATCTTGTCTATCAAAACAATACGATCACCTTTTTCAAATCGAATATTTCTAGCAGCATTAGAAATTGCATAGGATACAGAAGGCACTATGGCGATTCTATTATGATCTGCTACATTAATCATTTTTGCGAATAAATGCTTCAGCTCATTTGCTTCAGTAAAAAAATCAGCTGTTGTGATGTTCCATGGTTTAGATTTACTTTGAATTGCTTTGATGCCAGCTTTTACTGCCGATTTCAACAAAGGCGACATATAGGACCCATTGAGATAAGTAATATCCGGATCGATAGAGAACTTTTCCTTTTGACAAGTAAGCATATGAATTAACTCTGATTGGTCCAAAAATAAAAATTAGATCCAGCTTCCAGATTAAATCCGACAGAAGGATATAAGTGATTACCGGCATCATTTGTTTTTTCAGTTTCTAACAGAATGCCTGCACATTTTTTTTCTATCGCCAGGTCTTGGGCATGACTCAATAGCAATTTACCGATGGATTGATTTCTAAAAACAGGATCAACAAATAAATCATTTAATAAAAAGACAGGTTTCATCCTCACCGAAGAAAAGAGTGAGTAAAGTGTCACGAAGCCACATAATCTTTCATTTGATTTAGCCCCAATGAAAATGGCTTCCTTTCTCTCCATTCTTTTCCTTAAAAAATGTTCAGCTCCTATTTGATCAGAATCCTTTCGATAAAATTGGCGATAGGCATCAAAAAGTGGCACCAGATCTTCAAGATCTTTTAATTCTAATCTAATTATTTGCATAGGCAAGAATACTTAAAATTCAATTTTCTCTAAGTAATAATAAAACATTTATTTCTTAACAAATAGACCAAAGTTTAATATGGCATGCAAATTGAAGACAGGACACTATTCCCCCAAAAAATTAAAGTAAACATCATGTATTGAATTAATGATCTAATTCATTTATGTCTTTTAATAAATAATTCTCAAAGAATTAAAAATGATTAAACTATTGAATTAGTAAACCCAATATGTGACGAATTGAATATAATTAGTTAAAAAACAATCAATTAAGCATGAATAAAAAGCAATGATTTGTTATATAAAACCATATAAAAATAAAGAATAAATGCCATCGTACCAATTACCATTAAGATCAATATTTTACTTTTTAAACCATAGATGATGAAAAAAGGCCTTCCTTATTTTACTTACACATTTGCATTTCTATTCTTATGTAGCATTATTAGTTTTTCTCAATCCAATAGTCTTCCGCTATTCGAAAGGGATAAGATTCAGGAATTAAAGTGGAATTCTACGCGGTCTCAAAACAAAGTCGCGGTTCTTACTTATAATCAAAATGTCTATCAAGAATTAAAATCTTCAAAGTATAATTCTATCGCCATATCAATCCCCGCATATGATCGGGACATTCATTTAAAATTGGAAAAAAATGAAATTTTTGCAGATGGCTTTAAACTAAGTACAGAAAAAGGCAATCAAATAAATTTCAAGGGTGGAATTCATTATAAAGGAATCATCGTGGGCGAACCTTCCAGTACGGTTGCGATCAGCTTTTATGATGGTGAAGTGACGGCTATCATTAATGATGAATCGGGAAGCAAATATGTTCTTGGTAATTCCAATGCGTTAAAAAATAATTCTTTTTTAATTTATAGAGTAAGTGAGACCTCGGGCGCTCCTGTTTTCAATTGTATGGCCGAATCGCTACCAGATTATAATGAGAGATTAAAATCTATACAGATCCCCCGGTTAGAACAAAGAGTCTCAGGAGGATGTGTATATATTTATTTTGAACTTGGGCAAAGCGTATTTGAAAATAAAGGAAGTGTAGAAGGGGCCGTCAACTATCTTACCGGTATTTTTAATGTGGTCTCCACTTTATATGCAAATGATGGTATTTCGGTAAAGATTTCAGAAATAAAAGTGTGGACAACACCAGAACCGTATAGCTCCAGTGCATCAACAGCATTGACAGATTTTGGAAATGCCAGGCAACTCAGTTTTAATGGCAATCTGGCTCAATTAGTTCGCCTTAAAAATGGGGGAAGCATGTCTGGAATAGCATGGGTAGATGTACTTTGTACTCCATTCCAGCCTTCCAGCTCTGCTGGACCTTTTAGTTATGCAGAGATTTCACCTACTTATAACAATTTGCCATCATATAGTTGGACTGCTAATGTAATCACTCATGAATTAGGTCATAATCTTGGGTCTCCACACACGCAAAGCTGCTTTTGGACTGGAGGCCCTATTGATAATTGCTATCCACCAGAAGGATCTTGCTCGCCGGGGCCAAGTCCCACCAATGGAGGTACCATCATGTCGTATTGCCATCTTACTTCATATGGTATAAATTTTAACAATGGATTTGGCACACAGCCAAAAGAACTGATCAATAATAGAGTCAACTCTGCGAATTGCGTGGTTTCATGCAATGCTGTAAGCGCGTGCAAAGCTCCTACCGGACTGGGAAATACCAATATAACTACCTCATCAGCCGCATTATCATGGTCTTCAATATCGGGAGTATTATCCTATGATGTCCAATTTAAAACTGCAAATTCTACAACCTGGACAAATGCTGTCACAGGAAGCACTACAAATTCCTTTAATTTGACGGGGTTAACAGCATCAACAAATTATCAATGGCAGATTAAATCAAATTGTTCGGAAGGTAGTTCCTCATTTATACAATCTTCTTTCACCACATTAGCATTAATTATGCCGGAGTGTACTACACCGCCAAACAGTTTGAATGTAACGGGTATTTCTACTACAAGTGTTACACTCAATTGGTCAATAGTCAGTGGAACAGTTAATTATACCGTTCAATATAAAACATCTGATTCACCTACCTGGATTACAGCTCCCATTATTTCAAATAATTCGATGACCTTGACAGGATTGGTTCCCGGGACTTCATATTCCTGGCAAGTAAAAGCTAATTGCAGCACATCCAGCAGTGCTTTTTCCACGGGTCAGTTTGCAACAAATACAGTGGTATCATGCAATGCACCAGGTAATTTATCTGTTTCTAACATCACTTCTACTTCTGCATCCCTGTACTGGTCTTCAATGGCAGGCGCTTTTAATTACACTATTGAGATAAAACCAACTACTTCATCTGACTGGAATGTTTTGGGAAATACTTCCACAACATCTATGAATACGACCAATCTAATTGCAAATACAATATATGACTGGCGGGTTAAAACTAATTGTGCTACTGGAATCAGCGGATATAATCAATCACAATTTACAACGATAGGAACTTCTATACCACCCACGATTCCCCCACCCCCTCCACCAATCACTTGTAACCCTCCTTCATCTATCACCGTTGGATCTATCACAACTACTAGTGCCAATTTAACCTGGACAATAAGCCCAAATGCGATTAATTATACTTTTGAGTTGAAAGCAACTACTTCTACTGATTGGTCGACTTCCATAAATACAAATAGAACCACTTTAAATATTACAGGTCTAAAGCCAAACACTTCCTATGATTCCAGAGTAAAAGCAAATTGTGGAAGTGGCACTGGAGGCTTTACTTCAAACTCGTTCACTACCACTCAACCAATAACTCCCTTAGTATGTAATGCACCAACTGGATTGACTACTATAAATATTGGAGCAAATACTGCGACTGCCCTTTGGGCAAAAGTGGAAGGCGTCAATAGCTTCACGCTTGAGTACAAGCTGAGCAGTACCGGTATTTGGAACGTGGCGAACAGTAATATAAATAGCACCACTTATACACTCACAGGTTTAGAAGCAAGCTCAGGTTATGATTGGCGTGTAAAATCTAACTGTGAAAGTATTTTTTCCGGATATAGCGCTCTTCAATTTAATACCATAGGATCACCTGGATCGTGCCCTGGCTTAGAAGATCAATCAGCGAATGAAAACCCGGGAATGGCAAGTATTATTGATTTAAATACGGCTGTTTTCGGTAAAATAAGTCCAGCTTTGGATAATGATTATTATAAATTAGTAATCCCTATTGCTGGAAGTGTCACCATTACATTATCTGGTTTACCCAATGATTATGACTTGAGTGTATATAATTTTAATGGAGCTGCCATCGCTAGCTCTCAAAATCCAGGATTAAGTAATGAATATGCAACCTTAGACCTCGCGCCAGGCACTTATTTTATAAAAGTCTACGGATGGAACGGTTCTAGCAATGATGCATCTTGCTATACTCTCCAGGCAAAGTCAAATATCGGATCTATATCGAATACTCAAAATTTCAACGCAAATAATTTATCAGTTAAAATATTTCCAAACCCGGTAATCAATTCTCTTAAATATCAGATTATGGGTTTAAGAGGACCTGCTCAAATTCTCCTTATTGATCTACAAGGAAGGATACTTGATTCGCACATTACCAATGAAATATATAATCATTCAAATGTCTCCACATTGGCACCAGGATTTTATATGCTTCAGGTAATCGATGAGAAGAAGAATAAATCAGTGGTAAAGTTTCTAAAAACTCAATAGTTTATTTGTTACAATTTATCTAATTACATGAATAGCCTGTCAGAGAAAATCTAAGCAGGCTATTTATTTTCATAGAGATCAGGAAACTAAGAAGTTCTTTTTTTGATATGGCATCCTATAGCTCGGGTAAAATTGGGGATGGGATCTTTGCCAGCTTGAATCGCTTTTATTGCATCTTCAACATAATGCCGGGTGACCCTATTGGCATCATCAGCATTATCATCCAGAGCACCAATGTATCTGACTTTTTTAGTCTTATCCAAGACATAAAAATGCGGTGTTTTAGAAGCACCAAATTCATTGACTATAGACTGATTTTCATCATAGATATAAGGAAAAGAATAGGCATGGTCTTTTGATCGTTTTTGCATTTTTTCATAAGAATCACCTGGTGACATTCCCTTATCATTGGAATTAATGGCAATCAAAGGCCATTTTTGATCGTCTAATTTTTTTGCAAGGGCATTTATCCTTTCTTCATAGGCTTGAGCATAGGGGCAGGTATTACAAGTAAATACCACTACATAGCCTTCAGCAATGGGAAAATTTTTCAATGATACTACTGTACCATCGATGTTTTTGGCTTCAAAATTTTTTACTACATCACCTATATTATACCCGGGAGAGAAAGATCCGGTTGCAAAAATGCTGATCATAGCTATTCCTGCTAATAAAAATAATTTTTTCATCTATATTCTATTTTAATGTTTATCAAATAAAAAATTTTCCAAGTCAATATAACTTGTAAATTTTTTCAAAACGAATTTATCATTTTTGTCCATCCACATTCTAGTTGCAGGAATAGCGCCATCCCAATTTATATTCACCTGAGCAATCCATTCATCTGCATCCAAACCACTAACTCTTACTATTTCACAATCCTTATATCTCGTTTCATTTGCAATGGGCAAAACTTTTCTTTCTACATCTTTTGCAAAATCAAGATTTACTAAAATCACTTTAACCTCAGGATGCCGGAGCTTCAACTCTGAGAACAAAGGAAGTTCTTCCATACAGGGCTGACACCAACTTGCCCAGAAACTGACAACTTTCTTATCCTGATGCCAAGACAGTAAATCATCAAATTTTGATTTATCTAATTCAGGTATGGATGATATTTTCTGTGCATATCCTAGCACCACACTACTGATAAAAAAAAATACCAGAAATTTTCTCCCCATAACAAACAAAAATAACTTAGTATCAAAAACTTATAAGTTAAGGGAAGATTAAAATGAGGAAATGTAGAGTTTAATTATTTACCTTCTTATCAAAGTCTGATCCAATAATTGAAAAATCAATTTAGTTTATAATCAAAGCCCAATACCTTCAGCTCATCTAAAAGTTTATTGGTAATCTCTATTTTATAATCATCCGACTTCAGATACAAATAATTAGAGGTAGCAGCATCTAATAAAACCACTTTCAATGTGACATTACCTTTGTTCCTGCTCACTATATTTTCAATGGTCTTTACTGAAGCGTTATTGATCCGGTGTAAGGGCATTTTTATGGTGATGCTGTCAGCTATATTTGATCCGGCAGTAGCCAATTGTTGCACTGCCGAGATCTTAAACCGTGACATGCCATCCCGCATGGTGACATTAGTAGCTTTTATAAAAACCATTTGACCCACTTCAAGCCTGTTTTTATAATCCATATAATCTTCACTAAAAAGTGCAAACTCAAAACTACCTGTAAAATCTTCTAATACAAAAGTGCCGTATCCGGTACCTCTCTTACTAATTCGATGATCGGCTTTAGATACTATTCCCGCGACTTTCAAAAGCTGATCACTATGGTTGACTATTTTAGCCAGCGTACAGGTGGTAAAATTTTCTATAATATATTTGAATTCATCCAATGGATGAGCGGAGATAAATATTCCAGTTATTTCTTTCTCCTTTTGTAATCGCTCCACCAGGCTCCAGGGTGTATGTTTTGGAAATGGCAATTCAGGAATTTCCAAATCTTCTTCCATGTTAAAAAGCGACATGGTGTTTCTTGATTTTAATTCTTGCCACTGAGCTCCCGTGCGCAAGGCATGTTCTATATAACTTTCATACTTTTCGGTAGATATAAAATAAGCTGATCTGTCTACCTCAGGATATAATGAGTCTAAAGCACCACCCAATACCAGTGCCTCCAGGCTTTTCTTATTTACTGTACGAAGATTGAGCCTGGAGGTGATATTGAAAATACTTGTGTATGCACCATTTGCTTTCCGCTCCGTCAAAATATCGTCTACTGGCCCTTCACCCACCCCTTTTAATGCTGACAATCCAAATCTGATACTATTTTCTTTTACTGTAAAGTTGAGCCCACTTTCATTGATATCAGGACCGAGTACGGTAATGCCAATACGCTTTGTTTCCTGAAGATAAAACTCGAGTTTACCAATATCATTTTTATTGTGAGTAAGCACTGCTGCCATGTACTGAGATGGATAATGAGATTTTAAATATGCAGTCTGAAAGGCTAAAATCGAATAAGCAGCTGCATGGGATCTGTTAAAGCCATAGTCTGCAAACCGAGCCATCAACTCAAATATTTCTTCTGCCTTATTTTCGTCAACTCCATTTTTTACAGATCCCTGCACAAATAATGCCCGATGCATCTGCATGTCCTCATGCTTTTTCTTGCCCATTGCCCGCCGCAACATATCTGCACTTGCTAATGTGTAACCAGCCATTATCTGGGCAGTTTGCATAATTTGCTCCTGATAAACTAAGATTCCATAGGTGGGCTTCAGTAAAGATTCCAGTTTATCATGGGGATATTCAACTCTCTCCAGACCCATTTTTCTTTTTATAAAAGAAGGGATATTATCCATAGGTCCTGGCCGATAAAGTGCATTCATGGCAATTAAATCTTCTACGTTCTCTGGTTTGAGTTCGCGGAGATATTTTTGCATGCCTTCAGATTCAAACTGGAATATGCCTACCATGTCCCCCCTCTGAAATAGTTCGAAAGTGGGAATATCATCCAGGGGAATAGTATCCAGATCTAATTGGGTTCCCGTATTTTCTTCAATTAATTTAAGCGTTTCGTTTAAGATCGATAATGTACGCAAACCTAAAAAATCCATTTTGAGCATACCCGCATCTTCTACCAGGGAACCTTCAAATTGGGTCACTAATAATGCGGTTTCTTTAGATGTAAAAACCGGAATTATTCTATCTATCGGTTCAGGGGAAATAATGATTCCTGCGGCATGAATTCCAGTATTACGTACTGAGCCTTCCAGTCTTTCAGCTAGTGAAAGTACATTCGCAGCCTGATCTTTACCATGCTTAATTTCCTGCATTTTGGTAATGGCCGCCATCTCATCTGATGTGTAATCCTCTTTTAGTACATCAAGTCCCTTATTTAATATTTCAGCAAGATGCACTTTAGGTCTTTGAGGAACTAATTTTGCTATTTGATCCGTATCAGATAATGGATAATCCATCACCCTGGCCACATCTCTAATGGAAGATCGGGCAGCCATAGTAGAGAAGGTGACTATTTGTGCCACTTGCTCTTTGCCATATTTATTTACTACATAATCTATCACTTTTTGTCTCCCTTCATCATCAAAGTCAATATCCATATCAGGCATAGATACCCGCTCCGGGTTGAGAAATCGTTCAAAAAGCAGATTGTATTTTATGGGGTCAAGACCGGTAATTTTTAAGCAATAAGCTACCACTGATCCAGCTGCTGATCCTCTGCCAGGGCCCACTCTCACCCCTAAATTTCTGGCTGCCTTAATAAAATCCTGTACAATCAAAAAGTAGCCAGAAAATTTCATCTCTGTTATTACTTTTAATTCAAACTCAATGCGTTCTGTAACAATAAGATTCAATTCTCCATAGCATCTTTTTGCACCATCCAATACTAAATGTCGGAGGTATTCATCCTGAGATTTAAATTCTACCGGGACCGGAAAATTAGGGAGCATGATATCCCGCTTGAGTTTGGGGGATTCTATTTTTGAATATACCTCCATTGTATTATCCAAGGCCTGCGGGATATGAGCAAACTTATGGCTCATTTCAGCCTTAGTCTTCAGATAAAAATTATTATTTGCAAATCGGAATCGATCCGTTTCGATTAACTTGGAGTTAGTATTTACACACAACAATACATCATGTGGTTCCGAATCTTCTTGCTCCAGGTAATGAACATCATTGGTGGCGATTACTTTGATATTAAATTTCTTGGCAAAGCCCACCAGGATTTTATTCAAGTCTTTTTGACTAAGACCGGTATCATCCAGATTTTGAATATCATGATCTTGTAATTCGATATAAAAATCTTCACCTAACAGATCCTTCCACCATTTTACTGATCGCTCGGCATCTTCTAATTTTCCTTTTAATACAGCCTGCGGAATTTCAGCCCCCACGCAACAAGAGGTAGCTATCAAACCTTCATGATATTGTAAGATTAACTCTTTATCAATCCTGGGAAATTTACCGTATAATCCCTCTATAAATCCCAGTGAACATAGTTTAGAAAGATTTTGATACCCTTTTTGATTTTTTGCAAGTAACAATTGATGAAATCGCACATCCTTTTCACCTTTGATCTTGGAAAATGCTTGCTTGTGACGATCTGCCACCATATAAAACTCGCAGCCGACTATTGATTTTAAACCTTTTTTATTTGCTTCATTTACAAAATTGAATACCCCAAACATGTTACCGTGATCGGTAATAGCTATGCCTGGCTGGCCATCGTTCTTTGCTTTTTCCATCATAGCAGGAATATCACAGGCCCCATCTAAAAGCGAATACTGAGTATGACAATGCAAATGAACCAGATCTGGCATAACCGCGAAATTAATCTATTGACTTTAAATATATCTGTTTTAATAAATATGAATAGTATATTAAAATTCCATTTCATGAACTTAAATTATCCTTATCTTTGCGCCTTAAATTTCTATAGAATAATAGAAAGGAATATTTTTAATTACTTGAAATATAACAGATTATGGCTAAAATATTGAAAAAAAAGCCGGTTTTAAAAAAAGTAGAAAAAAAGCAATTTTCTACCGTAAAAAAAGCTTCAGCAAAACATCCACTTAAACCAAAGCCATTGGCTTCAAAGCCGAAGGTAGCAACAGTTAAATCCAAAACTGGAATTAATAAACCAAAATCTGTTAAATCAAGTGGAATTGCTTTAAAGTCAAAACCTGTTCATAAATCGAAAACTAAGACGAATACTAAACCAGAAGCCAAAACAAAGCAAATTAAAAAGATTAAGAACGCCATAACAAAACCTACTTCGAAAGCCAAAAAATCACCTATCGCTCCTCTTAAGAAAAGCATTCCAATAAACCCTAAAAAGACTCAACCTATAAAATCAAAATCAGTTGCTACAAAAAAGCCCACTAAAGTTGAAAATCAAACGATTACTCCCAAAATTGAATTTCAAAAAACGATAGCCACTGTAAAAGCTAAAATTTTTCCTACCCTTGAAAATAAGAAAAAAGTGACTAAATCGACTACAAAACTTGATGTCCCCCCAGCTACAAATGGTAAAACGAGATACTCTGATTCCGAACTTGCAGAATTTAAGAAAATTATTGATGAAAAACTAACTGCTTCCAGGCAAGAACTCAATTACCTCCAGGAGCAAATAGTAGAGATGAATGAAAACAACTCCGATGTACAAGGAAGTGACTGGTTCGATGACAGTAGTATACATACCGAAGTAGAGCTGCTCAACAACATGGCTATTCGTCAAAGACAATTTATCCAAAATTTGGAAAATGCGCTGGTACGAATTGATAATAAGACCTATGGAATCTGTACAGTGACTGGCCAATTGATTGATAAGAAGAGATTGATGCTGGTACCCCATGCGACAAAAAGTATGGAAGCCAAACAAATAGAAAAAGCATCCATGGTACCTGATTTGAATACGGTAGCTCCTGACGAAAGGGTGTTGCGAAGAACTGCTGAAGGCAAAACTGCTAAAAAATCTGGTGCTAAAAAATCAAAAGGGAAGTCATCTAAAGATTTTGACGATGAAGAAGGTGATGACATGATGGAAGCTTCAAATGAGGAGCTAGATATTTCAATATCAGAAGATTAATCATCCAATTTATACTTTGGCCTTGAATTCTATCAAGGCCATTTTTATTTGCCGTTCTTAGTCATTAAGACTAAATTTATATCAACCGGAAATTGACCAAAATCCTTTCCATAAACTGCTAGACCTCCATTTCCTTTGGTTTCGAATTTTATATTGAGGTAGCCATCTTTCCTGGCCTTGGATAGTATTTTTCGCTCGATAGGTATTTTAATCAAATAGCCGTGGGAGCCAGCTTCTCTTAATTTGCGATCTTTTAATTGACTATTCCATGATAAAATACCTTGATGATCCGCAGGATCATCTTTTAGATTCACTGTTTTTAAAAGTTTACTGCCCGTACTAATATCCACTATAGACGAGAAAACCTGCTCATCCGTCATAGGATAAGAATTAGGATTTTTAGATGGTGACACTTTGCTACCCAACATATAATCCTGGTTTTTATCAAATTTTTCATCTTTGTCTTTATCAAATAATTGTTTAGCTGATAGTTCACACACCAGGTATCCATGAGCAATCTCAGATAATTTCCATTTCTCTTTAATTGGCATACGATACTCATAAAAACCTTTTCCAGCACCATTTACTTTTAATCCATCAAATATGGACCATGACTTCAGATCCCATTTACTGTTATTATATGCATTAGGCTTTATAGATTCTATTAATGTCGCTTTAGGATTAATCCCGTTTTCAACTATAAAATGCATAAAATTTCGATGTAGCGTATCTCCGGTAGCGGAAACCAAATACAGCTTCAGGATAGCCAAACCATTGGTAGGGGGCATTTTTAATTGAATGGATGGTAATTCCTTTTGTTCCCAAGCAGAAGCTTGTACTTCATCCTTTAGAATAGATGGTTCAGATTCATTACCTGCCTGGTCAATTATCGAAAGTTTAGTAAGAATGGTAAGCTTGTTACTTCCTTCGATATCATCATAAATAGATAAATACATAGGTACCGAAACTGATCCATTGGCATTTACTGTGCGTACTATTTCATTACCAGTAGATAAGTAATACTTGCTATGCATGTCATTCAAAGTCATTCCAGCAACTAAATTTTCAAAACCAGTATATTTTTTAGTGCGATCAAATCTCCAATATCCATTCCACTCATTGATCACATCATGATGCTCTGTATATAGCCAACCGGCTACTTTGGGATACTTTCTAAAAGTATTCATCATACGGTGATAATCGTAACTCCAATCTACATCACCTGTACTTCCATCATATCCCCAGACATTACCGCATTCTGAATTTATATTGGGCTGCTTGCCTTGGACAAATCCCTTTTCAAAATGAAACTGACTACCGGGATAATCATTTTCAGTAATCATTTTGAGATGATCTTCCCATGCCCAGCCAGGTAAGTATTCATGCCAGCTATTGATATCAGTTTGAGTATGTCCCCTTCCACAACAAATAGAATTATCCTCCACCAGCCTGGAAGGATCCAAAGACTTTGCCAGATAGTACATAGAGGCTACCCAATTTTGAGTTTCAGGCAAATACATTCTTTGTGATTTTCCATCCTTGATCACATTGCTAATAAGGCCCCAGGTTTCATTAAATACTATCCAGGAAAAAATAGAAGGATGATTAAAATCCCGATCAATATATTCCTTCAAAGTAGTCTCAGCCTCATCTCGCATTTGAGGTTCAGGTTCTCCCCAACTATTAGGCAGATCAGCCATTACTAACAAACCTAGTTTGTCAGCCCAATATAATTTTCTCGGTAGTTCAGGTTTAATGTGAATTCTAATGCCATTCAGGCCGATAGATTTGCTTCTTATTATTTCATCCTTCATAAATTGGTCTGAGGGGAACGTGTAAAATCCTTGTGGATGGTAGGATTGATCTAAGGTAAGTTGCAAATAAACCGGCTTATTATTCAAAGAAATGTATGGAATCTGAGTACCCGGCAAATTGGTTACTGATACTTTCCTCATTCCAAAGTATGATGTCACTTCATCGTCTCCTAAATTGATTTTTATACTATATAGAAATGGGTCTTCCAGTGACCAAAGCCGAGGCCCAGGAATTTTCATATTAAAATTAACAACTATTTGATCTACTGGAAATGTATCCTTGTAAATGACCTCTCCTTTATCGGTCCCAAGTTGGATACTAAAGGGGACTGGCTTATCCGATGCTCTTGGTACAAATAATTTTATCATTACCTGATCATGATCAATATCTGGAATACAATGAATTTTTTCAAGATAGTTTACACCTCTTGCTTCCAAATACACGGTTTGCCAAATCCCTCTCGCATTACCATAGCCCTGTTTTCCATATAATGTAAAATCTCTGCGTTTGTCGTCAGCTCTGATAGTAATGGTATGCTCTTTATTAAAATCGAGACGAGGATCAATTTCAAAACTGAAAGGCATGTACCCGCCCTGGTGTTTACCTAGGTAGGTACTATCTATCCACGCTTCTGTAAGCCAATCTGATGCTCCGATAGTAATAAAAATCCGCTTCCCTTTCCACGAATTAGGAATACTAATTTTTCTTTTGTACCATCCAATGTTTGCTTCATCCTTTATTCCTGATAGCTCTGACCCCCATGGAAATGGGACAATAATTTTTTTGGAGAATGTATTCTTCTGCCACCAATCAAATGTTTTACCAATATTAGAGGAGTCAAATTCAAATTCCCATTCACCATTTAAATTAAGCCATTCCTTTCGTTCAAAATCTGGCCGCGGATGCTCTGGCAAAGGAATGTTCTGACTTTTTAAGGGTTGGATTACTACGGATATGAATATGAGTAACAAATATTTAACCTTCATCTTTTTTCAATTAACAAGTCCAAGATAAAAACTCTTTATCAATGCAATATGCTAGTTGCAATCTTACTTAGAATTAATTAACTTTGTGGTTTGATAAGAGAACGTTTCCAGCCAATTGCGGGAAACGTTTTTATTTTTTAATATGAAAGTTAAACTAAATCCATTCAATTATATATCGCCTCTGACCTCTCAAGGCGTTGGGATTGAATAGGCTTTCTATTTCCTAATTATTTAATTTAAAATTTTATGGAATTGACATTAATGACCCCTGAAGGTTATGAAAAAGTAAGGGCTGAATTGGATGAGTTAAAAGGCACTGGAAGAAGAGATGCGGCTAAAGCCATTGCTGAAGCTCGTGAAAAAGGCGATCTCTCTGAAAATGCAGAATATCATGCAGCAAAGGATGCCCAGGGTATGTTAGAATATAAAATCAACGATCTTGAAAAAAAATTGGCCAATGTTAAATTGGTTGATGAATCTCAGATAGATACTTCCAGGGTAGGTATATTATCCCAGGTTACTATTCGCAATAAAAAGACTGGTAAGGAAATGAATTATAAATTAGTTTCCGAGGCTGAAGCCGATATCAAAGTTGGCAAAATCAGCATTACTTCACCAATTGGGCAAGGATTAAATGGAAAAGTAGTTGGAGAGGTAGCTAAAGTAGTTACGCCTAATGGAACCATGGAATTTGATGTTGTAAGAATTTCAGTTTAAATCTATGGCGAGTATCTTTTCAAAAATCGTTTCGGGAGAAATTCCGTGTTATAAAGTGTATGAAAATGCTCATTTTTTAGCCTTTTTAGATATCCATCCTTTGGCAAAAGGACATACCCTTGTTATTCCTAAAACTGAAACAGATTATCTATTTGATCTAGAAGACCAGTGTTTAGCCGATATGATTATTTTCAGCAAAAAAGTAGCCATTGGAATTAAGAAGGCGGTAGAATGCAAACGAATAGGTGTCGCTGTGATTGGGTTAGAAGTACCACATGCACATATTCATTTGGTCCCTATAAACGGTATAAATGATTTGAATTTTTCAAATCCGAAATTGAAACTAGATAATGCTGAATTCAATGTCATAGCAGACAATATTTCCCAAAATATCAGCGAGTAGTATTTGAAGATGAGGTCAATTAAAAAAAGAGGGCTCTATTCTTTCGAACAAAACCCTTTCTGTATATGCTTTACTATTGGACTAAAATCCTGACCTTTCAGTTCTCTTTTTAGATGAATAGTTCAATTTTAACTGACCTGCTTTGCGAAGTTCAGTCTTTACATCCGTTACAAAACCCATAGTCACATCACCGTCTATTTTCATAGATGTAGTGATGCCGGGCCTTTGTGGTTCCGGAACTTTTACTTTATGTCTTTCCAAAAAGACTGGAATCTCATTTAAGTCTGCAATTTTATCATTTAATTGCAATCGTGGTTTAGTACCGTACTGTTGTTGGAAAGCTAATGTAGGCCTGCCGATATACATTGTATTTACCAAAGATTTTTTCTCCAATTTAGTGAGTTCTGTCGCATATGGTGTCACGACTTTTAATTTCATATTAGTTTCTCTCAGTTTCACTACCACCATGAAGAAGAATAGTAATATGAAAATAATATCTGGTAAAGATGATGTGGATATAGTTGCCCCTGTATCTGCTCTTTTGGTTGAAAATTTACTCATACTATTTTACTTTCTTTTAAATTAAGTAATCAAATATTATTTCTCATCTCCGAATGAAGTTGGTTCAGCTTCGGAGATCACAAAAGGAATTTCAGATTTGATTTCAGCCTGCTGTTCTTTATTACATTCATCAATGGTTTCCTTTCTAAATTTTTTCTTTGCGGCTTCATCCCAAAGTTCTGCATAAGCTGCTTTTAATTCATTATAAACTGCCAGGTACTGCTTAAAATGCGTTGCCCTATCATTCTTCAAAGAAATAATAGCTTCTTTAGAAGATTCAGCTAAATCTTCCTGATGATTGGGGTTCATTATAAAATCCTTTGCTTTAGTCTTAAGTATTTCTACTTTCATTGGTTCACCTCTGACTAAAAGCTGATCCTGACCATTTACTAAAACAGTAAATACATTTCGGGTATTTAATGTAAGATCTTCAGGAGGCTCTTCTGACCAAGCTGGTAATCTCACCAAAACACCTTTGTCTTCAACTATATTAGTAGTTATCAGGAAGAAAATCAACAACAGAAAAGCAATATCTGCCATTGAACTGGCATTAATTTCAGGAGATTTTTTACCTTTCTTTTTATTAAGAATCATAATTCAATTGATTAAAAGTAAATTATTTAAATAGGTTTCGAACCTCTGAAAATACAAATATACCCACTGATGCAAATATCATAATCAGCATCACCCATAATCCTCCACCTACTAATTTGCTGGTTCCGGCTGATACATTGTTTGCTTTCAGGTCTGCTAATATATTAGCATTATCAGGCTGATTTAAAACATAAAATCCAATTACAAATAATACAATCAAAATACCTATCCAGAGAAAACCCATTTTTGCTCCTTTGGGATTCATAATCATTTGATATAAAGCGCCTGCAATAGTGACAACCACTGCAATAACTAATAAAAAAAGCATCATAGTGATACCTATATTAAAAATATTGCTGGCTTTTCTTTCAGGTTCAGGCAGCGCATTGAAAGAATTCAGTCCGCTGATTACCGGAAACAAAAATATAAGGATAGCTAGTAAGCCTACCACGAAGGCAAAAAGGGTCCCTTTTGAAGATAAAAGTTTATATAAGTTTACCATTTTTTATAATTTTTAAAAATTTAATAAATGCTTGATCTATAAATACAAGTACTTATATACTATTTAAAAATTTTGTTTTTACTTAAAATGTCAATCAAGCCAATGCTGCTTTCTTCCATTTTATGAGTAATAGTATCAATTTTGGTAACAATATAATTGTAAAATATCTGGAGAATGATAGCAGAAATCAAACCAAATATAGTAGTCAATAAAGCCACTTTAATACCACCAGCCACAATAGTAGGAGAAATATCACCTGCAACTTCAATTCTATCAAATGCCTCCACCATACCTACTACAGTACCGAGGAATCCGAGCATAGGAGCCAGAGCAATAAAAAGAGATATCCATACCAGGCCTCTTTCCAATAAGCTCATTTGCATACCTCCAAAAGCTGAAATTGCTTTTTCTACAGCTTCTGGGCCTTTATCTGCATGCCTTAGGCCTTCCAATAAAGTTGAAGCAGCTGGGCCAGGAGTGGCTTTACATACTTCTATTGCGCCTTCTACATCATTAGATTGTAGACGATCGTCAATTTTTGTCAATAATTTGTCAGTATTGACGGTAGCAACATTTAAAGTAATTACCCTTTCAATACAGAAAGCAAGACCAAGAACCAGAACAAATAATATAGGAGCCATCCATTGCCAGGTACCTTCGATGAATTTTTCCTTTAGCATTTGGAATCCTCCGGGTGAGGGAGCTACAGCAGAAGCATCCTGAGCAGATAAGCCAATATTAGCCACTAAAATGGCAATCACAATCAATGTAAAAAGTAAAGCAATCTTTCGCATATGTTTAAGTTTTATTTTTTTGAAGCCTTAAAAATAGAAAATATATTCAAAGCGCAAATAAAACTTCACAATTTCTTTTTATAAAATTAAATTCACAGAATAGGAAAATAATAGATCAATGAATTGATTATCAATATTATGAGTGAAAAAAGCGGAAGGTTAGGGATTCGAACCCTAGGTACACTTTTGATGTACACACACTTTCCAGGCGTGCCAATTAAACCACTCTTGCAACCTTCCGAAGATAAATATGAATGGAAAGGATGCAAATTTCGTTTATTTTCGGCTCAATTCAAAATCCAGTATCCTTGTTTAATGAGAACTTTTTTATCATTAATTACTTCCAATCAACTTTATGCGTTAGGGATTCACATTGATCCGCTTTCTTCCATTCAAAATACTCAACTCTTGAATAAAAGGATGAACCCTTTGATCAATTTTGGTGTATGACCAAAAAAATTAATTCGTAAAAATTCTATTAGCATTAGAAGTAGTCAATTCTGTAACCCCCTCTACAGAAAGCTGCAGACTCTCAGCAAGTTTATCAACAATTAATTTTAAATAACTGGATTCATTTCTTTTACCCCGATATGGTGCTGGAGCTAAATAAGGAGAGTCAGTTTCCAAAACCAATTTCTCCATAGGAATATGGGGTATCATCTCAAAAAGACCACCATTCTTAAAAGTAATGACACCACCAATACCAAAACAATAGTCGCCTAATTCGTTAATTCTATTGATCTCATCTATAGTCCCTCCAAAACAATGAAAAATTCCTTTAGATGGCCTGGCAGGCAATTTTTCTAACAAATCTATTACTACAGAAGTAGCATTCCTTGTATGTAAAATTATCGGCAAGTTATATTCCAACGCCCAATCACATTGAACTTTTAGAGCAGCTATCTGAATATCCAGGGTAGTCTTGTTCCAATATAAATCTATTCCTGTTTCTCCTATCCCATAATAGGTTGAAGTATCCAACTCCGACTTTAAAATTTTCAGATCATTTTCAAATTCATTCTTAACACTACAAGGATGCAATCCAATCATTGGATACAAAATACGATCCAGGGCAAGGAGCTCTTTCATTTGTGGAATAGTGTCAACATCTATATTAGGCAAAAATATTTTGGATACACCGGCCGCCTTCGCGCGTTCCACCATTTCGAGCCGGTCGTTTGAAAATTCCTTTACATATAGATGAGCATGAGTATCTATCAGCATGGTAATTGATATATTTGGGAACTAAAAATCATATGGCGAAGAAACAAAAATATTATGTAGTGTGGAAAGGTATCAAGACTGGCATTTTTGATTCATGGAAAGAATGTGAGTCACAAGTGAAAGGGTATATTGGAGCGCGGTATAAATCATTTGACTCAATAGAAGCGGCTGAATATGCTTACCAATCTGGTCCATACACGATTGCTGCTCCTAAAAAAAACAAGACCTCCAATAAAATTAATCTACCTATAAAGCAAGATTCAATAGCCGTAGACGCTGCATGCGAAGGGAACCCTGGCCTTTTGGAGTACCAGGGAATGGATTTGGCCACAGGAACAATCCTTTTTCATATAGGGCCTTTAGAGGAAGGAACAAATAATCTTGGCGAATTTCTGGCTATCGTGCATGCTCTGGCGTTATTTAAAAAAGAAAATAAGTCCAATAAAGTCATTTACTCGGACTCCCTCACAGGTATAGCTTGGGTAAGAAACAAAAGAATAAAATCTACCTTACAAAGAACCAAAAAGAATGAGCCTCTTTTTAAACTTGTCGACCGGGCTATTACTTGGCTACATACCAATACATATAGTAATTCTATTTTAAAGTGGGAAACTGAAGAGTGGGGTGAAAACCCTGCAGATTTTGGAAGAAAGTAAACTTTTATAAGCCCCCGCTTAAAGCAAAAAGGGGATGCAAGCACCCCCTTTTAATGACTTTTCTATTACTTTTTTCTATTCTTCCATCACTGGAACAGTATTTTCTACAGTATTTACTATTAATCTATCGAATTCTCTCATACCAGTACCAGCAGGAATTCTCTTACCTACAATCACATTTTCCTTCAGACCCTTCAAATTATCTTTAGCGGCTGCAATGGCAGCTTGGGATAAAACTTTAGTGGTCTCCTGGAATGAAGCAGCAGATATCCAACTTTCTGTACCTAATGAACTCTTAGTGATACCTAATAACAAAGGACTTGAAGTAGCTGCTACCGCATCACGGAATTCAACTAATTTTTTATCCCCTCTCTTAAGTATACTATTTTCTTCCCTGATTTGACGCAGGCTAACTAAAGCACCAGGCTTTAATTTAGTAGAATCACCTGCTTCAGTAACAAACTTTTTATCGAAAATCCAGTCATTATAATCATTAAACTCATGTTTATCAACGGCTTCACTTTCCAGAAAATGAGTATCACCAGGATCTTCAATTTGTAATCTTCGCATCATTTGCCTTACGATTACTTCGATGTGCTTGTCGTTGATATTAATACCTTGTGATCTATAAACTTCCTGTACACCATTAACCAAATGTGACTGAACTGCATAGGGTCCTTTGATATGTAAAATATCTCTGGCTGCAATAGTACCATCAGTTAATGCCATTCCTGAGCGAACGAAATCACCTTCTTGTACCAGTAAGTGACGAGACAGCCCTATCAGATACTTACTTCTCTGATTGGTCTTTTCATCCTCTACCATTACTTCTCGGTTACCTCGCTTGATCTTACCAAATGTAACAATACCGTCTATCTCGGCAACTACGGCAGGATTTGAAGGGTTTCTAGCTTCGAATAATTCTGTTACCCGAGGAAGACCTCCGGTGATATCTTGAATTTTTCCAAGTTTTCTAGGAATTTTCACAATTTTTTGACCGGCCGTTACTGTATCCCCATCGCTGATAGAAATATAAGCACCTACTGGTAAAGTGTATTGTTTTAATTCGTCACCATTTTTATCCAGCACTTTAATTACAGGAATTTTCTTCTTGTTTTTTGCATCTATAATTACTTTTTCCGAATACCCTGTCTGATCATCACGTTCCATTCTATAAGTAATACCCTCTTCAATTTCATTGAATTGAGCAATACCTGAAAATTCTGAGATGATAACCGCATTAAATGGATCCCAATCACAGATCACATCCCCTTTTGAAACTATAGCACCTTCTTTTATTTTCAATGTAGCGCCATAAGGCACGTGATTGGAACTAAATTGTTTCCTGGTTTTAGGATCCAATATTCTTATTTCCCCGGAACGTGAAAGAATTACATTTTTCTTTTCATCATCTTCCTTTACTGATGTAAATGTGATATTGTCAAATTCAACTTCCCCGTCAAATTTTGCCTCTAATAAAGATTCCGTTTTGGATACTGATGCCGTACCCCCCGTGTGGAATGTACGAAGTGTAAGCTGCGTACCTGGCTCGCCGATAGACTGAGCTGCAATGATTCCTACAGCGTCCCCTTTCTCGGTAATCCTTCCAGTAGCCAGATTTTTACCATAACATTTGGTACAAACTCCCCGTTTCGCTTCGCATGTCAGCACCGATCTGATAGTTACAGCCTCAATTCCTACTTCTTCGATTTTCTGAGCTGCTTTTTCATCTATGTACTCTGCTGAATCAACAATAATTTCGTCAGTAACCGGATTATAAATTGGATGAAGATTGTATCGACCCATAATTCTGGAAGAAAGTGGTTCGATAATTTTTTCATTGTCTTTCAAAGGAGTGGTTTCAATACCTCTCAGTGTACCGCAATCTACCTCAGAAATAACTACATCCTGAGATACATCTACCAACCTTCGGGTAAGGTAACCAGCATCAGCTGTTTTCAAAGCTGTATCTGCGAGACCTTTACGCGCTCCGTGGGTAGAGATAAAGTATTCCAATACTGAAAGACCATCCAGGAAGTTTGACAAAATTGGATTTTCAATAATGGCAGCTCCTGTATCGCCAGATTTTCTAGGCTTTGCCATCAATCCCCTTAGGCCACAAAGCTGTTTAATTTGCTGTTTAGATCCACGAGCTCCTGAATGCAGCATCATATACACAGAGTTGAAACCGTTTTTATGATTAGCGAATTCTTTCATCAAACTATCTGTAATTCTATTATCAGCAAATGTCCATCTATCAATTATCTGATTGTAACGTTCATTATTGGTAATCAGACCCATATTGTAATTTTCCCAGATTTCATCTACTTCAGCTTGAGCTGCTTTTAGTGTTGCATCCTTTATTGAAGGGATTACTAAATCGCCCAGGTTAAATGACAGGCCTCCTTTAAAAGCCCATGAGAATCCCATTTCTTTAATATGATCAAGGAATTCAGCAGTCTGTGCAAAATCAGTCCGGGTGATGATATCACTTATGGTTTTTTTCAAACTCTTTTTAGTAGCTAGTTCATTGATGTAAGGCACTCCTGCCGGAACAGCCTGGTTAAACAAAACTCTACCTACGGTAGTGTCTATTAATTTGTAAACCATTTTACCCTGCTCATCTTCAACATTAGCTCGTACCTTAATCATAGCATGGAGGTCAGCTTTTCCTTCATTAAAGGCAATGATTACCTCTTCAAATGAATAAAATTTAGACCCTTCACCTTTTACTTTCTCTTTTTCAGTAGATCTCTTTTCTTTGGTTAAATAATATAACCCCAGTACCATGTCTTGTGAAGGCAAGGATATGGGCGAACCATCTTGAGGGTTCAACATATTATGTGCAGAAAGCATCAAAAGCTGCGCTTCTACTATAGACGCTTGGCTCAGAGGCACATGCACCGCCATTTGGTCACCGTCAAAGTCAGCATTGAACGCACCGCACACCAACGGATGTAACTGAATAGCTTTACCTTCTACTAACCTGGGCTGGAATGCCTGAATAGAAAGTCTATGCAGTGTAGGAGCTCTATTGAGCATTACCGGATGTCCTTTGAGTATATTTTCCAGTATTTCCCAGATTACAGAATCTTTTCTATCTACTAGTTTCTTAGCAGATTTTACAGTTTTGACAATACCCCTTTCAATTAACTTTCGTATGATAAATGGCTTGAATAATTCAGCTGCCATATTTTTAGGAAGACCACACTCGAATAGTTTTAAAGTAGGCCCAACGACAATAACTGAACGGCCAGAATAATCAACGCGTTTACCCAAAAGGTTTTGACGGAAGCGACCTTGCTTACCTTTAAGTATATCACTCAAAGATTTTAATGCCCGACCACCCTCTGCTTTTACTGCATTTGACTTACGGCTGTTATCAAATAAACTATCCACGGCTTCCTGAAGCATGCGCTTCTCATTGCGGAGAATTACTTCAGGAGCTTTGATCTCCAATAATCTTTTCAAACGATTATTACGAATGATTACTCTTCTATACAGGTCGTTAAGATCAGAACTTGCAAATCTACCACCATCAAGAGGTACTAATGGTCTCAATTCTGGTGGAATCACGGGCAAATACTGAATGATGGTCCACTCCGGTTTATTCACTTGATGAAGTTGACCATCCCTGAAAGCCTCCACTACTCTTAATCGCTTTAAGGCTTCAGATTTTCTTTGCTGAGAAGATTCTGTTGATGACTTATGTCTTAAATCAAAAGAAACATCATCCAAGTTTACCCTCTCCAATAAATCCTTTACGGCTAACGCACCCATTTTTGCAATAAACTTGTCTGGGTGAGTGTCATCCAAAAATTGATTTTCCTTTGGAAGCGCCTCTAAAATATCCAAATATTCTTCTTCTAATAAAAGATCTAAGACGGCAGTGCCATCTTTTTCTTTTATACCTGGCTGAATAACTACATACCTTTCATAATAAATGATCGTTTCCAGCTTTTTAGAAGATAATCCTAGTAGATATCCAATTTTATTTGGCAATGATTTAAAAAACCAAATGTGGACAACAGGTACTACTAATTTGATATGACCCATACGTTCTCTACGCACTTTCTTTTCAGTCACTTCTACTCCACAACGGTCACATACAATGCCTTTGTAACGAATACGCTTGTACTTTCCGCAATAACATTCGTAATCTTTTACGGGGCCAAATATTCTCTCACAAAAAAGACCATCCCGCTCCGGTTTGTATGAGCGGTAGTTAATGGTTTCCGGTTTAAGAACTTCTCCATAAGATCTCTCCAAAATATCATCTGGAGATGCAAGACTAATCGTAATACTATCGAAGTATTTTGGATGTTTAGTACTTTTCTTTTTAAATGGCATAACTAATTTGTTTTTTTATTGATGAAACAATTTGTTATTCAAACTTTATTTCTAAGGCCAAGCCCTGCAATTCGTTGATCAATACATTGAAAGATTCTGGAATATTAGGTTCCGGGAGGTTATCTCCTTTTACTATGGCTTCATACGCTTTTGCTCTTCCGATGATATCGTCAGATTTTACTGTAAGCAATTCTTGTAATATATGTGATGCTCCGTAAGCTTCTAGGGCCCATACCTCCATCTCTCCAAATCTCTGACCTCCAAACTGAGCTTTACCGCCGAGTGGTTGCTGTGTGATCAAGCTGTAAGGACCAATGGAACGAGCATGCATTTTATCGTCTACCATGTGGGACAGTTTCAACATATAGATAACTCCAACAGTTGCCTGTTGATGAAATCTGTCGCCCGTCTCACCATCATATAGATAAGTTTGTCCATATTGAGGCAGATCGGCTTTTTCGATATAACCTTCGATTTCACTTAAGCTTGCACCATCAAAAATGGGTGTGGCAAATTTGACCCCCATCTTTTCTCCGGCCCAGCCAAGTACTGTTTCGAAGATCTGACCAAGATTCATCCTGGAAGGAACGCCCAACGGGTTTAATACCACATCTACCGGGGTACCATCAGCTAAGAATGGCATATCTTCCATACGCACGATTCTAGATACGATACCTTTATTTCCATGGCGACCTGCCATTTTATCACCTACTTTCAGTTTTCTTCGTTTTGCGATATATACTTTGGCAAGTTTTTGAACTCCAGCAGGCAATTCGTCACCAATACTTACATTGAATTTTTCACGCTTATAACGCCCTACTTCTTCATTGTATTTAATGCTAAAATTGTGCAATAATCTGGTGATCAATTGGTTGGTCTTTTTATCAGCAGTCCATCCAGTATAATCTACAGATGCAAAATCAATCTTCTTTAAAGTATTAGGAGAAAACTTAGTTCCTTTTGATATAATTTGCTCACCATAGATGGTCTTGATTCCTTCTGTGGCATCTCCTTTTAGCAAGCGCATCAATTTGTCTATTAATATAGTCTTTAATTGATTTACGGCTACTTCATGCTTTTGATCCAGCTTATCAAGGACATCTTTCTCCTGCGTCTTCTGAACTTTATCTTTTTTCGCTTTAGCAAACAATTGTTTATTGATCACCACACCTTCAATAGATGGTGGTGCTTTCAAAGAAGCGTCTTTCACATCGCCAGCTTTGTCACCAAATATAGCTCTCAAAAGTTTTTCCTCTGGTGTTGGATCCGACTCCCCTTTTGGAGTAATTTTTCCAATGAGAATATCTCCTTCGTTTACCCAAGCACCTATTCTGATAATACCATTCTCATCAAGATCTTTAGTTGCTTCTTCACTGACATTAGGTATATCATTTGTAAGTTCTTCGTCTCCCAACTTGGTTTCTCTCACATCCAGGTCAAAACTTTCAATATGAATAGAGGAAAAAATATCCTGTTGAACTACTTTTTCAGAGATTACAATCGCATCTTCAAAATTGTAACCTTTCCAGGGCATGAATGCAACTCTAAGGTTTTGGCCTAAAGCCAATTCACCTTTATCGGTAGCATAACCGTCGCACAGAATACTGCCTTCATGCACTCTATCACCTTTCTTTACGATTGGTTTTAGATTGATGCATGTTGCCTGGTTGGTACGCTGAAATTTGGTTAAAAAATAGGTCTTCATATTATCTTCAAAAGACACTAACTGATCTTCTTCAGATTTATCATATTTGATAATGATTTGATTTGCATCTACATATTCTACCACACCTTCACCTTCTGCATTAATAAGCATACGGCTGTCCTGAGCAACTTTGGCTTCAAGACCGGTACCTACAATAGGTGATGATGGGTGGATCAATGGCACTGCCTGCCGTTGCATATTTGATCCCATCAATGCCCGGTTAGCATCATCATTTTCCAGGAAAGGAATTAATGATGCTGAAACTCCGACAATTTGATTAGGGGCGATATCTATGTATTCAACTTCATCTGGGGTAAGTACAGGGAAATCACCATGCTGGCGACATTTGATTCTGTCTCCTACAAATGCACCTTTTTCATCTAAAATAGAATTGGCCTGAGCAATTTTTTTATTGTCTTCCAATTCTGCTGATAAAAATTCTGCGGGTGATTTCGCTTCTATTACACCATTTGTTATTTTTCTGTACGGAGTTTCCAGGAAACCCATTTTATTGATTTTGGCATGCACACAAAGGGTAGATATCAAACCAATATTTGGACCTTCAGGAGTTTCAATAGTGCAAAGGCGGCCATAATGCGAGTAATGCACATCCCGTACTTCAAATCCTGCTCTTTCACGAGAAAGACCACCTGGGCCCAGCGCTGAAATTCTTCTTTTATGAGTAATTTCAGAAAGAGGGTTAGTCTGATCTAAGAATTGGGAAAGCTGACTGGTTCCAAAGAAGGAAGAAACTACAGATGATAATGTTCTCGCATTGATCAGATCTATAGGAGTAAAAACTTCATTATCTCTAACGTTCATTCTTTCACGAATGGTTCTGGCCATTCTCGCGAGACCTACTCCAAACTGAGCATATAATTGCTCTCCTACGGTTCTTACGCGTCTGTTACTAAGATGATCAATATCATCTAATTCGGCTTTTTGATTAATCAGTAAAACCAGGTATTTAACAATATTGATAATATCCTGATTAGTAAGAATCATGGTACTGAGATCGATATCCTGATCTAATTTTTTATTGATCTTATATCGTCCTACTTCGCCCAGATTATATCTTTTATCTGAGAAAAATAGTTTATCTATGATGCCACGAGCTGTTTCTTCATCTGGTGGATCAGTACCTCTCAATTGTCTGTATATATGTTGTACGGCTTCTAATTCAGAACTGGATGGGTCTTTTTGAAGGGTATTATAAATGATAGTATAATCATCTTCTACATCTTCTTTTTGAAGAATAATAGTCTCTGCTTCAGCTTCAAGCACCTGTTGGATATTGTCTTCATCTAAAACTATATCTCTTTCAAGAATGATTTCATTTCTTTCTATGGTGACTACTTCACCTGTATCTTCATCTACGAAATCTTCAGTCCATTTTTTCAATACCCGGGCAGCTAACCGGCGACCTATATTTTGATTGAGATTTTTTTCTGTTACTTCTATCTCTTCGGCCAGGCCAAAAAGATCCAGAATATCTTTATCTGAGTCAAACCCAATAGCTCTTAAAAGAGTAGTCACGGGGAATTTTTTCTTTCTATCGATATAGGCATACATCACTGTATTGATATCGGTAGAAAACTCCATCCAGGCCCCTTTAAAAGGAATAACTCTTGCAGAGTAAATCTTAGTCCCGTTGGGGTGAAAGGTCTGATTAAAGAATACCCCGGGGGATCTATGCAATTGGCTTACGATCACTCTTTCAGCGCCATTGATTACAAATGTTCCTTTAGGGGTCATATAAGGAATATTACCCAAGAAAACATCCTGCACAATGGTTTCAAAATCTACATGCTCTTCATCATTACAAGAGAGCCTTAGTTTTGCTTTTAATGGTACGCTGTAAGTAAGTCCACGCTGCATACACTCTGGTATAGTATATCGGGGTGGGTCAATGAAATAATCCAGAAACTCCAATAAAAAGATGTTACGAGCATCTGAAATTGGAAAATTCTCCTGGAATACTTTGTAAAGTCCTTCGTTGCTTCGATTTTCGGGAGTTGTCTCGAGTTGGAAAAATTCCTGGAAGGATTTGAGCTGTATTTCGAGTAGATCTGGCGAGTCAGTACCGTGCTTGATCTTCCCAAAATTTACCCGCTTAGATTCTACTTTTTTGATTGCCATAAGCCTCTATGCGAATTTAGATTTTCAATTAAAAAAAATGATGTCTTTCAACATGTGTTTTATTCCTTACAAATTAGTATAGGCTTAGCCAAATAAGATATCTAGCTAAGCCAACAAACTAATATTTTATGTAAAAGGTGGTAATTCAGATTTTTAGTCTTACTCGAATTACTTTACTTCTACTTCAGCACCTACAGCCTCAAGAGCTGCTCTCAATGCCTGAGCTTCTTCTTTTGTTGCTTTCTCTTTCAAAGTAGCGGGAGCACCATCTACTAAATCTTTAGCTTCTTTCAAGCCAAGATTCAATAATGTTTTTACTTCTTTTACTACCTTCAATTTTTCAGCACCCCCAGATTTCAAGATAACATCGAATTCTGTTTGTTCAGCTACTGCTGCGGCTGCTCCGCCACCTGCTGGAGCTGCAAATGCTACTGCTGCGGCTGCGGGCTCGATGCCGTGCTCGTTTTTTAATATTGCAGCCAATTCGTTTACTTCTTTAACTGTTAAACTTACTAGTTGATCTGCAATTTCTTTTAAATCTGCCATGACTAAATTTTTTTGATTTGATTAATTTGTATTTAAAAATTTATAATGCGTGCTTGGAAGCCTTACTTAATTTGCTCTTTCTTCCAGTGCTTTCACCAGGCCAGCCAATTTGTGGCCACCTGATTGAAGAGCTCCGATTACATTTCGAGCTGGTGATTGTAATAATGAAACGATATCACCAATCAGTTCATTTTTAGATTTGATAGCTATCAATACATCTATTTGGTCATCCCCTTTAAACACTGCACTATCAATATAGGCAGCTTTCAACTTGGGTCTTTCCATAGTACCTGTTCTAAAATCTTTGATGACTCTTGCAGGAAGATTACCTATTTCAGAAAATATCATAGCAGTAGGGCCTTTTAGTGCACTATAAATATCTGCATACCCTTTTGAGGCAGGAAGTGCTTCCATTGCTTTTCTAGCTAATGAATTTTTAACCACTTTTACTTCAATACCTTGTTCAAAACATTTTCTTCTGAAAGAATTTATTTGAGCTACCGTCATAGATGAAGCATCAGCCAAATAGAAATTGGTAGCTTCGTTTATTTTATCTTTAAGGGATTCTATCATCTCCCCTTTCTCTGTTTTATTCATTTTGAATCAGAATTTAAAAATTAATGAAGAGATTTTATATCCACCCAAATACCTGGACTCATAGTGCTTGCAATCGCTACAGATTTGATATATATACCTTTAGCGGAGGAAGGCTTTAGCCTAATAATAGTAGAAAGAAGCTCATTTGCGTTCTCAGTTAGTTTGTCAGCTGAAAATGAAACTCTTCCTACTGTACTATGAATGATGGCTTGTTTATCCACTCTAAAGGCTATTTTACCACCTTTCACCTCATTTACAGCTGCTCCTACATCCTGAGTTACAGTTCCTGTTTTGGGATTAGGCATTAGGCCTCTTGGACCTAAAACTCTACCGATCTTACCAATTTTGGCCATCACAGAAGGAGTAGCTATGATCACATCGATATCCATCCAACCCTCGGAGATTTTCTGGATGTAGTCATCAAGCCCCACATGATCTGCCCCGGCAGCTTTTGCTTCGGCTTCTTTGTCAGGAGTACAAAGTACAAGTACTTTTTTCGTTTTACCAGTACCATTTGGTAGTGTTACGGTGCCTCTGATAGCCTGGTCTGATTTCCTGGGGTCGATCCCAAGTCGAACATGTAAGTCAACAGAAGCATCAAATTTGGTGATATTTACTTCTTTGACAAGAGCCATCGCATCCTGAACCGAGTGCATTTTTTTTCTGTCGATCTTTGGATTTACGGCCTTTCTTTTTTTAGTTACTGCTGCCATTTCAAAAATTTAGGAGGTAATAACATCAGTCGAAACTGACTCCCTCTATTTATAATAATTTTGTTTTCAATACTATTTCGCCGGAGCTTCTCCTGAAACAGTGATACCCATACTTCTTGCAGTACCAGCGATTTGCAGCATAGCTGCTTCTATGGTAAGCGCATTAAGATCGGGCATTTTATCATTTGCAATCGCTTTCACCTGTTCCCAGGTAACATCGGCTACTTTGGATCGATTTGGTTCTTTAGAACCAGCTTTAATCTTGGCAACCTCCATTAACTGGATAGCGGCAGGAGCTGTTTTAATTACAAATTCAAATGATTTATCTTTATAAACGGTAATTACAACGGGTAAGATCTTACCTTGTTTATCCTGGGTCTGAGCGTTGAAGCGCTTACAGAACTCCATGATATTCACTCCTTTAGAACCCAATGCAGGTCCTACAGGAGGAGCAGGATTAGCCTGACCACCTTTTACCTGAAGTTTTATGAATGTTTCTATTTCCTTTGCCATATTGCTTTTATTAAACTATTTGGTTTCCTTAGATACTGTCGCCAATGGAAGCTTGGCAAAATTTTGATCAGTGTCTTTCGGATTATTTTTCAATTATTAAGATGCTTTTTCTACTTGCATAAAGTTCAATTCTACTTCTGTACCTCTGCCAAAGATTTTTACAATTACTTTTAGCTTTTTCTTCTCCTCATTTATTTCTTTGATATCACCTATAAAATCATTAAAAGGTCCATCTATTATTTTTACAGTTTCACCATTCAGGAATGGCTCTATCATAGATTCACCTGCTTCCTGAGATTCATCTACTTTTCCCAACAATCTATTGGCTTCTCCTGCACTCATTGGTACGGGATGATCTTTGCCAAGGAAATGAATCACATTAGGCACATTTGCCAGTACTTGAACCACTTCTGGAACAAATTTTCCTGGATCGGCTTCAATAAGGATATAACCCGGAAGAATATTTCTTTCTAAAACGACTTTCTTACCATTTCGAATTTTATACACTTTTTCAGAGGGCACTATTACCTGAGTAATAAATGTGCTCCAACCCTGTCTTTGAATTTCCAGCTCCAAACGCTCTTTTATTTTACGTTCTTTACCGCTGATCACTCTTAGTGAATATAATTTTTTCTCCTGGTCTGCCATTTTATTAAGTTAAGCGCCGTAAAAAACATTTACAATGGCATTAGAAATCAAATCCATAAGAGAAATAATCAAAGTAATAATGAAAGTGGCGATGAGCACCACTCTAGCACTATCTACTAACATTGGCCACGATGGCCAAGTCACCTTATTCATTAGTTCGTCGTAAGATTCTCTCAGATATAAACTTATCTTATCCATAATCTTCTTTGTTGCACGGGCAGCAGGAATCGAACCCGCAGCCTACGGTTTTGGAGACCGTCGCTCTACCAATTGAGCTATGCCCGTTTCTGTTAGTTTTATATGACAAAGAAGCATCTCCCTTGCGAGAAATGCTCTTTGATCAAGTTTCATTATATCAAATTTTATCTCTATCTCAATATTAGTCAAGGATTTCAGTTACCTGACCAGCACCTACGGTTCGACCGCCTTCGCGGATAGCGAAACGTAGATTTTTTTCCATTGCTATAGAGTTTAATAACGATGCTTCGATAGTCACATTATCGCCAGGCATTACCATTTCTACACCTTCAGGTAATTTCACATCACCAGTAACATCTGTAGTTCTGAAATAAAACTGAGGACGATATCCATTAAAAAATGGAGTATGACGACCACCTTCTTCTTTGCTAAGAACATATATCTCAGCTTTGAATTTTTTATGTGGCTTAACGGAGCCAGGAGCGCAAATAACCATTCCTCTACGGATCTGGTCTTTTTCAACACCTCTAAGCAGAAGACCAGCATTATCACCAGCTTCCCCTCTGTCTAATAATTTACGAAACATTTCCACACCGGTGATAGTAGAAACAATTGGTTTTTCACCATCTTTCATCATGCCGATGATCTCTACGTTTTCACCTACTTTAATTATACCTTTTTCAATACGGCCAGTAGCTACTGTACCACGACCTGTGATAGAGAAAACATCTTCTACGGGCATCAAAAATGGTTGATCAATTAATCGCACTGGCTCCGGAATATCTTTATCAACAGCAGCCATTAGATCTAAGATTAATTGCTTATATTTTGCATCACCTTCAAGTGCTTTTAACGCAGAACCTTTAATAACAGAAGCATGTGCGCCATCGAATCCGTATTGGTCAAGTAGTTCTCTTACTTCCATTTCTACCAGATCCAACATCTCTTCATCATCAACGAGGTCAACTTTGTTCATGAACACAACAATTTTAGGAACACCAACCTGTTTTGCCAGAAGGATATGCTCTCTTGTTTGAGGCATAGGGCCGTCAGTAGCGGCAACCACTAATATGGCGCCATCCATCTGAGCAGCACCGGTAACCATGTTTTTTACATAGTCGGCGTGACCAGGACAATCTACGTGAGCATAGTGACGATTAGCTGTTTGATATTCTACGTGAGCAGTATTGATAGTGATACCACGTTCTTTTTCTTCAGGAGCTGCATCAATAGAATCATACGATCTCTTTTCAGCCCATCCTGATTCAGACAGGATAGAGGTGATAGCAGCAGTCAAAGTGGTTTTACCGTGATCTACGTGACCGATTGTACCAACATTTAAGTGAGGTTTTATCCTCTTAAAAGTTTCTTTTGCCATGGTTTAGTACCTTTTATTTAATTTTAATGATATAATGATTTTCAATAATTAACACTTAAAAAAGAGAGCCAACGAAGGGAATTGAACCCTCGACCCCTTCCTTACCAAGGAAGTGCTCTACCCCTGAGCTACATCGGCTTATGCAACAATTGAGTATCGCTCCTCCTTCATTTATTTCGAAATTCAAGTACAGGCAGTCTTACTCAATTTTTTGATATAGAGCGGGAGACGAGGCTCGAACCCGCGACCTACAGCTTGGAAGGCTGTCGCTCTACCAACTGAGCTACTCCCGCCTGATTCAACTATTTTAAAACAAACTGCTAGTAGACATTCAATTTTTAAGAGTGGGGGCGATTGGATTCGAACCCATTCAGTCGTAGACACCAGATTTACAGTCTGGCCCGGCTCTCCTACTCCGGCGCGCCCCCCAATTTCATCACTCTTTCTGCACATTGCATACACTACAAGTCGTAAGAGCCGATGGAGGGATTCGAACCCCCGACCAGCTGATTACAAATCAGCTGCTCTACCAGCTGAGCTACATCGGCAATTTTTATAAAAAAGAATGTATCAGCAGTATGTTTTTGTTTCTTTAATCCTGATTTTCAAATAAATATGTCACTTTCTTTAAAAGCGCGGACAAATTTACGAACATTTTCGGGTTTATAATAAAATATTTTCAAAAAAAGAATGTAAATAAGCGCTCTAAAAAATTAAAATTGCTTTTTAATTTTTTGTCTGCATAATTGTCACAAGGTTACAAATATTGTTTTTTATAATACAAAAGAAAATTTGTAATATTCTTCATAAAAGTCATCATTTCACAAACTCCAATGGGTTTCCAATACTCGCACTTGGCAATGGAATTTTGACCAAGTGACTAATCGTCGGAGCTATGTCAGTAATATCATGGTGCGAATAAGATTTTCCAGAAGGAACATGCCAACCGTAAAAAATCGCAGGTACATGTGTATCGTAATTCCAGGGAGACCCGTGAGAAGTGCCTGTTTTGATTCCCCTGTCTAACCATCCCGGCAAAAGAGTATAGATAATATCGCCGCTTCTCACTGGATTAAAACCGAGTTGAATCATTTTATATAATGGAAACTCGGATGAAAGGAAGGGAATTTCACTTCTTTCAAAGGCATCATAAACCCCTGGAAATGATTTGATGATTTCCTTTATGTCTTTGACTATATCTTCTCGTTTGAGTTTCATTTTGAATTTGATGTGGTCTTCATTTAAAAAGATTTGAAAATTACTAGCTCCCTCTATAATATAAGGATCATATTTTGCAGAGATGACTTTTTTGATGGTATCTATCAGTTTTTGATTTTCAAAATACCCTGCTGGATATCTTCCATCAATCAATAGCTGAGGCACCTGGGCTGCTGCATGATCGGCACTTAGAAAAACCATATATTGGTCTTTCCCCACCACATTATCCAAAGTCTCCAATAATGTTGCCAGCTCTAAATCTAATCTTAAATAAATGTCTTCTATTTCAACGGATTGTAAGCCGAATAAATGTCCTGCATAATCTGGCACGGAATAGCTAATGGCTAAAAAATCAGTGATATTATCAGCGCCAAGATTTTCAGCTGCAATCGCTTTAATTGCTAGTTGGGTAGTAAGTATATTCCCTAGTGGTGTAGTGGTAATATTGGCATAATTGGGATTAATAGTGCTAAAAGTTCTTGGGAAAACTGATTCCTTATCCTGGGGTAATTTGCCTTCGTAAGGATTCCTGTCAGGCATGCTAGCTGTATATTCACTCAGGGGTAATAAAGTACTCCACCCCTGCTGCAATAATTTTAAGGACCATTTCTCATCATTAAACTCACTGAGCCATGATGGCAAAGCGTTCATATAATAGGTACTGGTAATAAAATTCCCAGCACTTTCATCATACCAAAAAGCACCGTTGGGATGGTGCCCACCCGGAAGTACTGCAGCTCTATCTTTTAAGGCAATGCTGATTATTTTGGACTGATCGTGAAAATATAATTTTAATTCATCCGTTATGGTGCTTGCTAGAAGATTGACAGGGGATTTTTTGCCTGCGGCTTCATTAACACCTCCCACTACTTGTACAGTTTTATCATCTACACAATACATTGATTCCCTGCTATAGCGCTGATGCCAGTCATTGCCAATAATCCCATGATAGGCAGGAGTCGTACCTGTATAAATACTGCTATGGCCTGGAGCTGTGATAGTAGGAACATAATTGTAATGCATGTTTTCACAAGTAAACCCTTTCGACATCATCCTTTTGAAACCCCGATCGGAATACTTATCAAAATACCTGTACAAATAATCGTATCGCATTTGATCTACTACAATTCCCACCACTAGTTTGGGTCGCTCCAATTTTTCCTGGGAAAATGAGCTGGAAGTGCTGATAAGGATAAATAAAACAGCACTGAAAAGAATCTTTACCATTTAAGCAAAATTAATCAAGTATTGCAAACAGAATATTATTTATTTATCACTTTGAAGAAACCTTAAACATGAGATCCTCTATCTGATAAATCAATTCATTATAACGAGGATTTCTTCGGGTCTCCTGGTTTCTGTTTAGTGGCAAATCCACAGGAATATGCTCTACTATTTTAGAAGGAGCATAACTCAAAATATAAATATCGTCACCAAGATAAACCGCTTCGCGGATGTCGTGTGTAACAAATACTATAGTAGGGTGAAATTTGTTCCAAAGACTCAATAACAGATCTTGCATTTGGATCCTGGTCTTTATATCCAATGCTCCAAAGGGTTCATCCATTAATAATATTTCGGAATTGGCCAATAAGCTTCTGGCAATGGCTACTCTTTGCAATTGTCCACCCGAAAGTGTGGGATACTGGGCAAATTTATTTTCGTGACCGGCAAGGCCTACGAGTTCAATCATTTCAAGCGCCTGCTGAGTACTGGTTTTTTCATCTAACCCTTTAAACTTCAAGCCAAGAGCGACATTCTCTAAAACGGTAAGCCAGGGAAAAGAAGAATATTGCTGAAACACCATGCCTACTCTATCATTTTCTGTGCGTGACTTCCCATGGATCAATACTTCGCCATGGGTAGGAGTTTGTAATCCGGCAATGTATCTCAGAATGGTGGATTTTCCACTTCCAGACATTCCGAGTAAAATGACCATCTGGCCTTGAGCAGGTTTGTCTTCTATCAAAAAATTGAGCTCTTTTATAATAAAATTTTTACCTCCATCATAGCTTTGACTTACATTTTTTAATTCTACCAAATTAGGCAGATCAGTGTCATTTACCTGGTAGCTCATGCGATGGTATCTTTACTATTTTTAAAAATTCCAGTGATCATAAACACCGTACCTGCTGCTGCCATTATCCAGCCTCCATATTGTAATACGATACCGGCAGCAGGAATCCAACCTGCAAATATGCCCAGTACAATAGCCGTTAGCCATGCGTATAAACCAATATTTCCATCTTGCAAACCCTGAAGTTTACTGTTATAATATTTATGCGGATTAATCACTTTATCAATAAGTACAAAAATTTGATCCTGAAATAAACCAATTAGAGTGATAACGATTAAAATGGCGAATACCCGATCCGTCTGTCCTAGTCTGGCCTTAGTGTAGATCAGGGAGCCGATGCCACTTTCTTTATTTAATAGTTCAGCAATAATAATGTAAGTCCAGCTAATAGCAGTGAGTACGCGAATGTCATCCATTAACTTGGACAGTGAAGCTGGCAAAAATATCATTCTGATTTTTTGCCAGGATGTAGCTCCTAAAGTATCACCTGTTTGGATTAAAGTATCTTCTACTTCATTTATACGTTGCATCACTACCGGTATCAAATATACTACTATGCCAACTGCTAAAAATGCAATTTTCATGGGATCTCCTAATCCAAACCAAATGATAAATAACCCGGTAAGAGCAGATAAAGGGAGATATCGTAAAGCATCAATTTGACGGGAAAACATATTCCTGAAAAAAGGAAACAAAGACAGTGACATACCCACCGGAATAGAAACTAAAATGGCCCAAAAATATCCCTGTATATTTAGCCAAAGAGAATGCAATGTATTGGCTACTAAATGATCTTCCGTGAATAGCTTTTTAAAAGAAAATAGGGTTTTATCTGGCCTGGGTAAAAGCGGATATACTTTTTCATAACTGGTAGGCTTCCCTAATCCAGGCTCAGCCTGGGACCAAATCTTTGATTTGACATTTCCAGTAACAGAATCTATCATTTCAATTACATCACTACTTTCATTTGCATAAATAGGTCTCTGCTTCGAAAATAACTCCGCTAAAATCCACCAAAAAATAATGGTGAGAAAAAATCCAACTAGTGTCAAAGTAAGTTTAGAGCTTGCATCTAAATTTGCTCTTAGTTTAAACCAATCTTTCATCTGATATTATTCAGCTACCAATTCAAAATCTGTCCTTCTATTTTTCGCTTTTCCCTCCTCAGTGTCGTTTGAAGCGATAGGTTTATCAGGGCCATTGCCTATGACTATAAATCTATTCTTATTCATACCATGGGTACCTGCCAAATAGTCGACTACAGCCTGGGCCCTTTTTCTCGACAATAGCTGATTAGTAGGAATGGAACCAGTATTATCTGTATTACCTTCTACCCTAATTCTTGAATTTGAGAAAGCTTTTGCTATTTCAACCATTTCACGATCGATAATGAATTTGGCATTTTCATCCAGGGCAAACTCACCAGATCTAAAGTTGATAGATACGCTTTTGGTTGCTACTGTTTCTTTGGCTTTACCGGCTTGTTCCGTGACTTTAGTAAATTCTTTCTGGCCCTCACCTGCATTTTCCACCCCAATAAGATTAGTTGCTTGAATAGCTGCAGGATAGCTAACTATTCTCCAGTTGGGAATTTTTCCCTGGGCGTAACCTATATTTTTATAAGTGTTCGTCATACGTGAATATAACTGTTCTCCGGTCACTCCTTTATAATCAGGATTCAGTCCGAAAAAGTTAAGATTGTCTCCATGTGTTACTAATCTTACATTATTTATAGCAGCATAAGCATCATCTTCTGTAAAGCCAGCAAAGTTTTCCGCTAGAATCTTAGCCGCCTTTCGTTTATTGGCATCATTTGCATTTATTTCTGAAGCACCACGCATCCAACCTTCATAAAGTTTTTGCAGCTTAACTTTATTGGCATCAGCCCATGCTCTTTTAGCGATGAATGCATCAGCTATAATATTAGAAGCTGATTTTGTGCTTTGTAATACTTTAGACCCCGCCACAGATTTGAGGCAAGCTTCATCATCAGGGCTCCACACCACGGCTGCATCTACCTGATTGCTTTTAAAAACCTGAGCTGCATCAATTGCCGACGGCTGATAAACCAATTCCACTTCACTTGCTTTGAGACTAGCTGCCTCTAACATCCATAGCAAAAAAGAATGTGATGGCGACATTTCAGCAACAGCAATTTTTTTACCTTTTAAATCATTAACTGTGTTGATACCTCTTCTCGCTACTATGGCGTCTCCACCACGAGACCAATCTGACTGGAATACAACTACCGGATCGAAATCAGCAAGCCCGGCTATCTCTGTAGGCAAGGCATCGATAGTACACCATAATAAATTAACTTCATCATTTTTCCATGCTTCACGAGATACGGGAACATCATCCAGTATCTTAAAGTCTACTGGGAAACCATACTCCTGAACAAACCTGGAGCGAGAATTAGCTTTAAATCCTTCATTGAAATATTGGCCTCCTGCATATCCACCCCAGGTCACCACACCCACTTTAACGGCATCTTTAAATTGGCCGGAAGCTGAGGTATTAGCATTTGAAGGCTTGGTGGTGGTCCCATTTTGACCAGATGTATTGGCTTGGGATTCATCTTTGAGTTTGCTGCCTACACCGGTTTTATTCAATACATAGTATCCAGCGAAAGCTATTAGCCCTAATATAAGCAGGGTGATAAGAAATCTGGAAAATCCAGTGAGTCGAGTTGCCATATTGTAAAAAAGTATTTAATTGATGTAAAATCGAAATTACAACAAAAAAGTCAATGTTAAAATATCCTTACCCGACAAGATTTAGACGAATGAATCAATTTCAAATACTAATCTTCAAAAAAAGTATCATACTGGTTGCGGTGCAAGCCTACTTTTTCGGGTTTTGCTAATGGAGCGGTTAAATCCAGGATGTCTCTATCGTCATTAGCTTTAGAGATCAGGCTTGCTTTTTCATTGCCCAGTATTTTAGAAACCCCTTCGGATTCCCATTTCTCTAACATTTTGACCCCCTCTTCTTCGAAAATACCATTCTGGAGGTCAATGCTTTTCATGAAGTTGTCAGATATTTCCATGAACCTTTCCATTTCCCCTACTTTTTGGCTTACATCGTCCGCCACGGCCTCCAATGCCTGGTCAAAAATGGCTCTCTTATCTTTATCTCCTTTGATTACACTCATAGCTGATCGCATAGCTGAATTAGAAGCATGGATAGCCTTTCTTTCTTGTTCCTTTACTTCTACCTGATCGGCAATATCTTCCTGCATGATTTGAGAATTCTCATACATTTTAGTAAGAACACGATACAGTACTTCCATTCTTTTGTAGAGATCGTCATATTTCATATTAGACTCCTGTAACCGACCTGCCTTACGCGATTTGAGTATAACCACACTCTGTTGATTTGATTTCTTGGCCTGGGAAGCTATCTCAAGATTACTTTGAATCTCTTTTTGATTGTTCAACATCAATTCTTTGAGTTTGTGCATTTGCCCTCTAAGTTTATTGATTTGTTGATTCATTTTGGTAAGGTTACTTTTCAAGTCTTCTACATAACTTTTGAGTATGCCTATTGGATCAATTTGAACAAATAGACCTGTGATCCATCGCATGGAGCTTTTATAAATATAGCCTACCAGATTGCGCATTTTAGGATCTAAGGCCATATAGATAATGGATCCAAGTATCACTAATGTAATTACTGCCCCCAATGTTGTCTGGACTAAACCTATTAGGGCTGGCAGTACAGAAAAAAGTAAAACTCCTCCACCAATTACTATTCCAGCCAGAGTAATCATTCCCGTAACACCTTCGGGTCTTTTCCAGAATGTTTTTGGTTTAAAATCTGTATCCATCTATTTCTATATTATAGTTTAGTTATTTTAAATATTGATTCATTTTTTGAATATCATCCGCTATTTGTCCGGCTATTGCTTTCATGGCCACTTCAAACTCAGCTTTGGTATTAGCTAATTTATCAGCCATTCCAGCGGCTTCTGCTTTTTTATCCTCAAGACCTTTTGTCATTTGGCTTACTTCATTCTGCATTTGGATGATCATTTGCTTCTTCTTTTCAATCTCAGCAGCCATCTGAGCTAACTCATTTTTTCTTTCTTCTATTACCTTGATGCGTTGATTTTGCTCTGCGGCGGAAAATTTCTGGCTTTCCTGATTTAATAAATTCAAATAACCTTGTGCACTAGATACCAGTGAAGCAGGAGAGACCCCCATAGCCTGTGCGGCCGCATAAGCACTTTTAAATCGGGTAGGCTCATCCATATTCAACTTTACCAGATTGAGTAAAGACTGTCTATATTCAAAATAGTCAAATCCCGGTTGATTATTCTTCTCAATTATTTGAGCCAGCAAAGACAAAAATCTATTTTGGGAAGAGACTTCGGGAATATCTACTGGGCCATTATTTGCAGAAACTATAGTGGCATCACTTTCAGGCATTGATTTATTGCTTTTATTTGAAGCCGTATTAGTTGAGCCTTCTTCTACAACAAAAATCGATTTAATTTTTTTCAGCATTGGTAATAATCAGGAATTATTAAAAATCAATGTGCAAAAATACAAATTATCTGTTTTGAATTCTTGATCAGATTTTATTGATCATTAAAACTTGCTATTACCCGTTGTTGTGATCATTTATTTACTCGACCTTTACACTATAATTTATTCGACCAATGAAAGTTGAAAACGAAATAGCCCTTTTAAAAAAAGTAATTATTCACAAGCCTGATGAAGGTATTCTAAGGGTATCCCCCAAAAAGTCTGCAGATCTGCTTTTTGATGATATTGTGTATTTACCCGCTATGCAAGCAGAGCATGGCATATTTGCAGATGTACTCAGGCTTTTGATAGGACAGGAGCATGTAGTAGATACTCAGACCTTGCTTGAAGAAGCACTTGGTCAAAATATGTATTCAAGAGAGAAACTCATAGATACATTAGTCGACTACGAAGAATTACCAAAGGCCGTAATTGAATCTTTAACACAGAAAACAGACCTCCAGTTGGCAGAAACATTGATCACTGGATTTGATACATCAGACGAGCGTATTTTATTTGATCCAATACCCAATTTTCTGTTTACAAGAGATATTGCCGTAGCAATCAATGATCATATTCTTATTACGAAGGCTGCTAAGCAAGCCCGCACCCGGGAAAATTTTCTCACCCGGTTTATTGTATATAATCACGCCTTATTTGCAGCACACAGAAAAAACAAAAAGATCATAGACCTTAATGTAATCGAGCAGTTCCCTCCCTCTAAAAAAGGTGAGCCTGTTTCTATGGAAGGAGGTGATGTAATGGTACTCAATAAAGAATTTGTATTAATTGGCATAAGTGAGCGAACTAATCAGCATGCATTTCATTCGCTTAAAAATTATTTATTTAAAAATACAATCACTTCTAACGTGGTCTTATTTGATATACCTTCAGATAGATCATTTATGCATATTGATACCATCATTACCCAGATAGATCAACATCAATTTGTAGGATATAAACCTATCATTCAGGATGGCTTGAGTTCTTATCTTGAAGTCCATCGAATTACAGGCGAAACTCAATATTATGCTACTATGAAAGATTTTTTGTGGAATGAAATCAGTGCTGACATTAAATTTGTGTGGTCCGGTGAGGGAGAAAGCCCTGCCCAGGAAAGAGAGCAATGGACTGATGGATGCAATTTGCTTGCCATCAAGCCAGGTGTAGCCATTACCTACGATCGAAATTCAATTACTATCGGAGCTTTGCAGAAATGTGGATATCAGATTATTTCAGCCCAGGATTTATTGGCCAGTCAGAACAGTTCCATTGAAAATTGTATCATTACTTTGCCCAGTGCCGAACTTTCGCGTGCGCGTGGAGGCCCACATTGTATGTCTTGTCCCTTAGATAGATCGGCTTTATGAGTAAAACCGAGTTTTCATACAGTTTTAAGCTACGTACCAGATACAGTGAAACGGATCAAATGGGATTTGTCTATTACGGACGATTTGCAGAATACTATGAAATAGGGAGAGTAGAAACTTTTCGGACTCTTGGCTTTTCTTATAAGGAAATTGAGGAACAGGATCATGTGATCATGCCGGTAATGAGCTTGCAAGTGCGCTACCTTAGACCAGCTTATTATGATCAGTTGATCGAAATAAAGACCAGTATTCGTCAGATTCCCGATGATACTGTTATATTTTTTACCGAGATTCGCAATGAAACAAATCAATTGATTAATGCGGCGACTGTTAAATTATGTTTTTTGGACGCTCACAGCAAGGCCAGAGTAAAATGCCCTGCAAAAATAATTGAAGCTTTATCCCATGTCATCAAAAGACCCGATACTTAATACGCTCGAAAAAATACTTGGTAAGCAGAAGTTAAATACGCTGACTCACTGGGCTCAGCGCACTTCTTTGCCTGGACTTTCTAAAGTACCTGTTTACGATATTGTAGTATTTTTATATCACGAAGCCAGACGGGAAAGGATCATGGACAAGGTAAATTCATTGGCATTTTCATTTCTTTTGGCATTATTTCCATTTTTTTTGTTCCTTTTCACACTTATACCTTTACTGCCAGTACATGGTATCAATGATGAACTAATCAGAGGTCTGAAACCCTTTATACCCGATTCTGTAGAGCCCTTCTTATTCAAAACTTTGGAAGATGTAATATCTGTAAAAAGAGGAGGTTTACTATCCATCTCCTTTTTTATGGCTTTGTATTTTTCAACTAATGCTACTCAGGCTATGATGACTGGATTTGAAAAATCCTATAAAGAAACTTTCCGGCGCCGCAATTTTTGGCAGAAAAGACTAGATGCATTAAAATTAGTGTTTCTGGTTGCTTTACTGGTAATATTTTCTGTAGTGATTCTCATATTTGGAAATGAAATCTGGAGTTGGTTGGTTAGTTATTTCAGTTCCAGAAACGTAGTGATAGAGAGCCCTGATTCAAAAGATAATTGGGTGGTCAAGTTTTTATTTTTAAAAAACTACTCTGGTATTGTTTTTGGGCTTTTTCAGGCGATCATCAGTTTCTTTTTATTTCAAGGGATTTTTGCAGCGATATTCAGGTTTGGTGCAGCTTTCAGACAAAAAGCAAAATTCTTTTCTGCCGGTACTACCTTGGCAGCAGTGAGCTCAATTATTATTTCATTGATTTTTTCATTCTCGATCAATAAATTTGGCTCTTTTCATTTGATATATGGTCCTATCGGCGCTTTGATTATAATATTGCTCTATATTCAACTCAATTGTTTTATCATCATTGCCTGCTTTGAATTGAATGCAAGTATTGCGGTGAACAGAGATATAAAAAAAGTGATAGTAGATTAATTAGTCTCACCCCATCTTTTAGTCTCTAAAACAAATCCTGCCTGATCCAGGATGCGATCTACCACGGTGTTCACCAAATCAAAAATGGTATCTGGTTGGCCATAAAATGAAGGAATAGCTGGCAAAATAATTCCTCCGCACTCCGAAACAGTGACCATATTCCTTAAATGAATAAGACTAAGCGGCGTCTCCCTGGGTACCAGTATCAGTTGCCTTCTTTCTTTAAGTATTACATCCGCTGCACGAGTCATAAGATCATTCGAAACCCCGGTAGCTACTCTTGCTAAAGTACCCATCGAGCAGGGACAAATAATCATAGCCTCATACTTAGCTGATCCAGAGGCAAATGGAGCATTAAAATCGGTTGATTGGAAAAGCTTCATATTTGTGGGGGCTTTAAAGTCTGTGCCCAATTCCAAGTTCCAATTCGTATAGGCATTCTTACTCATTATTATGCCTATATCGGACCATTGGCTATGGAGTGCCCCTAGTTTTTGTAACAGATGATGAGCGTAAATGGCCCCGCTGGATCCTGAAATGCCGATTACTATTTTTTTCATATTTCCCTAAAATAAAAATAGTCAGCTCTTACACGTTTGCAAAGGCTGACTATCCGACAATTATAATCCCATGAACATATCCGATGAATGCTTTACGATCATATCATCGGGCTATATTTAATGAACCTAGAACTTTTCAACTTTATTTATGCTGTCCATGAGTACTGATTCCCAGATCAGTTTTGAAAATAGGGAGTTATACACTTTTGTATTGACTCCCTATCAGACAAATTATAATCCCATGAACATGTCCCTTTCTTTCGAAAAGAACTCACTGAATCTTTTTTTCAGTGGTGACTAAAAAGTATTTCATTTAAAATCACAATACAATTATCGGCACTTTGGAAAGTCATTTCAAAGACATTTTTTAGGCATTGTTATATATTTTTTATTATAATATGAATTTAATATCTTGTTAAGTATTTAAATTCAATTATTTATACATATAAATATTTATACATATATTAAATTTGAGGTGATTATCGATTCAGGATTGCGCGTTTTTTAATTAAAAAACTCAATTTTTAAATCAAAAAGGTGATTTTAAAGCAGGATTTTGAATAAAACTACTGTCAGTAAGGGTGTATAAAAAAGCTATAATATCTTCTTTTTGGCCAGGGCTGAGCTTTAATTGCCTTATGAAGGGATTTTTATTATCTGCCGGATGACCACCTGAATTGTAATGATCGAGTACATCCTCTAATGTTTCAAATCGTCCATCATGCATGTAAGGAGCTGTCAAAACTATATTGCGTAATGTAGGAGCCCTAAACTGGCCATTCTCCAGGAGTGAGCCAGTCACTCCTCCCCGACCAGGATCAGGAAAATCATTAAGGCCCGATACTTGTTGAATACCATTATTAAAGAAATCATTAGAGGCCATCAAAGGGGCATTATGGCAGTGAAAACATTCGGCATCAGGCATTCTTCCCCCTGATTTGTCAAAATACATAGTAAATCCTCTTAGTTCACTATCCGTAAAAAACACGCCAGAACCTGAGGTAAGGGCCAGGTCATACTTTGCTTTCCCGCTGCTCACTAACATTCTTTCAAATTGAGCGATTGCTTTTACAGTCAAATATTTGGTGATGGAATCTCGATGATCAATACCAAATGCTTTTCGAAATTCAGTTGGATAATCACGGTGTTGCTTCAATCTTTCTACAATGCCTGGCCAATTAAAATGCATTTCAAGGGGATCTTCCGGAGGTAACAGAGCCTGCTCTTCCAATGTATGCACCCTTCCGTCCCAAAACAAACCATGACTTTGAAATCCGGCATCCAACAAATTCATAGCACTGCGTCTGCCGTTCAGTCCATCAATACCTTTACTGGTAGCCAATCCATCTGTAAAACTCTTATCGGGAAGATGGCAACTGGCACATGCCTGGGTAGAATCTTTGGACAATATAGGATCGAAAAATAGTTTTCTACCAAGCTGCACTCCTGCTTCGGTCAAAGGATTGTCTTCGGGAATATCCATTGCTGGATAAGCAGGCACCGTGGGCGTGGCTACAGATATTGGTGCATAGGTAATTTGATCAAGCCTGCCAGGATCAGTCTCACTAGGATCATAGTCACAGGCATAAATGATAAGGAAGCCAAAAAGTACTGCCAAACTCCGCCTAAAGAGCATGGATTAATTTTTTAGTTGAATTGATTGTGCCATCCTGGCACTGAACGACTTAAGTACTTCTATATTAACAGGATTATGATTAAGTGGGCTTGAAACAAAGTCAAACATAGAGGTACCATCAAAAAATATTTTTTGAACATCCATACCAAAAAGAAAAGGAATATTTCCATTTTCTGTTACTTCAAATGATTTGGAGATTTCTATTTTTTGAAGGCAATCATCGGTACCCGTATGGATGGCAAACCCCAAATCAAAATTTCCATTATTTTCAACATCAAATACGCCCTCAATTTTGGAAAAGATAAATGAATTCCAAGCTTCCCAATAATGACTGGTATTAGCTAATGCACTAGTACTTGGAAAATCTTTGGGTAGCTTTTTATTTAAGTCTGATTTTACACCAAGCATGAAACGCAGTCCACTATAGCTACCGGCTTTTATTGATGGTATAGTAATGGTAGATCCGGAAGGATTTGAGGAGGTAAGATCAATCAGCGCTGCTACATCAGATGATATGCTTCCCGTATTATTCAATAATTCAATCCCGGTGATATAGAAATCGAGTTTGCTAAATTTTATAGTTTGCTTGCTTCCATAGGTGTATGCTTTTACAGGCTGGAAAGCCTCAATACCATAATTTGCATTAAACGAAAAAGTTACAGATCCGGTAACAGCTGAAGCATCTTGCTCTTTGGTGCATGCACCAAACCCTACTGTAATCAATAGAATTAAGATGTATTTCATTTTCTTAAAATTAAATAAAACGTACCGGTTCATTTGATTTCAAAATTACAGGTTTATTTATTTACCAAATGTTAGGAAAAATGAAACAGATTTGCTTTCGGTCTAGATTATGATTCTATTAACTGATTATAGGAGTTATATCATGGGGATTAATTCTTTAAAATAATTGCATTAGCCATACCCCATGCAAATTTTCTCAGTTTATCTATATCACCAGGGTTATGGCTTAGCGGATCAGTGACCAAATCATAATAGATAGAGTCTTGTTTAAAATATGAAAGTACATCCACATCAAATACCAATGCACCAGGAGTACCTTCCTTTATAGTAAAAGCCCTATTTATCTCTACTTTCTCGCTACAGTCATCTGTCCCGGTTAATATAGAAAATCCAGCATTAAAATTTCCCTGCCCATTTTCATCAAACAGACCCTGAACCACACTAAAAATATAGGAGTCCCAATCAGCCCAATAGTTTGAGGAAAAGGATAGCGGATTATTCGAAGTAAAGTCTTTAGGTGATTTTTTATTAAGTATTGGGGTGACTCCAAAGGTAAAAGTGATACCGGTATAATTTCCAGATGGAATATCTATCATTGAAATCAATCTTTTGTCAGCATCGCCAGTAAGATCAATGAGGCCAGCCATATCACTTTCATAAGGTTTATTTCCTTCCAATTTAATTCCGGTAATATAAAAATCTACTTTAGAAAACATAACTTTTTGCTTACCCGTATATGTATATGACTTTACCGGTTCAAAAGCCTGATCACCAAATCTTGGCGCGAAAGAAAGATTGAGATCACCTTTTATTCCTAAAGAATCGGGAGTATCCAATGTTGTAGTCCCTTCTTCCTTATGACATTGAGTAAAAATAAAAGCCAACATGATTAAAAAAAATATAGCAGGCTTTGATGACTCGAGTTTCATTATTTAAGTATGTATTTATTAAAACAATAAAGCAGACCAATCTACTGCAATATATAACGCAAATTAGTGGCTACAAGTCTATCAGAGGATCATCCTTTGGGATCTATATTTTCTTTATAAAGCTTTTTGAGGATGCTTTTCACTTGAATAGAAAAATCCTTATTCTGAATCCAAAAATAAAAATTTCGATCCTTTTTCAATACCTCTATTACTGGCTGGCCATTGTATTTACCAAAATTAAAGACCATCACGCCATCCGTATTGTATTTGAGACGATTACTCACATCTACCATATTCTGATCATTGGTAAAATCATGAAGAGATTTTATGTCCCTTTCTATAGGAGCCGAACTTTCATTGCCATCTTCATCTATAAGACTTTGATTTTCGTAACGTTCTATCTGTCCTTTAAAAATATGAACCATCGCTCGGGCGTCCTCTAAAGCGTCGTGAGCAGCTGTCAGCTCTTGATTGCAATAAAATTTCAATGCTGCTTTAAGAGTCCGGGGTTCCATTTTATAAAAAATGCGTTGAGCATCAATTATTTTCCTGCCGGCAGTATCCCAATCTATTCCTGCGCGAGCAAACTCTTCCAGCAAAATCGGTATATCCAGTTTGTATGAGTTATAGGTGACCAGATCTGCATTACCTATAAATTTAGATATCCTATCAGCCAATTGCAAAAAACTTGGCTTCCGTGCCAGTGCAGCAGCGTCAATTTTATGTATTAAATAGGCCTCCTGAGAAATGGGAATCCCAGGATTTATGTATTCATTCCACTCTATTACTTCTCCATCCGGCTTATATTTCACCATAGCCAGTTGAATGATTCTGTCTTTGAGAAAATTGAGCCCGGTAGCTTCCAGATCGATAAAGATCAGATCATTTTTTAAAAATTCAAATTCCATTTTTTATTCTTTGGTGAGATATTTAGCAAAGCCCTCCGTTAAGTCTGTACGCAGACTATCATGGTCTCTGTATACAAAATAAGCCTCCATATTATATTTAATTACAATTGCCTTACATGAATCTATTCCTATTGCCATGCAAGCAGTGGCCATAGCATCAATATCCGTACAATTAGGACCTATTAGCGTTACACTTAATAGTTTGGATCGTTCTGGAAATCCGGTTATTGGATTCAGTGTGTGTGAAAAAGTATTGACACCTGATTTATAAAAATTTCGATAATTTCCTGAGGTAGTCAATGCAAGGTCAGTCAATTTTACTTTTGAGAAAACATCTTGTATGCTCGCGTCTTCCAAAGGGGTATTGAGCCCAACTATCCAAAGGGAACCATCGGGTTTGGTTCCTTTAGCTACGAGCTCACCTCCTACCTCTACCAGGTAATTACCGTATCCTTTATAATTCAACAAAGCTGCAATCTGGTCAGCACCATAGCCTTGCCCGATACCACCAAAGTCCAATTCGACCAATGAATCCAACTTGGTTAACGTGTACTCGCCAGTGCCTTCATTATATGAAAAACTTATTTTGTTCATTCCGGTACTCCTTAGTATTTCTTTGATTTTCACCGTATCGGGAGTCTCTATTTTCGATCGTCCTGAATACCCAAAACCCCAATAATTAACCAATTTCATCACCGTAGGATCAAAATATCCATGACTCTCCAGGAATGTATTTTTGCCTACTTGCAAGTTTCTAAAAAAATGCTTTAGAGTTCCTCTTGTGGTATCATCATTTGGAAATATCACTTGATGGGCAATCGTTTTATTAAAAAAAGTAACGAGTGAATTTTGCTCATAGGAAGAAATACCCTGGTTAATCCAATAGAGCAGCGAATCTGTAGATTTTTTTAGAGTCAGCTGTTTTTCATCGGTGGCACCTGGACTATAAATACGAATATGATAGCTGGTACCCATGGTTTTTCCTTCATATAAAATCATTTTACTTAAAGGATTTTTGCAGGAAAAATTCAAACTAATAATCAGTATAAAAAACAATATTTGTTTCATTTATCTATTTTGAATCAACTGAACATTTAAAATTTATTGCTCGGTGACTTCATTCATCAATCCTTCTGAAATGGCCTCTTGCCCGGCGCCATGAAGTTGAATCGGTTTTTTATGCTTTCGCGTTCGAATATTGAGAAATTCTACAAATAGAGAAAATGCAATGGAGAAGTATAAATATCCTCTTGGAATAGTTCCAACCTCTGAACCAAAAATCTGAAAATCAGCTTGATGAGCACCCTCGGCAATCAGCATAAACCCAATCAAAATTAAAAACGACAATCCCAGCATCTGAATACTAGGGTGTTGATTTACAAAATTACCAACAGGGCCAGAGAACCACATCATAATTAAAATTGAAACTACTACGGCTAAAATCATGATAGCCACATCTTTTGTAAGGCCTACTGCGGTTAAAATTGAATCAAACGAAAAAACAAGGTTGATGATAGATATCTGCCAAATGGCATTAAAAAGGCTTTGATACACTTTTTTCCCTTTCTCAGCAGTAGGATGGTCCAGCCCCTCTAACTTCTCAAAAATTTCGGAAGACGCTTTATACAATAGAAACAAACCACCCGCGATAAGGATTAAACTTTGAATAGAAAATCCTCCGGAAGCTATACTTCCTTTAAAAGACAATAGTGGTTTTTGCATCGCCAGAAAAGCTGAAATAACAAAAAGTAAGAGAATGCGGAATATCATAGCAATAAGTAATCCCCAGTTTCTCGCTTTAGCCTGATCTTCTTTTTTGAGGCGAGATGAAATGATAGTAATAAAAATGATATTATCTATGCCCAATACAATTTCTAGAAATGTAAGCGTAATAAGACTAATCCACACATTTCCTGAGGTAAAATCCGGTAAAGTCATTAATTCTGTGATATTCGTGTGATAAACTGGGAGCAAATTTACAAATAAGAAAATGAATATTAACAAAGATTGGAAGGTTTTAGGTTACGTTAAATCAATAGTTTTCTGACTAAAAGTGAGAATCCAAACGTTCTTACATTTGCAGATCTAAAAATGCTTTGAATATGAAAACCTGGGTTTTATCTTTTGTTTTATTACTTATTAGTGTAACTTTATTTGGACAGGATGTACCCAGATATGTTTTGACAGAACATTTTACAAACACCTGGTGCCCAATATGTTCCAGTAGAAATCCTGACTTTTATGCTTTGATTCAGAAATATCCCAAAAATGTGCATCATGTTTCTATTCACCCACCTATTCCTTATTCAGGATGCCCTCTTTATCAGTACAACAAACAACAAAATACAGATAGAACTGCTTATTATAAAATACAAGGCACTCCAGCCGTTGTATTAAATGGTGGACCTGTTAATGGTGGATATCCCTTACTATCAGAGGATGTTCTCAAAAAGGAAATCGCCAAGACCAGCCCGCTGCAAGTGATTGTTTCTGAAACAAAAAATGGTGGAAACCGATCGGCAACTATTACGCTCAAATCATCTGGGCCTATCAGTGGAGATTTAAGACTTTTTGTAATGTTAGTGGAAAAAAACTTGAGATTTACTGCATCGAATGGCGAATTGGACCATTATGATGTTTTCAGAAAGTTTATCACACCTGGTAGTGGTCAAATAATAAATATCCCTAATTCTTCTGAGCAAAAGTTTGAAATTCCATTTCAGGATACTACAGGATGGAAACCTGAAGAAATCTATGCATTGGCTTTTGTACAAAATGCAGTTACCAATGAAGTATTGAATTCAGGTACCCGGTTTGATCAGTTAACCAGTGCTACTTCAAATAAAGTTTCAGTACAAAACTTAAAAATATATCCTACACTGGCTAAAGACCTGTTATTTATAGAATCTCCATTGGATGATATAGAAAAGTATGATATTATTAATATTCAAGGTCAAACTCTAGCTACTGGCACCTTACCTAAAAGTAAATTTACATCTATTGGAATCAATATGCTGCCACAAGGTGTGTATTGGATAAAAATGCAGCAACCGGATGGTATATTCCTGGCAAAATTTGTAAAACAATAGATTCCCAATTTACTATAAAAAAAGGCCGAAATCAGCTGTCTGAAATTCGGCCCTGTCCACCTACTCTTTGAGGAAGAATAGTTTTTATAAAAAAGTTTATTTTATTCGATAGAGTTTATACTTCCACTGCCTGATATACTTGATTTCACTCTTGGTCTGCCTTTGTATTTTACGCTTCCACTACCTGCTATACTGGCTTCGAGATTTTCGTTAGCGTTTACCAGGCAGTCACCTGAACCAGAAATCCCGATTTTTACTTTATCCACTATACAGTCAGCGGCTTTCACATTGCCAGAGCCGGAAGTTCCGATAGTTAGCTCTTTTGCTTTTCCTTTGATCATCACATTACCTGAGCCACTAATACCACAATCAATGTTTTCAGCATCAACATCCGCTTTAATGTTTCCTGAGCCACTAAGGCCAATTTGAAAATCATCGGCTTTAATTTTGTTCATGGTGGTGATATTTCCAGAGCCAGCCAAACCTAAACCATGTACTTCAGGAATTGTAATTTTTATTAAAAGTTTGTCGTAATCAGACCAAGTACCTTTTGGCAATTTTATACGCCATTTATCATCCTTTACTTCTTTTGAAATAAGGGCAATAATATTTTCCTGACCTTCTACCGTCACACTTTGAGTAGACCCTTGCGTGATTTCCACATCTGCAGCCAAATTACATTCTATGGTGTTGAATGATGCCAAACTAAATGAGCGGGTAACCGCAGGGCCCGATCCTTTTACTTTTTGAGCAAAACTAGTAGTAAAAAACCCTAGTAGTAAAGCAGAGATAAATAATATGTTTTTCATTTTAAAAGTATTTGTATTAATATATTGTAAAAGACAGTCGAAGCGATCAAAGGTTGCACATTAAAACGCGATTACTAATCAGAAAGATCCAGATTGACTATTTTTATTATAGAGACAGCAGTTGGTTCCTGAGAAAAAGTACTTTTTAATTCTTTTACAAGTATTTCCATTGTACTGTCATATTCTCCAAATATAATGGTACTCATGGCCTGCACTTTAATTTCAATATTTTTATGAGTATTCAGACGATCAATAAACTGCCTGATAGGATCACCATAGTTTCTATCCAAAGGGTAAAGGCTAATTTCAATGGAAACTTTCATTTGGTCTACAATTTAATCTTAGAAGTTAAAAATACCCACAACAATCCTATCAAGCTAATGAGCGCAAGTGCTACCCTTAAGTTTATGGCTGTAGAAATAAATCCAATAATAACTGGACCTCCTAAAAATGTGGCTACGGAATAGGTATTTAAAGAGGCCAGACCAACACCTTTCGCTAGATTGGGCAATCTGGCAGCAGCACCGTACAAAATAGGTGCACCACATGACACACCAAGCCCTACCATAGAAAAAGCCAATACGCACAAAAAAGTCGAAGGAAAAATTACCGCCAAACCGATACCAATAGCACTTAGCAGACCTCCATAAGTCAAGACATTATTGGCACCATATTTTGGAATCCAGTAATCTCCAAAAAATCTTCCCAATGCCATACTGAAAGAATAGGCCGCCAGACCCCAACCCAATGTATATGCTGCAGAATGAACAATATCACGCATATATACAGCTGACCAATCAGCCATAGAACCCTCGGTCATATTAGTACACATAGCTATGAGTATCATGATTAGAAGTGGGCCTTTGGGTAAGCTGAACCTGGGTCTTTCCAGTGAGGGGTCACTATGATCTTCATCCTTTATGGAGAGAATATTTTCCTTTAGAAAAATTCCAAGAAAAATTAATACCGCTGAAATCAATAGGCTCTGAACTATAGGCCTGAAACTCAGACCTATCATAGTACTGGATGCTAAAGAACCAATCATCAATCCAAGGCTGAATAATCCATGACAAGTGGCCATGATGTGCTCCTTTAATTGGTGTTCCAAAGCGGAAGCACATGTGTTCATGCTCACATTAGTGAAGGCAATAGAGGTACCAGTCAGAAACAATGCGCAGGCCACCAGCCATGCAGCAGGCGCCAATACTGGAAGCAAGTAAAATAAACACATACCAGTAAAACCCAGTATAGTCATTCGTTGCATGCCGTATTTGTGAATAAACCAGGTAGAAAGCGGATTAGCCAATGCGGCACCTACTGGCAAACATAAAATGATAAGTCCCAACCTGGCATCATCTAATTGAAATTTTGTTTTGATTACAGGAATAAGCGTAGCCCAGTTTCCAAATAATGTACCCATGATCAGAAACACTCCACCAATGGATAGGCATTCCCTGTTTTTTATAAATTTGAGCAAGTGAGAAAACATAAATTTCGCCACAAAGATGCGAAAGAGTACTCAGATTAACCACATTTACCAGCAATCTGGATGATATCAATTATTGCTTATTTCTTAAGCTTTAAACAATCGAAAAAGTAAATCACTTTCAACGAAATATTATTGTTTTGCTCGCTTTTTAGAATTCCCTTTAAATTATTAAAATACCGGGTATCGCTTCTGTCATTACTTGTAAAAGCATTGTTTTTCCAAACCAGATTAAAAAAGCTACCCGGAGCAAATTGCCAGGTATAAATCATATCTATATTGAAAAAATTTACATTATTATTTTTATTCTCTGTAAACAAAGGATTTGATTTTAGGCTTCCGTCCTTTTGTAGTGCATAGAACTCTTTATAATTTACTGAACTCAAATAATGCCTGGCTCTCCAAGTGAGCCAACTTTTAGTTGAAAAGCTAAATTTTGTTTCTACCACATTAGAAACCGTATTTACATTTCTCCTTCCAAGGATAATATTGCCATCGGAGGCATTAGCAGCAAATCCAATGCTATTCCAGCTTGGCTCCCAGGATAAATTATAGGCCAAAGATATTTTTGACGAAAATCTGTACCGTGGCCCAAAATTTGCTTCTACAAATTTACCATTATAGTAATTTGCAAATTTGGAAGCAAACAGCTCATAATACCAGCTTAATTTTTTTGCAGAATTAGATTCCATCCACGTATCTAAATTCCATCTTGATCCTTTATACAAAAAGTAACCAGCAGTTCTAGGCTCATAAAAATCATTACGAGAGGGGTTATATCCTAAAAACAATCCAAAGAAATTAAGCTTTTTGGTTTGTGTATTCACATTCATATTCACAAATGCATTTTGATAAGTTTTATCTATATCAACTATCTTTTTTGCCAAATGTGAAACTCCAATATTGAAATTGAAATTAACTCTATTATACCATCCCCTGGGCTTGAAAATACGGTAGCCCATATACAAATTATTGTTTATGAAATTATTATTAGTAAAATAGCCTAAATCATTGTGGCTATATCTATCATCAGAATATTCACCTGAATATCTGAATGTAAATACACCACTCGTTTTACCAAAGCCCAAAGCTCCACTTACTCCCGGCTTGGTTTTTTCTTCATCAAACCAAAATTTACTCATAGCTATTTTACCGTTCAGATTCCAGGTATTTTTCCTGTCGTTTTGATCAAACAAAAAAGCAGATACATTGCTGTCATATTCTGATCCATTACGCATCACATTTGAATTGAATAATGTAACGGATGAATTATTTTTCATGGTCTGATCTAACACAAGTACATTGTAATTGGTGAGCGGATTAGTCAATTCCTTTCGTGAAGTCTCATCGGATAAATCTTCAATAGTAGCATAGGTGGGCTTTGTAATGGCATTTAAAAACCCAATGCCAAGGCCTGATTGACTTCTTCCCGAAATTTTACTGGCATTGATCAATTTTGTTTCAGAAGGATTTTTGGCAATTGTTTCATTTTGGCTTAAATTTTCACCTGGTCTATAATAATACAAGGGTGAGCCCCCAATCCTTCTGGAATAAAATAATCCCCCTTTATTAAAAAGCTCTGTCCCCTCACTAAAAAAATTTCTGTTTTCATTGAATTTTACCTCAAAAGGTGAAAGATTCAACACTCGATTATCACTTTGCACTTGCCCAAAATCCGGAATCAAAATGGCATCTAAAGTATATGCCTGGCTAATACCATATTTTAGATCTAAACCTCCATTTACCTGGCTTGACCAACTTTTTATATCCTTAGATGCACTGGGGAAATGATTAGTATAAACAGAAAAGTATGGTGAAAACTGTAATCTCACGGGTGGCTTTATATCTTTCAGTCCCGTCCAATATCCTTCCTGTGTAAGGAATCCATTTTTGGTTGGATTAATAGGGTTCCATGTAAATTGCTCCTCTGTTTTTCTTCTTCTACGGATAATATTCAGACCCCAGTCCTGCACTTTATCCTTTCCAAAACGAATAGCAGAAAAAGGAATAAACATTTCGAAATCCCAACCTTTGTCGTGCATTTTTACAGCACTGGTCCACACGGCATTCCATCCGAAATCCTCACCGCCATTATTACTATTATTTCCGGGTGACATTTTAGCATCCCATTGCTCACCGAGAGGAGTTACGAAATATTCAAATCCATTGATATTGTCACTATACGTATCGAAGACCAAGCCTATATAATCATTTGTTCCAAAACCGTCTCTACCTTTGAGTTCTTTAGAAATTCTATCCAAAGAAGATTCATAACATCTGCCTGCAAAATATATTCCCTGGTCATTATACATTAAGTAAGCTTCTGTACGCTCATCTGCCTTCTCCAGATCACCTGCTTCGGGTCGAAATTCAATTAAATTAGTAATAAACGCAGCTTGCTTCCAGGCTTCGTCGGTAATATCACCATCGATGATGGGTATACTAGTACATTTTACTGCTTCCAGTTTAAGTGGTTTTTCATCCGCTCCCAATAAAAATAAATGGAAAGTTAAAACAATGAGAGATAAAAAGTATTTCATTCCAATGGTACTAAGTCTTCTTAAAATATGAAGGCCAAAAGTATTTCTAAAGGTTGCATATTAAAGACTATAATTTGAAGTTTAAACAATTTATAACAGGGTGATTTTGTTTCCCTTAACAATTGAAGGTTTCTATAAAAAACCAGTATTGATCTTGATATCAATACTCCACTGATCAGTATAGGTTACAGGAATCTGGTGACTTTTTTTGGGGTAGTATTAATAGCCCTTCAATAATATTCATGAGATTGTCAACTTTCAATATTAATCCATATTATTTTTATATTTACGAATGAAATTGTTGGAAAATAAAGTGGCCATTATTACGGGAGGCAGTAGAGGTATCGGGGAAGCATTGGTGAAAAAATTTGTTTCCTTAGGTGCTTCTGTCGCTTTTACCTATTCTTCATCTACAGAAAAAGCAAATGCATTAGTTGCTTCTCTAAGTCCGGCAAATGTGAAAGGGTATTCTTCAGACGCTTCTTCATTTACTCAGGCAGAGCAATTAGTAAAACAGGTAATAGCGGATTTTGGCAAAATAGATATTCTCATTAATAATGCAGGCATCACTAAAGATACATTGATGTTACGGATGACTGAAGAACAATGGGATGATGTAATTAGAGTAAATCTGAAATCTGCTTTTAATCTTACCAAGCATACCCTGAAGCCTATGCTTTCTGCAAGACAAGGCACGATTATCAATATGACTTCGGTAGTAGGTGTATTTGGGAATGCAGGGCAGGCAAACTATGCCGCTTCTAAGGCTGGAATGATTGGTTTTACAAAATCTATTGCCAAAGAGGTAGGCAGCAGGAATATCCGGTGCAACGCTATAGCTCCAGGTTTCATTCAAACGGATATGACCCATACCTTGGATGAAAAAACTAAAGAAGCTTACTTCACCAATCTTGCAATTAAACGATTTGGATCTGCTGAAGAGGTTGCTGAACTAGCTGCTTTCCTTGCCTCAGATAATTCAAAATACATTACAGGGCAAGTAATTAGCATTTGTGGTGGCCTGAATATGTAAGGTTTAATTAAGCAGTATATTTGGATTCTTACGATGAGGTTATACGTTTACTTACTTATTTTTGTTTTCTTCTCTTGTAGACCGATTAAAATAATTAAAATTGACACTGCCAAAATTCCTTTGGTGCCAAAGACTGAAAAGTCGCATCGAATGGGCCAGCTGGAAATCAGTAATGAAAATACTTTTATCATTGATACCCTGCATTTAGATCATACTCCGGTAAGGAACCTTAGAGTAAATTTTCATTTTGTAAATACGGAAGACAGCACTCACAATTTTAATCAAGATAGTGGTAGAATATTTGTGCACAAACTATTACATGTGATGCAAATACTCTTTGATAAAAATGACAAAATGAAACTCCCCATCGGAAATGATATTCCAGTAATCCCAGTAAATATCAATTACATACTTACAGGTCAAAAAGGAGGTGATGGAATTTATTTTCATTATGATAATGCATTGGTGTACTACAATCATATGGGGGCCAGAAGAAATAACAGTGACTATTCTGTAATTGAAAAATATGGCATTGGGACGGACTCGATCATCAATTTCTTTATATTGCCTCATGACCCGGACAGTGTAAAATCTAAGACCTATCAATCCGGATGTGTAGGGATTGCATTAGGAAATGCAGTAAAGGTGGCAGGTATTTATGAAAAAGGATTAAATGAATGGAATGTTAGAGGAACTTTCAATCATGAAGTAGGCCATATTCTTGGACTTTATCACGCATGGCAAGACGATGGTTGCGATGATACTCCTATACATGCCAATGATTGCTGGGCCGATGCATCACCCGGTTGCGAAGGCAGAGCATCAAATAATATGATGGACTATAATGCCTGGCAAAGCGCGCTTACCCCTTGTCAGCTACAAATTATCCATCAACATCTTTCAAATCCCCAACAGTCTGTAAGGAAACTTTTGGTTCCCACCTGGTGTGTCTATAACCCCGCTAAAAAAATTATCATCAAAGACTCCATCATATGGACCTTTAATCGGGATCTTGAAGGAGATATTGAAATTATTAAAGGCGGCACATTAGTATTAAAGGGAAGCGTTTCTATGCCTGATAGCGCCAAAGTATTAGTGCAGCCTGGAGGCTTATTAAAATTGGAAGGTGGCTACTTTCACAGCGCCTGCGGAGTTGATTGGGGAAATATACAACTGGTATCAAAAGGAAAATCCATGGGAAAAGTAGTCAAAGTAGAAGCGTTTAAAAAAGAGGACCCTGGCCCGGAAGTACCGGCTGGAAGTTTTCGGAAAAAAAAGATTGATTTAAAAAATTGATTTGACCACTATATCACTCATACCAAACACTCACTTCGTCAATTAATTTACGAGTCAAATCAGGCACCCTTGCATCATTTGCTGGAAAGCCTACTGGAACCAGTAAAAAGGGAGTTTCATTCTCTGGTCTGTTTAATATTTTTTTTAAAAAGTTCATGGGACTGGGTGTATGAGTCAAGGCTACTAACCCTGCATTATGAATGGCGGTTAACAACATTCCGCAAGCAATTCCTACAGATTCGGTTACATAGTAATTTTTTCTTTTCACACCGTTTTCTAAATCATATGATTTTTTAAATACTATTATTAGCCAGGGAGCTATGGTTAAGAACTCCTTCATTTCATTAGTGCCGAAGGCTTTCAGATCGTCGATCCATTCATCCGACATTCTTCCATGGTAATTTTCGAATTCTTCTTTCTCTGCGGCCATTCTAATTTCCTTTTTCAACTGAGTATTAGAAATAGCACAAAATGTCCAGGGCTGTTTATGTGCTCCGGATGGGGCTGTTGATGCGGATTGAATTATATTTGAAATAACGACTTTAGGAATTGGTTTTGATGAAAAGTCCCGGACTGATCTTCGGGCATTAAGCCAGGCAAAAAAAGATTCACTTAGTTGAATCATTTCACTTTTTGATAATGATGGTTGCGGCTTAAAAGGAATGAATGGATCCATACTTTTAGAGGTCTCCACCTTGTGGCCGGATTATAATTTCTTCCACAACAGCTAATTTACTCAACTGGCTACATTGCCATACTAATTGAGCGATGTCTTCACTTTGAATCATATCTTCAGAAGTAAATGATGAGGATCTCCAACTATCAGACCAGGTAGCTCCGGGCAATATGGATGTAACTTTTATATTCGTAGGTTTTAATTCTTCACGTAAGCATTGAGAAAACCCATACACGGCGAATTTTGAAATAGTGTAGGCCCCTCCACCTGCATAGGCTGTTTTACTGGCAATGGAACAAATATTGAAAATATGTCCTTTACTATTTTCCCGGATTAAAGGTATTAATCGCCTTGTAAAATGATAAGCGCTATAAAGATTTGTTTCTATCTGCAAACTCAAATTCTCCTCAGGCTCGGTCAAAACGGACCCCGGCAAAAATGTACCTGCATTATTTACTAAAATATCAAATTTGTCCCACTTTCTGGTAAGCTCATCACACCACTTTATCACAGCCTTCATGTCTCTTACATCACATGCTTCTGCAAAAACATCTATGCCTGAATGTTTTTTTTCAAGGTCAGTTTTCAATACATTCAATTCGGATTTATTTCTGGCACAGACTGCTATATCATAATCTTCAGAAGCAAATTTTTCTAGGATGGCTCTTCCAATACCCTTCGTTCCACCCGTAACCACTATTCTCTTTCGCATATCGAAGCAAGTTAGTAAGAATTTGAAATTACATTCTTATGGATGCATTATAAAAATCAAAGTATCTTTGTTTCAATTAGATTGCATGAGTTTCCTTGAAGATTTTGGCCGGTTTTTGATACTAATTAAAAATGGTTTGGTAAGACCGCCCAACTGGCGCATGTATGGCAAAGAGTTGGTAAGGCAAATGTATGATATAGGGAATGGGTCATTATTGATCGTGGGGCTGATAGCTATTTTTATAGGAGCTGTTACTGCTGTGCAGTTTTTATATCAATTAAACGGCACTTTAATTCCCACCTGGTATGTTGGATATATTGTTAGAGATTCTACCATTATAGAATTAGCTCCTACCATTACCTGTTTGGTTTTAGCAGGAAAAGTGGGCTCTAATATGGCTTCAGAGTTAGGTGGAATGCGCCAAAAGGAACATATTGATGCTATGGAAGTAATGGGTGTAAATACTCCCTCCTACTTGATAATGCCCAAAATTATAGCAGCCTTAATAGTGATTCCATTATTAGTTGTCATCTCTGCATTCGTAAGTATTATTGGAGGCTACCTGGCTAGTGTAATGGGTGGGTTCATGAATACACAAGAATATACCCGAGGGTTAAGAGCATTTTTTCTTCCCTATAATTTATGGATGATGCTGGTAAAATCAACTGTATTTTCTTTCATCCTGACCTCCGTGTCTTGTTATCAAGGTTATTTTGTAAAAGGAGGGAGCATTGAACTTGGCAAAGCCAGCACTAATGCAGTGGTAGTGAGTAACATACTCATTTTGGTATCAGATTATCTCATCGCCCTATTGTTTACCACATGATTTTAGCTAAAAATCTGATCAAATCGTTTGGTGATCAACAAATCATCAAAGATGTTACTATTGAGTTTGAAACAGGCAAAACTAATTTAGTAATCGGAAGAAGTGGTAGTGGAAAAACCGTGCTACTGAAAATGCTGGTTGGCCTGATACAACCCAATTCAGGTAAAATTCTATATGATGGTGAAGATTTCTATGAACTGGAAAAGAAGGAGCTATTAGCCTTGCGTATGCGTGTAGGTATGCTGTTTCAGGGATCTGCACTTTTTGACTCTATGACGGTAGAACAAAATATTCGCTTCCCACTAGATATGTTTACCAAGAGTACTCGTGCTGAAAAAGATAAGCGAGTGAATTATTGCCTTGAAAGAGTAGGCCTTTCAGGAAATAATAAAAAATTCCCGTCTGAAGTAAGTGGTGGAATGCAAAAAAGAGTAGGTATTGCCAGAGCGATTGTATTACAACCCAGTTATTTATTTTGCGACGAACCCAACTCGGGCCTTGATCCAAAAACTGCCTTATTGATAGATGAACTAATCCATGGTATCACTGAGGAAAACAATATTACCACCATAATCAATACGCACGATATGAACTCCGTAATGGAAATCGGTGAAACCGTTTCATTTTTGAGTAATGGTGTGCTCGCCTGGCGAGGGTCAAAATCCGATATATTAAAAAGCGACCATGATGAGTTACATGATTTTATTTTTGCTTCGCCTTTTATTCAGAAATTATTGGATGAGGCAAATATGACTCCGCCTTAAATAAAAAAGCCCAGACTTGATCAACAAATCCGGGCAGAAGACTAAGGTCTCAAAATAAGAAAACTACTTCTTTATAAACGATTATTGACATGATTATGATGCCGATAACTTTATTTGACTAAACCTAATTTCTGACTCTTGCGTCAGCGTAGCTCATAAAATAATATATTGAAAATTATGAATTAGCATTTTAAATGTAACAAATATTCTGCCAAACTCAGTTTCCCCTTAACAATTATTTAAATATATTTTAAAAATAGATTCATACCTTTCTATCTATCAATTTTATATAGGTTAACTATACTTATAATGTATTTTTTAAAAAATTTGAATACCTTAAATAAATTAATTCTAAGTGACTTCTAAAATGCTTTAAGTTAAAGCAAAATAATGGATGGAGCTTAATAATCAGATCATTTTCAGACCGGTATTCTACCCATGTTTTGTATTACCTATGCGTTCCCTTTTTTTAATAGTTACCAGTAGGATCCCACATATTACAAATAGAGTGCCGATGATCTGAAAAAAGTCCATTTTTTCACCGAGAAAAAAGTAAGCCAAAATAATAGTACTTACTGGTCCTATAGCAGATAAAATGGCTGCATTATTTGCACCAATACTTTTTATACCCATGGAAACTAAAAAATTTGGAATTACAGTCGCTATTATCCCAAGCCACATTCCGTAAACCACCATATTGCCATGCAAATCATTCAATCCAAATTTTCCAGAAATAATATAGTGAATAAAGACACCTGCAGTAGATGCAATTAGTGAAAAAGAAGTAAACAATATCGGTGGTACTTTTTTCACCAATCTACCAGTCCCTACAATGTAACCGGCGAATGTAATGGCACATAAAAATATCAAACTACTTCCCAAAACTAAATGCTCTGGTAAAATCCCCACATGCATCTCATGCCAAAATGTTATTAATAACCCGAAATAACTAAGACCTAATGCCCAAATTTGTTTTCGATTTATTTTCTCCTTAAATAAGACTGCATTGATCAATACCACGAAGGTGGGATATAAAAATAGAATTAGTCGTTCCAGACCAGCTGTAATAAATTGTAATCCTAAGAAATCCAGGAGGCTACTCAGATAATAACCTAAAATCCCCAGAATGAAAATATAAAGCCATTGCCGGGTAGTGGGTAAGTTGCCCTTTGCTTTGCTAAGAGAAATTAATCCGGTGACTACAAAAAAAGGAAATGCGAAAAGCATTCTCAGGGCAAGAAGTGATATAGCATCAATAGCAGTATCTCTAAAAGCGATTTTCACCATTACTGCTTTAGTGGAAAATAGTATGGAACCAAAAAGTATCCATGCATACCCTTTATACTTAGTCTTGCCTGTTTTGTCCATTTGAAATGCACAAAATGATACTTTTACTTATAACTACCAGACTAAAGATCCATCAAACTACACGATCAAACGCGCCATAAAGAAACAGTACAAATTGATATCTTTGCACTTTCTGCCCGGATGGTGAAATTGGTATACACGTATGCTTGAGGTGCATATGCCGCAAGGTGTGCAGGTTCGAGTCCTGTTTCGGGCACAAGATTATTATTCTAAGTATTTATAAGTCAATCAGTTAATGGTTGACTTTTTTTATTTGTCGACTGGTTTCTGAACAAAAATGATACCTTCCAGATATTACAATTCAAGGGAATTAATATATATTCCAATCGTTTTTGATAACCAACCCTATCAAAAAACTTATAAAATTGGCCTCAGTAATTAACATTGATTTTATTCCAAATCCTAATCCAGCCAAAAAGGATGTATTGAAACTTCAATTCTCCTTAGCCGCTCAAGATTTTTACAAAGACTTTTGCAGTGAGATCAAATACCAACAGGGCAATAAGACCTTAGATATTAAATCTGATGGCCGCTTATTCATCATCAATGAAAAAGAATCTATTCAGATCCTTGAGCATGAGGTTAAAATATATAAGCAACTTCAATCCTCAGAACAGGTAAAATTCATTGCCAGGATTTTTTCTTTATCGGGAAGATCCACCTCCAAGGTATTTGACTTAGTCCCTTTTTAAATATTGTATAAGTAGGTCGAAGTCGCAGAAACAGGTTTAATCAAAGACAAACATCAAAAAGAACCCCTGTAGTAAGTATATAGAAGCGGTCATATGGCAAGACAAACCAATCAAAAATGTCAACCCGGAAGCTTTATAAGGTGATATGACGAATTGTTTAGACAAAGTAATGGAGGTTACCAGATTCTTTTAAGGAATTGGATGAAGGTTCTCAAAACATAGGAATTACCTGCCAGCCGTTTTGGAAAGAATACAAATATTATATCTATCTTTTTTTTGAAAAGCTCAATTGGTCAGATCACGCTAATCTATCGTCATGAGTTGACGGGAGGTCGAGAGTTCTCAAATCAACTTACACACAACCTAATGAACTAGCCAGCCCATTGGTCTGTTGATTATTTTTTGAGTTCTTCTTCATTCATAGTAAAGTATTAAATTTATTATTCGCAGATAAATAAATTAGGTTGAACTTATGAAAAAATAAACTTTTGCCATCTACCTGTGTATAAACTGAAGTATATTGTTCCATAAAAGAATACTGCAATGAATAAATTATCAGCTGCAGGAATTCACGAAAGAGTTATGGGCAAGATGGCTCGCTATGGCTACTTTCAGGTGTTTGGATGGGATATTTAATAAAGAATGCTAACAATATTAAACCATGAAAGTAATTTTTTATACACGCGAATACCCACCCAACGTTTACGGGGGAGCCGGTGTCCACGTGGAATACCTGGCGAAAGAATTGTCCCGGTTTATGGAAGTAGAAGTGCGTTGCTTTGGTGATCAGGATAGTACAGATGAGCATCTACGCATTCTTGGGTTCAATTCGGACTTTCTTCCCACCATCAATACTAAGTCTGAACTATCACCCATCTTTAAAACCCTGAATACCTGTATCCAAATGAATGGAGGTGTGATGAATGCGGATCTCGTTCACTGTCATACCTGGTATGCTCAGTTTGCAGGTATCTTGTCCAAGCTTTGCTATGGCACACCCCTGATCGTGACCACCCATTCCCTGGAACCACTCCGGCCATGGAAGAGGGAACAATTGGGAAGGGGGTATGACGCTTCATCCTGGATCGAAAAGACGGCCATTGAAATGGCAGATGCGGTCATTGCCGTATCTCAGGAGACGAAATTGGATGTGCTCCGTCACTTTGACTTAGATGAAAAGAAGATTAGCGTAATTTATAACGGCATTGACCTGGATGAATACAAATTCACCGCAGATACTTCCGCTCTCGAAAAATACGGTATTGATCCATCCAGACCCTATGTGCTTTTTGTAGGACGAATTACCAGGCAAAAGGGCATTATCCATCTTGTTAACGCCATCAAGTATATCGACAGGGCTACCCAGATAGTTTTATGTGCTGGTGCACCCGACACAGAAGCTATTGGCCGTGAAATGAAAGTGAGTGTTGAAGAGGTTCAGAAAATAAGGAGTAATGTGATTTGGATAGCGGAGATGGTGAGCAAAAAGGAAGTGATCCAGTTGTATTCTCATGCAGCAGTATTCTGTTGTCCTTCCATTTATGAGCCTTTTGGCATTATCAACATTGAAGCCATGGCTTGCAAAACTGCTGTAGTGGCGAGTAATGTCGGTGGCATCAAAGAGGTAGTGAACCGGGATACAGGGATTCTGGTTCCACTTGAACAGGAAAAGACAGCACCTTTTGAAGCCTCTGATCCCGATAAGTTCTCCCGGGATCTGGCTGATGCAATCAATACATTAATGAGTAATGAAAAATTAAGAGAAACCATGGGCGCCAATGGTCGGGAAAGAGTAGAAAAATATTTTGACTGGAAGGCGATCGCCAGGCAAACAGAAGACTTGTATAAAAAAATTTTGAACAATGATAAAAGATGATGTTTTAGCGATTATTCTTGGTGGAGGCCAGGGATCGCGTCTTTATCCTTTAACTGCTAAACGCTCTAAGCCGGCAGTGCCTATTGCAGGCAAATACCGGTTGGTTGACATTCCATTATCTAATTGTATTAATTCGAACATCACCCGGATGTTTGTCCTCACCCAATTTAACTCAGCGTCGCTGAACCGTCATATTAAGAATTCCTACAATTTTAGTTTGTTCAGTAACGCTTTTGTTGATTTGCTTGCAGCCGAACAAACCATATCGAATAAGAATTGGTTCCAGGGCACTGCGGATGCTGTGCGTCAAAGCATGCATCATTTTCTCAGCCATGATTTTAAATATGCCTTAATCCTTTCCGGAGACCAGTTGTATCAAATGGATTTCAACCTTCTTATTGAGCGACATATTGAGAGCGGTGCGAGGATTACCATCGCCACTTTGCCGGTGAAAGCAGATGAAGGAACTGAATTCGGTATCATGAAGACCGATCATGAAAGTATGATCACCAGTTTTGTTGAAAAACCAAACGCGCATGAAATCCTTAAATGGAACTCTGATGTGAGTGATTATATGAAGTCCGAAGGTCGCCTGTACCTCGCTTCAATGGGTATATATGTATTTGACAGAGACTTATTGATCGAGCTGATGAACGATCCGAATACCAATGATTTTGGAAAGGAAATCATTCCACAATCTATTGGAAAACACAAGATACTCAGTTATCAGTTTGAAGGATATTGGACTGACATTGGAAACATTCGCTCATACTTTGAGGCCAACCTGGGATTGACAGATCCAATTCCGAGCTTTAATCTGTTTGACGATAAAAATCGGGTTTACACGCGGGCAAGAATCCTGCCTACATCTAAAATATCAGGTACCTTGATCAATGACTCAGTAATTGCTGATGGATGTATCATCCGTGCTACTAAAATAGAACGATCCGTCATAGGTATTCGATCCAGAATCGGAAAAGGAAGTACAGTAATCAATACATATGTGATGGGGAATGACTCCTATCAAACGCTTGAAGAAATAACGCAAAAACATGGCGACATGTTGATGGGCATCGGTGAAGATTGTTATATTAAAAATGTCATTCTTGACAAAAACTGCAAAATTGGAAATAATGTGACTATAATAGGTGGCCCTCATCTCGAAAATAATGAAACAGATTTGTATGTTATTTCAAGTGGAATCGTGGTTGTGAAAAAAGATGTTACGATACCGCCTGGGTTTGTTATAAAATAAATTGTTGAAATTTCCATAGTATCATAGAATTGTTAGAACGAGAGAGGGGTAAATTATAAATTATGCCGTCCTGATAGAATATCAATTTCGTGTTTCGTTAAGGGAGAATCAGGATAATTGACCCACTCATTATGCATAAGTCCGCCTCTTTGCGATTCTCCCGCTGCATCAGCGGGACACAAGGTCGGGAGTTCTTCGATGGATTAATATGGATCAGGAATTAAGGAACAGATCCAAGTATTTATAACCTAACATTTGTTTTTATTAATACTTCCGAGAAATGAAATCTGAACAATTGACTGAATTTCTTGATGACTTATATCATCATTATGCGCAAATGGATTGGTATCTAAAACAGTTAAAGTTAGCCTCAATTGAAATTGATAAAATAAATGGAGAAAATGAAAGTGAAACAAATAAATAACGAAAGCCTGTCTACCGCAGACTACCGCAGGCAGGCATAACACCGTATATAAGCTATGGCTTGGTCTGTGCCTATTTGGAAAATCTACGGATTTTCCAAAGTTAGTTTATATTTGGAGAGGTTCGTGCTGAAACACGCTACAGCTCATATACATAAACGTTGGTATTCATTAAAATTAAAAATGATTAAATAATTAAAAACAAAAATGAAGATATTATTAATCTTACTTGGAGTAATACTCATAGCTTTTATCGTTATACAGCTTTTTGCTTTCTATAGCCAAAGGAATATTGAGACTTACCCTTATGTAGTCCTTAAAAAATACGACACATTTGAAATAAGACGCTATGAAGCAACTTTATTTACCTCCGTCAAACTCTCAACCAAAGGATATAAGAATTCTTCAAGTAAAGGGTTCTCCATTTTAGCGGGATATATTTTTGGAAATAATGAAAGGAATGAAAAAATATCTATGACCTCTCCAGTAACTATGTCATTAGAAGATTCTATGACGATGATGTTTATGGTTCCAAAGGAATTAAAAAAAGAAATGCTTCCTAAACCTGATCAATCGCTTATAGAATTTAAGGAAGAGCCTGCTAAAACAGTTGCTGCATTAAACTTTAACGGTTGGGCTAATGATAAAAAAATAGAAATGTTTAAACAGAAATTAAAATCAGCTTTAGATGCTGAAAGTATAAATTATTCTGACCGATTTTACTTTTTGGGTTATAATGCACCTTATGAAGTTTTTAATCGAAAAAATGAAGTTATGGTTGAATTGCAATGAGATGCGCTTGACCAATTAATAAAAAACATATAAAATTATTAAACTAATTTATAAAAGAATTAAAACGAACACCAAAGCTAATAACTGGCGTAGTGCAATATATCAAATTACAATTGACATTAATAAGCATTTGACAGTTAGTATAAAATGATTCCTAAGATACTTTTTGATGGTCGTCTTGGATATACCAGTATCTCTTGCAATCCGCTTTATAGCGATGCCTTGTTGATGTAATCTAAGGATCTGTTTTAACTGTTCCATTTTTATTGATTTAGCTGCCATACCTCATTTTTTGCAGGTAAATGACAGGATAAATCAATCATTCATTCTGTAAACTACCAGGGGTCGGAATGTGTCGGAATATCAGCATTCAAAAGCACACAAGGGGGGTCAGTATGTGCCAGAATGTCAGACAACTTAACCCACTTAAAGTCCTAATTTGAACTTCAAGGTGGGGTCAGCAACTCCGGAATACTGGGGTCATTCCGATAGCTATCGGAATAAAACGGAATAGGGGGTCAGTATGCTCCGGAATTTACAATTAGAATTTCTATGCAAAATCTGAGGTGTTGAAAATGAATTATTTATTTTGATTTAAAATGGTAAGAAATAATTACATTTTCAAGACTCAGGTCTGATGACTCCAATAGTCGTATCAGATCCGTACGATAAAATGTAGGGATGCTGATATTCATCATCCGCACTCATAGGAGGTTAATCTCGATAAATAGTTGGTTTTCAATTCAACTATTTCATCGACCGTTGGCAATTTTTGCTTCAGCTGCAAAAATTGGGTTTAAATTGGAAGATTCTCTTAACCAATACCAAATGGGATTTTTGCCTATTTTCTAAATATTAGCGGTTCGTTTTTTTTAGTTCGCTCTTTTCGGTCAAGCTATGGGTTCATTCTGTCAAATGTTGCTTTTATAATTTCTGGTGTTGCTTTGTACACTATTTCACTAAAACCAAAAGTAAGTTCTGTTTTGCCTTCATTTATTTGTTGAAAAACCGCGTTCACAAAATCACTCACTGCAGGTTGTCCATCGTGCAAACCTTTACCACCAAGGTCAGTATTCAAGGCTGGTGGAATCATTTCAATTACTTCAATATTTTTTTCTTTAAGCATATGTCTTAATGAAAGCGTAAAGGAATGGAAAAATGCTTTTGTTGCGCAGTAAACTGGCACTTTTGAAAGTTGCACAAATGCCAACCCTGATGTAACATTAATTATGGTGTCTAAGGATTTTAAATTTGAGAACAAGCTTGTCAAATGAATTGGTGCTAATACATTCGTGGTAATTTCAGTTTTGGCTCTTTCATAAAAGTCGTTGTCTGAAATATTCATCCAATTCTGAATACCCGCATTGTTTACAAGCACATTTAAGTCACTGTGATTTTTTGATATCCAATTATAAAGTTCAATACGTTCTAGGACAAATCGCATACTTTAGTTATTACGGAAGGGAATTTGGCAGCAACATCTTTTAATGTTTCTGCTCGCCTCCCACAAATTATGACAGCGTTATTTTCTTGAATGAATTTTTCAGTAAGTCCTAAGCCAATTCCACTGGCTCCGCCTGTTATTAATATTTTGTTGTTTGCTAATTTCATTTTACTATTTTTTGATGTAAAGAAGGTTATTAAATTAGATTTCTTGAAACGTTGATTCAAAGCTCGTCTGCCTCGAAACTCATAAAATACTAGTACCGATTTCCAATTGTTTTAGACGGCATAGACTTATTTATTAAATCCAAATCCTTTTTTGTTATTTCCACATTAAATGCTCCTAAATTCTCTTCAAGCCGGCTAATTTTTCTTGTTCCTGGTATAGCAACAATTTCACTGTTTTGGATCAAAACCCACGCTAGGGCAATTTGTGCTTTGGTTACTCCCTTGCTTTGGGCAATTTCATCGATAACCTCAACAAACCTTAAATTTTCTCCTATAGCTTTGTCTGTAAAACGAGGATTACTAAGTCGAAAATCTCCCTTTTCCAAATCTTCACGACTTTTAATCGCTCCTGTCAAAAATCCTCGTCCCAAAGGGCTGTATGCTACGAACGAAATACCGAGTTCCTTACAAACATCAAAAATCTCTTGTTCTGGTTCTCGACTCCATAAGGAATATTCAGTTTGCAGGGCTGTAATGGGATGAACTGCGTGAGCTCTACGAATTGTTTCAACACCAACTTCGCAAAGACCGATGTACTTTACCTTTCCTTGCTTTACCAAATCAGCCATTGTACCAACACTTTCTTCTATCTCTACTTTGGGGTCTTGTCTATGAATATAATACAAATCAATTGCGTCAACACTTAAATTCAAAAGACTTTGGTCGCAAGCTTGCCTTATATATTCAGGCTTACCATTAAGTCCAAGAAATTCACCATTAGGTCCTCGCATTACAGCAAATTTTGTAGCTAAAATCACGTTTTGCCATCTATCTTTAAATGCTTTTCCTAATAATCGTTCATTGGCTCCCCAACCATACATATCAGCGGTGTCGAACAAATTAACCCCTAAATCAATTGCCTTATGCAGTGTATTAATAGATTCTTCTTCATTAAAAGAACCGTAAAACTCTGACATACCCATGCAGCCAAGACCTATTCGGTTCACATTTAGTGTACTATTACCTAATAGTATTGATTTCTTCATTTTATTTACTATTTAGTTAGAGTCCCAAAGGTCAGTAATTTACAACTGAAGCAACTTGTAAATTGCAATCCACTTATTGCAAAATTCAATCAATTGCGAAACTTCAATGGGGAAAGGTCTGTATGCTTTTTGAAAAAGTTAGAAAAATGAGCTACTTCGTCAAAACCTAAAGCAAAAGCAATTTCAGACACATTCCATTGGGTTTGTCTTAACAATATTTTGGCTTCTTCTGCTATTCTACCATTAATAATTTCCGTTGTGCTTTTACCCGTAGTTTCCTTCAGCACTTTATTTAGGTGATTGGTATGTATTGCCAAAGATTGGGCAAAATCAATTGGTGCTTTTAGTTGTATCACTTGCGCATTATTTTCAATTGGAAACTGTCTCTCCAATAATTCTATAAATAATGAAGATATTCTGCTGGCTGCATTCTTAGTAGTATGGACACTTTCCATTGGCTTTAACTTCTGTCCTGTATGTATGAGTTCCAAAACATAATTACGCAACAAATCATATTTAAATACATAGTCAGATGACAATTCTGTATTCATTTTCTTAAATATCAGTTCTATCTCACTATATTGTTCATCATTTAACTGATACACAAAATCGCTATTCGGTTGATATATAGGAAAGTCATCAATTATCAATCCTGTTTTCGATTTAGATATAAATTCCTTGGTAAACACACAGAAAAAACCTGACTGCTCTTGGGCTTGCGGTGTATATCGGTAAGGAATTTTTGGGGTAGCAAACAAAATTCCTTGCTTTACTATTTGTACCGTTTTATCAGCATACTCTACAAGATTTTTACCCTTGATCAAACTGATTTTGTAATATAACCTTCGGTTGTAAGTCATTTCAGACTTTTTATTACCACTGTAATAAAACTTTAAAGTATCAAACACATTAAAATGGCCCAAATCATTTGAACTTTTGTTTTCGAAAAAATTATCAAGCTGACATCCACTATCTCCAAATATATCTTTATAAAACGCTAAGATGCTTTTATTTTCCATAATTGTAAAATTCAAATAATCTCAAAGGTATGTATTTAATTTATGTTTTAGTCATACAACATTTTTAACTGCTATCATTGTCTCCGTTCTTGTCATTTCTTTGTCTGTCATGTAAGTGTACGGTGTCGGCCATACAATGACCGCCAACATTGGTGTTTCCGCACTTTCCATATAAAATCCCCTTGAAGTGGATGGTTTGGAGATATTATCGTAAATAATTAAATATAAGCAAGTTAAATATAAAATATTTATCTAATGTTTTCCTGCCCTGGGGAAAAATTTAATGACGAGTAAAATGTAAGCGTCTACTAATTATATTAATTTTACACCATGAGAATTACAATTGCTCAGATAAATAGCCATATTGGCAATTTCGAAGGAAATTTTGCTAAGATATTAAATGGAATAGAAACTGCCCGGCAGCAAAAATCTGATTTGGTGATATTTCCGGAGTTAGCTACCTGTGGTTATCCTCCGCGTGATTTTCTGGAATTCAATGATTTCATTCTACAATCGCAAGCTGTAATTGAAAGGATAAAAGATGTAGCTACCGACATTGCCGTTTTAGTAGGATCTCCGACCTTTAATCCGCAAATAGAAGGGAAAGATTTACATAATGGCGCCTTTTTTATTTACCATGGAAAAATTCTATACCAACAAAATAAGAGCCTACTACCTACCTACGATATATTCGATGAATACCGGTATTTTGAACCGTCCCATGATTTTAACGTATTTGAGTTTAAAGGCAAAAGAATAGCGCTCACTATATGTGAAGATTTGTGGAACCTGGGAAATGAAAATCCATTGTATACGATATGCCCGATGGATAAAATGATGGATCAAAATCCAGACATTATTCTCAATATTTCAGCCTCGCCTTTTGCATACGATCATGCGCAGGAACGAATAGATGTATTGCAGGCGAATGTGATAAAATATAAAAAGCCATTGTTTTATTGTAATACCGTAGGAGCCCAGACGGATGTGGTATTTGATGGAGGATCATTGGTGTTTTCACCCGACGCATCCGTTTTTGATGAAATGCCCTATTTTGAAGAATCCTGCAAAACTTATGATTTGGATGAAGTATTGAATTCACGAGGGACTACAGATCTCAAAAATTACAGCAATAGAAATGGTGAACAAAAGAAAGAAAAGTATGAATTAATTCATGATGCAATTATTCTGGGCATTAGAGACTATTTTGGCAAACTGGGTTTTAAGTCAGCAGTAATTGGATTGAGTGGTGGTATTGATAGTGCTTTGACCTGTGCATTAGCAGTTCGTGCTTTGGGTAAAGAAAATGTAATGGGGTTGATGATGCCTTCGAGGTATAGTAGCAAAGGATCAGTTGATGATGCTGTAACCTTAGCTAAGAATCTGGGTATCCGATATGAAATCATCGAAATAGAACCTTTGTATGCTCAGTTTTTAGAGCAGTTAAATCCAATATTAGAAGACAGACCTTTTAATGTTACAGAAGAAAATATTCAGGCTAGAATCAGGGGCATTCTATTAATGGCTACATCTAATAAACTAGGGCCGATTTTATTGAATACAACAAATAAAAGCGAAATGGCAGTAGGCTACGGTACGCTATATGGAGACCTTTGTGGTGGCCTTTCGGTCCTTGGTGATGTGTATAAGACGGAAGTGTATCAAGTAGTAAAATATGTAAATAAGGACGAACAAATCATTCCACAAAATTCTATTTCCAAGCCACCTTCTGCCGAGCTCAGGCCCGGCCAAAAAGATGCAGATAGCCTGCCTCCATATGATATGTTAGACACTATTTTGTATCAATACATAGAGAAAAGACAAGGGCCTAAAGAAATTATTGCAAAAGGATTTGAAGAAAATCTGGTAAATCGAATACTCCGAATGGTGAATATGAATGAGTTTAAGCGGGAGCAAACAGCACCAGTAATAAGGGTGTCATCCAAAGCTTTTGGTGTTGGGAGAAGGGTGCCTATAGTGGCCAAATATCTGGGATAATTGTAAACATATAAGGTTTATATTGCCAATATAAAGATGTATATACTGTCAGTATAAACCCTTACTTTTGTAAATATGTTACTTCGACAGGACATTGAAGCAGTTTATAATGATCAGCAGGCAAGATTATCAGTAAAGTCAATTTCGACACCTAGAGAATACATTTCAATCTTTAAACCTACAGGTAATTTTATAGAAATTATTTCTGGAATTAGAAGATGTGGGAAAAGCACGTTGTTAAGACAAATCATTGAAAATCAGAAACTAAAGTATTGCTATTTCAATTTTGAGGACTCCAGGATAATTCAATTTGAAGCTAATGATTTTGATAAATTGGATAAGATTATTGGCGATGAAGTGCACACTTATTTTTTTGATGAAATTCAAAATGTCAAAAATTGGGAAATTTTCATCAGGCAATTACATGAACGAGGTGAAAAAATATATATCACAGGATCTAATGCCACTTTATTAAGTAAAGAGTTGGGAACCCGATTGACTGGTAGAAATATAAGGCATGAATTGTTTCCTTTCTCATATTCAGAAAATTTGATTCATTTAAAAAAAGAAAACAATCTATTGGGTGTATCAGATTACATGTCAATGGGGGGATTTCCCAGTTATTTAGATTTATTCAATATTGAAATATTACAGACGCTTTTACAAGAAATTGTATTACGGGATATTGCCATCCGGTATGGCATTAAAAACACGGATGCTTTACTTGAAATAGTTTATCATTTAATATCAAATATTGGCAAACCATTTACGTTTAATGGCCTTAAGAAGCAATTTTCTATTGGCTCTGCAAACAGTATTTCAGATTATTTAAGCTGGCTAAAAGATGCTTATTTATTCTTTTATGTTCAAAGATTTGATTGGTCTTTAAAAAGAAGAACTATTTATCCCCGAAAAGTATATTGTATAGATAATGGAATGATCACAACTAATTCCACAAGTTTCACTAAAGATTCTGGCAGACTATTTGAAAATATGATTTTCCTTCACTTGAGGCGGCACTTCGATGAAATATACTACTTTCAAATAAATCGTGAATGTGATTTTATTATCATGGAAAATAAAAAATGTAGCATGGCCATTCAAGTTACTGAATCATTGCATTCAGAAAACAAAGAAAGGGAAATAGAAGGATTGATAGAGGCTATGAATTATTTTAAATTAAATTCCGGAATAATTGTCACTATGGAAATTGAAGACTTGTTAGAAGTGGAAGGCAAAAAAATACAAATCCTACCATCTTTTAAATTCCTGATAGGAAATTCATATTTGAATAACTAATTTTTACTATTACATTATAATCAACCACTCAAAAATTTGTTTCTTTGCACTCCTTCAAAAACTAAACTAATTTTTAGAAATGGATTCACTATATCTCAAAATAAATCAAGCCTGGGAAGATAGCTCGCTTATTGGCCAGCCCGAAACTATTGAAGCTATCCATCAGACTTTAGCATTATTAGACAGCGGTAAAATAAGAGTGGCAGAACCTACAATAAATAATGAATGGCAAGTAAATGAATGGGTAAAGAAAGCGATATTATTATTTTTTCGCATCAGTAAAATGGAGACCATTGAAAACGGGCCCTTTGAATTTTATGATAAAATACCGTTGAAGAAAAATTTCGCCGCTCAAGGTGTACGGGTGGTCCCTCAGGCACTGGCAAGATATGGTTCATTTATTGAGTCGGGGGCAATACTCATGCCTTCCTATGTCAATATAGGTGCCTATATAGGAAGTGGCACTATGGTAGATACATGGGCTACGGTGGGTAGCTGCGCACAGATTGGCAAAAATGTACATCTCAGTGGAGGTGTAGGAATAGGTGGTGTACTGGAGCCACCTCAGGCAGCTCCTGTGATCATCGAAGACAATGCTTTTATAGGCTCTCGCTGTATAGTAGTAGAAGGCGTAAAAGTAGGCAGTGAAGCTGTATTGGGGGCAAATGTGGTGTTGACTCAATCTACGCATATCATTGATGTCACTGGAAGTGAACCTAAAATATATCGCGGAGAAGTACCACCAAGGTCTGTGGTAATACCGGGTTCCTATAATAAGCAATTCCCCTCAGGAATATATCAAGTTCCTTGTGCTTTAATTATTGGAACTCGAAAAGAAAGTACCGACAAAAAAGTCTCTCTAAATGATACCCTGAGAGACTATAATGTAGTTGTGTAGCATGTTACAATTTACAATATAAGAATTTACGATTAATTTACGATTTACGATTTTGGTGATTGGCAAGGTTCAAATTGAGAAATCGTAAAATCACCAATTGTTACATTGTAAATCATAATTACCTTTACAGAATGCTTCAGTTCGATGGTGCAAGATTAGATTCTTTACAAAAGCAGGGCTTGATAGCTGCATTACAAGATATTCAAGCACCTGTCTTTTTATTTGGATCGAGAACGGATAAAAATAAACGAGGTGGAGATGTAGATATCATGATATTGTCAGACATTTTATTTGATCAGCATTTTGAGCAAAGTATCAAAATCGCTGTAAAATTTCATACTATTTGTGATGAAAAAATAGATGTAGTCATTTTCCCCGCCTATGAGCATTTTACTCCATTGCAAAAAGATTTCTATAATCATATTAGTAAACAAAAGTTGAAATGACTAAAGATCATCTTACAGAACGAATAAGACTTTTCACCAAATCATTAAAAGCAATGACCAAAACTGCTGCTCAACTTGACTTTTTTGATCCTACTAAAACATATAGCGACAATACCCTTGAAAAATATGATGCTTTGGGTGCGAGATATACTCGAACTTATGAATGTGCTATAAAGTTATTTAGAACAAAAGATCTACTAGATTCAAATGAAGAGGCTACTACTATCAGAGAATTATTTCACAGAATGGAGCATTATCTTTGGATAAGTGATTCAGCAATCTGGCTGTCTATGAAAATCGTAAGAAATAAACTCAATCATGAATATTTACCTTATGATCAAGCAAAAATATATAACTATATACTTCATGAAGCAAAAAATGAATTATTGTATTTATATAATAAAATAGAACAATCTCCCAGCTAATTCATTCTATCTAAGTAAAATCTCTACTTGCTCTATCAACAATTCAGCGATTTTCTCCAAAAAATATTGATCTACATCATCAAAACAATTTAGATCAGCACTGTCTATATCAAGCACTGCTATCACGTGATGATAATGCAATATAGGTACCACTATCTCGGATTTTGATAAGCTGCTGCATGAAATATGACCCGGAAAATGATCCACATCAGGAACTATTATAGTTTCAGCTTTTGCCCATGCAACTCCACAAACTCCTCTATTAAAATCAATCCTGGTGCAGGCCACTGGCCCCTGGAATGGACCCAATACCAGTTGTTCTCCCTTTACCAAATAAAACCCAACCCACAACCAATCAAATTGCTCTTTCAATGCACCACAGATATTGGCCATATTGGCGATCTGATCTGTCTCTCCTGCAATGAGTGCTTTTAATTGGGGCATCAGGTTTTTGTATTGCTCCTGCTTTGAACCTCTTACAATCGATAGATCTTCTGACATGGAGCAAAGATATAGGCATGTTCAAATCAGAAGAGCTAAAATTTCAAATCATTTTACAAAAAAGCCCGCATACAATAATTATATACAGGCTCAAAAACTAACTCGATTAGTATAAATTATTTCACACGACCACTATAGCTTACAAATGAAATAGTCTTGCTATCAGGGGACCAGGAAGGTGTATTAATAGTGCCTTGTCCACCATAGAGGTTGGCTATGGTTCTTGGGAATCCTCCGTTGATAGGCATTAGTTTCAAAGAAACAGATTTACATCCTGGGTGTTGAGTAACATCAATGTCATCAGCAAAGGAAATATAAGCGATCCATTTGCCATCAGGTGACATATGTGGAAACCAGTTATTGTATTGATCGAATGTGAGCTGTTCAACGTTGGAGCCATCGGTTTTCATACGATACAATTGCATGGTACCTGTCTGACTTCCATTATAGTATACCCATTGACCATCAGGAGATCCTTCGGGACCATCTACATGGCCAAATTTAAAATTAGTAAGTTGTGTTTCCTGACCAGTTTCAATATTTGCTTTGAAAACATGATAAGGTGAATTCCGGGAGGTATCTCTGCGACCTACATAATAAACCTCTTTATTATTAGCAGCCCATCCATGTAAATACGAAGGAGTTTTTTCAGTTACTAATTTAGGCGTCCCTCCGCCAATAGGCACTACATATACTGTGGAACCACCACCAAACATTCCTTGTCTGGAGCTACTGAGACCAAGCGTTTTACCATCAGGTGAAATCACATGATCATTATTATTTCTTTCTACAAATCCTGTATTTAACTTTTCAGGAGTGCCGCCGGAAACCGGAATGGTCCAGATTGAGCCTTTACTATTGAATAATATTTTTCTTCCATCAGGTAAGAAATTGGGAGCTTCGAATCTTGCTGCACTTTCATAGACCACTTTTCTTTTTCCGGTGAATACATCTAATACTTCAAGTCTACAGCCAATAGTATCTGCTCCGTTAAAATTAAAATTCGCAGGCATTGGTTTATCTATCCGTACATTCCAGATCCTGGCTTCTTCGATGGCATCGGGATTGTGGGATCCTACGAAAATTCCTACATAAGGATTATCGCCGATATTATCCATGGTTACAGATCCATATTCTTGCAAAGGCTCCCCGGGATTTGAAACACGCATAGTATATTCTTTCCCCTTGCGTTCCAATTGAATAGTTTGACATTTCTTCTTCGGGAAAAATAATTCATCTTGTGGGTCGCGCATAAAAGCTCCCCGCATTACGCGCCATTGAGCCACAGTAAGTCCATCACCATGCATGGTAGCCGTGATATGAGCAGCATCTTCCTGCAATGTTTGCCGCACCATCCAACCAAATTTTCGATGCCCTTCTACCCCTGATTTTGGAAATTCAAAATCCGCAGTCACTATAAAATCACCAGAAATTCTACTTGCCAGGTATTGAAATTCGTCTCTGTTAAACCAAATATTATATCCTGCTCCTTTAAGGGTATATTCTTGTTTAGCAGCGTCATACATAGAGCTACCTTTGAGTTTTGGATTGCCTACATCCACGGCGGTATCGAATACGCCTATTTTAGACCATTGTGCTGTCATTTCGTTTACTATTGCAAATACTATTACAAAGCAAGAAATTAAAATTTTACGATTCATATTTTTTAAAGGTTGTGTTGAAAAAAATTTAAGTAAAAAAAGAAGTAATTTGACTTTTCATCAGAATAGTTCTAAAGTATATATAAAATGTATGATATCCAAATGATTAATTGTAACCAGGTAATTGTTTTAAAGAAATAACTCCAGTAGAATTTTGAAGATCTATTTGAGTTTGTGGCAGTGGAAAATACTCGCTTACACCTTTTGTAAATACGGAAGTAGGATTTACTGATTGAAATGACTTCTTAGTCTTTTCTACTGATTGATAAGTATTCAACGTATTAGCCATTGAGCCTGATCCATCGTCCCATCTTTGCAGATCAAAAAAACGATGCCCTTCCATAGCTAATTCCAACCTTCGTTCGAATCGAACAGCTTTTTTTGTAAAATCTTTGCCTTTCGCAGAGAAAGTCCCGGCAGGCCATAGAGCAATTTTATATTTATCGGCAGGTGTAGAAGAGGCCGATGTAGTATATTTAGAATTTGCAGCGGAATAGGTTGCATTTGAATAAACCCATCCGGCAGGATCAGCAGCTCTGGCACGTACCCGATTTACATAATCTTGCGCCTTATCAATCGCGCCTACTTCAGCTTCACATTCAGCAGCCCATAAAAGTATATCTGCAAACCGGATAAAGGTATAATTATTGGCATTGATTTGAGTGGCACCCCAAAATGCAGTTTCATTGGAAGAAAGATTTCCAAATTGACTCTTAGCATATACATTTTTCTTAGGGCTAAAAACACCATTCACTGAAAGATCACGAATCCAAAGTACAGAATGAGGGCCCCAATCCAGGTAAGGCACTCCAGGTCTTCCAATAGTCCAATCGATTCTGGGGTCAAGATTACCATCATACACATTTGCAGCAATGCCATCATTCACTCCTTTACCATCATTCCAGGTATCCAATAATGGCAATCCATCAGCGTCAGTTTTGAATGCATTAGCTAGATTGTAAGATGGATTATTGAAACCACAGCAACCACCTGGTGCACCATTTCCGTTGGGGAAATTCAATACATCACCAAAATTTCCATTTAATTGTGAGCCGTCATTTACTGACATTTGGCAAGCGAAGATTGATTCTGGACCATTTTTAGTTTGAGCATTAAAATTACTCTCAAAATTTACTAATGCATATTTATCACCTTTAGCTGTAACACCATTTGCTATCAATTCTTCCAATAAGGGTTTTGCAGCAGAGAATTTATCTTGAAACATATAAGCTTTGGCGAGAAAGGCCTGGGCAGCCCATTTATTGACACGACCTACTTGAGATTGGGTACCAGGTAAATTGTCCTTTGCAAAAACTAAATCGGCTTCAATTTTAGACCATATATCAATGAAATTACCTGAGGCATCTACATTATTTACATTAAGATTACCATTTGCTATGGTCACAGTTTCATCTACATAGGGAGGATATTTCCACATTTTCTGGGCATCCATATGATAAAAAGCTCTTAAAAATTTTGATTCAGCTTCCAGTCTTTTCGATTCAGCAGCATCTATATCAGTGGCTTGTGGAAGCAATCTAAGTACTTCGTTTGCTCTTTGTATACCTGTATAAAGTATAGTCCATTTATAATTCATATACGTATTCGTCCCACCCGTAGCAGAAAGGCTCCAGGTAGCTAATTGTACTATAGGGGGCTGATCAGTAGGCGTAGAGCCTTTATAAGAATCATCAGCGCACACACTGCCATATATCCAATTAGAACATGCGCTTGCATAGGTGATGCCGGTAGGATTTACCACCCCTGCGACCCCAGCCAGATTGGTCAAACCCAGTTCGCCATCTAATACGGAGTACGCACCAATAAGCAGGGCATTAATACCTGCTTTATTTATTACGGTCGCAGATGATAATGCCCCTAATGGTTGCTTATCCAGAAAGTCATTGCAGCCCATATTAGCTACCACCAGTAACAGACTTGCTGTTATTATTATACTATTTATTTTATTTTTCATTTTTAATTTTTAATTTATTTATTGGTTTAGAAAGTAATGGATAAGCCTCCTGTAATCATTTTTTGATTGGCAGGATACGCTCCCCCATCGATACCAAAATTGGTAGAAGTGGTGGTAGATCCTAATATTTCAGGATCCAGACCTGTATATTTTGTGGCGGTGAAAAGATTGACGCCTTGCAAATAAACTCTCATATTGGATGCACTTATTTTTTTCAAAATAGCAGCTGGTATTGAATACCCTATTTGAAGGCTCTTCAATCTAAGGAAAGAACCATCTTCCATAAGATAGGAACTGAAGGCCGTGTTATTACTAAAATTAGCGCCTCTTTCAAGTTTTGGCACAGTAGCATTTGGCCTTTCAGGTGTCCAGCTGTTGTCAACAGCATTCTTACTAATAGCCACATCAAATGTCTGCGGAAAATCAATGGAATTTCTTACCTGATTGATTACATCATGACCTACCATGGCATACCAAAACATGCCCAGATCGAAGCCTTTATAGTTTGTACTAAGTGTGAGACCGGATGTAAAATCTGGATTTGGATTGCCAAAATGGGTTCGGTCATTTGCATCTATTTTACCGTCACCATTGATATCTGCATATCGGTTTCGGCCTGGTGCGGCGGCATCTTGTTTAGGAGCTGCATCTACTTCGGCCTGGGATTGGAATAAACCTATTTGTTTATATCCGAAAAATGCGCCTATAGGTTGACCTGCCTGCAATCTGGATTGACCATAATCTATGTATAAAAATCCTGGAGGAACACTTTTTACTTCATTTTTATAGGTAGTCAAATTAGCTGAAAGATCGAATGTTAGATCGGATGAAATCTTTCCATGATATCCAATATTTAAGTCAATACCTGTATTTTGAATATCTCCGGAATTGACTAAGGGAGGTTTTGATCCACCAGCAGTAGCAGGAACTGCAGCCGGAAACAACAAACCATTAATTGCTTTTTTATACCATTCTGCAGAGATGTCCAATTTCCCATTAAACAAACTGGCATCAAACCCGATATTGGTAATCACATCTTCTTCCCAGGTGGTATTTTCATTGCCAAATTGGCTGGCAAATAAGCCTTGAGATGGTGTAGTACTGGTTCCATTTATATCATAATATGACTCTACACTACTTTGGCTGTACAAAGTAAAAGCATTGGTAGGACTTACATTTGAAATAGATCCCAGCACGCCCCATCCTCCTCTGATTTTCAGATCAGAAAGCCAATTAATATTTTTCATGAAAGGCTCTGCTGAAATTCTCCATCCAGCTGTCATGGAAGGAAAAACTCCATATCTTTTTGAGGGAGCAAAAACGGACGCTCCATCTCTTCTCAAAGTACCACTCAGGTAATATTTATTATCGAAATTATAATCTGCCCGTCCAAAAATTGAAAACAAGGAATTTTCATATGGGGTGGCATTTCCATTAATGATAATATTGGAATTGCTTTGTCCGGTAGGCGTGCCGAAATTCAAGGTCCACAATAATGGATCTACTGTTAGATTGCCAGGGTCTGTGACATAATAGCTTCCCCTGGAACCGCTTACTCCTCTGCCCGCATTTTTAATGGCTTCAGTACCTCCCAGCAGATTCAAATTGTGGTGTGCTCCAAAAGTATTTTTATAACTTAACGTATTAGTAAAAGTGAGACTATTCGTATTTCCGTAGTTTTCTATAAAACTATTGGGATTAGAGGAGTTTTCTGCATTTTCATATGCTGTATAAACAAATTGATAGTTGTTAAATAGATCAACATTACCACCCACACTGGTCTTAGCAGTAAAGTTTTTAAGAAAATCTACTTCAGCATAAACGTTTCCAAGTAAGCCGTATCTATTTTCTTTATTGTTTTTGGTGCGTTCCTGAATAGCTACCGGATTAGGTGAATTTCCCAAACTTCTGGATTGACCACCCGCGAAGTTTCCTTTGATATCATAAACAGGGACGATCCTGGGCATTCTAAATGCGGCATTGATTGAGTTTGCATTATTTACACCTGGCAATCCCAAATAACCTGGGTTTTTCTTGTAATTAAAAAATGCGCTTTCTCCTATCCTGATATTTTTGCTGACATTAAAAGCAGAGTTTATTCTGGCACCATATCTTTTGAGATTGGTGTGTATTAAAGTTCCGTCCTGATCAAGATAATTCAAAGACATCAGGTAAGTTCCTTTATCACTACCTCCACTAATAGAAAGATTATGATTAATAATGTTAGCTGGTTTAAAAATTTCATGGAACCAGTCTGTGCCTTCCTTATTTGCTTTTGTAATTTGATTGGTATACAAAGCATACGTGGACGGGTCAGTTTTAGCACTCTCCCCTACTTGCCCGGTAGGTGTAATATAGTCTGGTACTACAGCTGACGCTCCACTCCCATATTGAGCATGCACTGCCGGTATACCACTATTTTTAAATTGCGTCCATATGGCATTGGCATTTTCTGTAGGAGTAGCCAAATCCCATCCATTTTTCAATGGTCGTTGACTGCCAAAATAGGTATCATAGGTCACCGATACTTTACCGGATTTTCCTCTTTTGGTGGTTACTATGATTACTCCATTCGACCCTCGTACACCATAAATGGCAGCCGCACCAGCATCTTTTAAAATTTGAATCGATTCGATATCATTAGGATTCAGATCGCTGATATTGCCTTGAGTTCCGTCTATGATCATTAACGGGGCTGTACTCCCTACAGAAGTGATTCCACGCACACGTATATTACTGGGACCACCTGGCTGCCCTGAATTAATGATCGTTACTCCGGCTGCATTTCCTTGCAAAACAGATTCAATGGTACCTGATGGCACTTGCTTTAAATTTTTTAAATCAACAACGGTCACAGATCCAGTAATGTCTTTTTTCTTTTGCGAAGAATAGCCGGTGACCACTATTTCGTCTAATACTGTAGAAGAAACGGCACCCATGGATATATTTACTACCATAGGCGAGGTAGCGTTAATACTTACCGTTTGACTATAAGGATTATATCCTACAAAAGTTACTGACAAATGATACGTACCAAATGGGATCTCATCAATAGTGTATTTTCCCTCCAGGTCAGTAGAGCTACCTAGTCCTAATTCAGTGATACCGATATTGGCAAACTCCAGTGGGACACCATCGCCAGTCACTATACCTTGAATTGAACCCCTCTGAGCCCATAAGTAAATGCCGGAGATAACAAAGAGATAAGTAAATGCAAATTTTAGTTTCATACATATAAAGTTTAATTATTTGAATAAGTTAACGCAATCGATTGCGATAAACAATCGATTGCATATATATTACTGCAACGTAAGCGTAAATATAAAACGAAATTGTATATTACGCAATCGATTGCGAAATATTTTGAATAAATTTTGAACCATGGGCCAATTGCTATCCACTATTAGAACAAAATTTCATTCTTGAAAACATTCCAAGTTGGAAAGAATATGGCATGTTTGAAAATTTAATGTTTATGAATATTTAATGTTATAAATCAAATTATTCTTTCCTTTACTTAAACAAAAGAAAAAAAGTGAAGAAAAAAACACATGTCACCATATATGATTTAGCTGCTGAATTAAAAGTATCTCCATCCACTATTTCCAGAGCTTTGAGCGGTCATAATAGTATAAGTAAGGAAAAGGTAAAAGAGATCATCCAGCTGGCCAAGAAGAGAAACTATATTCCCAATGATATCGCGTCTAATCTAAGAAAGGCAAAAAGTAATAATATTGGTGTCATTACAACCTGGATCAACCGAACATTTCATTCTGAAATCATAAGCGGAGTGGAAGAAGAAGTGTCGAATAAAGGCATGAATGTAATCATACTACAATCTCACGATAGATATAAAGACGAAGTTGAAAATGCAAAAGCACTTTTGAATAGCAGAGTGAGTGGCTTGATCGTATCACTAGCCATGGAAACAAAAAATTACGACCATTTTGAGCCATTTTTCAGGAACCAGATTCCAGTAGTATTTGCTGATCGGGCACCGGGGCCAGAAATAAAATGCCACCAGGTATTAATTGATAATGAGCTAACTGCTTATGTGGCTACCAAACATTTAATTGATCAGGGGTGTAGACGAATTGCACATCTTTCTGGCCAAAAACACAGAGAAAATTATAAGGAGCGTATTCAGGGTTATAATAAAGCGTTACGCGAAAGTGGCCTGAGATTGGATAAAAAATATATCTATGAGCTGGCTACTAAAAGCGCTGAAGAAGGAGTAATGGCAACCCGGGAATTGATGTCATTACCAGAACCGCCAGACGCTATTTTCTGCACAAATGATAGCATGGCAATCGCTATCATTCAATTTTGTAAATCGGTAGGCATAAAGATTCCTGAGCAGCTATGTATCATGGGGTTCAATAATGATCCTACCTGCAAGATTATAGAACCAAATTTAACCTCAACTGTTAATCCTGGCTTTGAAATCGGTAAGGAGTCGGGTAAATTATTATTGGATCTATTGCATTTCAATTGGAAGCCTAAGGAATACAGAACCATCACACTAGATACACAATTGATAGCCAGAGAATCTACTGCGAGATTGAATTTTGTAAAAAAAGGCAAACCTGCTTTATTGGAAACTTTCCAATAGCTCTGGATTTTTTTCAAAATCAAACCAGACCTTTTGACCATTATCCTGTTTATTGAAATAAGGAGTTGAAGGAAATGCATTTAATTCATCTTTATTAAAGCCACCTGGATCCAAAACTATAGACTTGTTCTCTTTAATCCAATATTTCACATGATCCAGGAATGAAAGCTGATCAAAATACGCCATGGGAATAACCAGAAAATCTGCTTGTGGTATTATGCTTTCAGGTTCTGATATCATAGCTCCAACTTTGGTACCTTCCAGCCAGGACCGAATATCGGCAAAATGTGGATGATCCTGAGAAAGGGCAATATTGGGCACTCCCGCCGCAGCTAATATTCTCGCTGTATGCAAATCGGGGACTGAAGTCACTAGTTCAAGATTCATCTTCTGTTATGATTCGAAAAAGCAAATAGATGACCCCACCCAGTCAAAATCCGCATTGTATCGTACTCCTATCATTTTACCTTTACTCAGGCGCACAAGGTTCTGCACTACCCTTGGCCTTTGCTCAGGACCTTCCCAGATAGCCATCATTCTGATTTCAGCTTTAGTGGGTATGTTTAAGGTTTTTATAGCTGGAATATAATGGACTTTTTTCTGAAGAATCCACTCATGCGGCTCTTTAATATTTTCAATATCCTCTTTTTTTACATCTATTACTACTCCCATGCCTGCATAACTATATAAAGGTTTAAGTACATAATCATTTAAATTATCAGGAATAGTCTTGAGATCTGAGATACAGATAGTTTCAGGGACAAAATCGCTTTTTATATACGGTAATAGATATTTAGAAACCCGATAATACCAATTTGGATGCGGTAACCAGGTCACATCCAGGTCTTGAGTGAGGTCAATGCTTTCTATTTTTTTCGCAAAAAATTCGTCAAAAATTAATCGATTATAAATTCTTGAAATCTTTTGCTTCTTCCCGTCCTTTTCATAGTATAACATCCTGCCATCTTGCTTCAGCTTAGTGACACATACCGTTTCTATGCCAAGTAATTTCTTGGTTGCTGCAAAGTCTACTTTTGTTTTTTGTTCTTCCGGCAAATGATCAAGCAATATTACTTCGGCGGGGTCTGCATCGGCAATAATGATTTTCTTCAGGTCTTCGACCTCCTGCAGTTGGCTGGTGTTTATTAATGAGGTCAAATGATCAGGAAGATGAAACACTTCCCTGCATGCCCTGGCTTTTAACAACATAAAAGCATAAAGCGAAGGGAATCCCTGCATTTCAATCAATTGAGGTACTATCTCCCCTTTCTCATTTTCACAGACTCCAAAATCAAAAATCAAAAAAGGTGAATACTTGGGGTCATTGGGGAATCGCTGGTGTGCAGGAATAGACTTTTCAGAGAATGCATAAAAGTCTTTATCCACAATAAAATCAATCAAATCATCACAAGCTCTTAACAACATTCCTTTTAAATCATCAGGAATAAATATAGGTGTTTCAGCAACTCTGAAATGTGGCTCTTCTCCGGTTAATTCTTCAATTTTATGCAGATAAGCCTCATATTTTTCGTGGGTAAATGAAGCATTGAATTGGTTGCGTAATGATTCAATCATATGACCAATATAAGGCAATCTGTGATACCTAAAAATAAAAAAGTCTCCGAAAAACATTTCAGAGACTTTTGGTATGGTTTTTTTATTCTATTATCTAATGAACAGCCGGTTTTACCGCATATTTTTTTCTAAAGAAAAACAAGAATCCGAAAGCGACGATCAGTATAGCAGGAAAAACAGCGATATTATCCAGCGTAGCCTGGCCCGCGGTCAACTCTACGGCATCACCGGTCAAGCCACTAGCTACAGCCTTGGCTTTTTCTGAATCTAACCATCCGCCAATAATAGGCTGGAAAATAGATAGACCCACCATTCCTACACCACCTATCAGCGACATACCCAAAGCTCCAGTCTTCGGAATATATTCAGCAATGAAAGAAATCATATTTGGCCAGAAAAAAGCTACCCCTAAGGCAAACATTATGGCAGCCAAATAAACCATGGCTCCTGACGCCTGACTCATCAGTACTATAGCTATAGTAGCAATGATAGCAGAACCCAATAGTATTCCGGGTATGCTTAATTTATGAATAATTGGGCCTGCAAATAATCTTCCGATGGCCATCAAGCCAGTCACCAGAAATAACACTACAAGTGGCTGAGCCCCACTGGCGCCTAATATTCTTTCCACCCAGGATTGTGTGCCTAACTCCGTAGTAGCTGACAATACCATGCAAGCGAGCATGAATAAATATAGGGGCGAGGAGAAAATTGCTTTTATATTAGAAGATGTACTGGCTTTATCCATTTCGTTATTTGTTTGAGGGAATTTCTGACCCCAGAATAAAATGCCATATATAGCTAAAGGTATATACATGAAAGCGATCTTAGTTTGCCAGCCACCACCCATTTTGGTCAAAAACAGAGCGATCAGGGAGCCTATGGCCAATCCACCTGGAAACCAAACGTGAAACCTATTGAGCATGGTAGCTTTATTATCATCATACATATCTGCTACCATAGGATTGTAGGCAGCTTCTACCATTCCATTGCCAAAGCTTACAAAAAATGTAGATACAAATAATGGCAAGAAACTGTGTGATAAAATGGAGAATGTAATCCCAAAAAAATGGCAAATAAAAGCCACCCAGCCCAGTTTTTTAGGGCCTAACGAATTGTACAAGGGGCCACCAACCAATGTTGCTATTGGGAATCCAAATGCACCCATAAAATTGATCCAACCCAATTGAGTATCCGTCAGTAGAAAATCCTTTGCCAGATCATTCATGATGCCTGCCCGAATGGCAAACGCAAATGCAGTGGTGATTAAGGCAAAGCAACTTGCCATGAAAAGTCGATTCTTATTGATCATACTATGAAATTATTTAAGGTTATTATTTATTCGAAATCGAATATATGAAAATTTGTTTGACAGGGTAAAAAATATTTATTTTTTTAAGCATGGATTGGTCAAACAAAAAATAAAGCTTTGGAAGGTGTAACTGAAATATTGGATTTTGCCAAAAACCAGTTCCCCTTTTTATGAACTGTCATACATTGTATCCTTTATGAATATTATTTTTCTATCTTGGAATCAATTCATGAAACGACTATTTTCAAATCTTACTTTCTGGGTTTTATTAGCTATTACATTAGGTGTAGTATTGGGTCATTATGCACCGGAATTTGCCTTAAAACCTATCCTTGCTAACGAGTGGAAAGCCCATTTTCTTGGGCAAGAACTGAAGCTCGGAAAGACGCTTAGTGAAATACTGGGCTCGGGTTTCATTTCTATAGTAAAATTGTTTATAAATCCCATCATTTTCCTTACCATCACATTGGGGATTGTCAATATGGGTGATTTAAAAAAAGTAGGAACGGTAGGTGCAAAAGCATTAATTTATTTTGAAGTGGTAACCACGGCAGCCTTACTAATTGGCATCATCGTGGCAAATATTATCAGACCTGGTGATGGAGTGATTCCTGCTGAGGCCGCCGGAGATATTTCGAAATATACCATAGACGCAAAAGCATTTAGTTGGTGGAAATTTCTTCAGGAAAATTCGACCCTGCAAGTACTTATCATCGCGGTGGTGCTAGGTATTATTCTAAATCGATTACCCTCTAAAAAAATCATAGTAGATAGATTGGTTCCCATTTCGAAATGGGTGTTCAAATGGTTGTTTAGAGTGATGCTATTGGCTCCCCTTGGTGCCTTTGGCGGAATGGCTTTTACTATTGCAAAATATGGCGTTGGTGCCTTACTGCCTTTGGGTAAGCTTATGATTACGGTATATTCTACCATGGCCATTTTTATTTTTTTAGTATTAAGACAAATCCTAAAATATTATAAAGTCAATCTCTGGTCATTTTTGAAATACATAAAAGAGGAACTGTTGATCGTGCTGGGTACTTCATCGTCTGAAGCAGGCTTACCTAGTCTAATGGAGAAATTAGAACGAATGGGGTGTAGTAAATCTGTAGTGGGCTTAGTGGTGCCTGCAGGTTATTCGTTCAATCTGGATGGCACTACTATTTATTTATCTATGGCTGTACTATTTCTCGCTCAGGTATATCACGTGCATTTGACTTTTAGTGAAATGGCTTCTATCCTTGGGATACTAATGATCACTTCAAAAGGAGCTGCCGGAGTTACAGGGAGTGGTTTTATCGTATTGGCCTCTACGCTGACCGCAGTAAAAAATATCCCTGTTGAAGGACTTGCTTTGTTACTTGGTGTAGATAGATTTATGTCTGAGGCAAGAGCAGTTACGAATTTTATAGGCAATGGGGTAGCTACCATTTGGATTTCAAATAATGAAGGAGAATTCGACCGGGATAAATGGGAAGGTATTGACAAACCACTAAAAATATAGGCTTATACATTGATTTTCAATTCATTATGAAATATATATTTATTTGTTTTATACTTATTTTTGCCTGCAAGCAATCCAATAATTCCATATACATCCTGGATGAAAATGCTGAAAGCAGGTGGATTTCTTTTGAAAACCCAACTGGAGCTAAAAGCAAAGGTGCCATGGAAAACAACGGGGCTAAAGGGCATCCCTGCGACTATATACCAGCACATAAATCTATCGTGCTTATGGATTATACGGGAACGGGGTTAATTCAAAGAATTTGGCTCACCATAAATGATCGATCAGCCAAAATGTGCAGATCATTAGTAATAAATATGTATTGGGATGAGCATAAAAAGCCGGCTGTATCTGCCCCCTTGGGAGATTTCTTTGGGCTTGGTTTTGAAAGAGAAAAAGCATTTGAAAATGAATTATTTACTTCTGGAGAAAGTAGATCATTTGTTTCTCATCTTCAAATGCCCTTTAAATCACATGCTAAGATTGAAATAGTAAATGAATCAGATCAAGCGCTGAATATGATATTTTATGATATCGATATACAATCATTAAAGTCATGGGATGATCATTTGCTATATCTACATGGTTACTGGCATAGGGATAGTGCAACAGAACTTGCTCATGATTTTGAAATTTTGCCACCTGTTCAAGGCAAAGGAAAATATATCGGAACTAATATTTGTGTTATTGATAATCCTATTTATGGCAAGGCATGGTGGGGCGAAGGAGAAGTAAAAATGTATCTTGATAATGATTCTAAGTATCCTACAATTGTTGGCACAGGTACTGAAGATTATATTGGGACAGCCTGGGGCCAGGGTGTATTCCAAAATAGGTATTCGGGCTGCCTGGTTGGTGATACTGTTAGCAGGCAATGGGCATTTTACAGGTATCATATCCCCGATCCAATAAATTTCAGGCTCAATTGTAGCGTTACTCTCCAGCAAATTGGTGGCGACACAAGAGCAAATGTTCAAAATCTATTGGATAAGAATTTGCCCTTAATACCGATTACCATTCACCATGCTCCCACTTTCGTCCATTTATATAATCCAGGGCAGATCTATGATTTGAAAAATGCAAGTCTGCAGGAAGGGTGGGTAAATTTTTACAGATCAGATGATGTTGCTGCAATGGCGTATTTCTATCTAAACAAACCATCGAATAATCTTCCACCTTTACAAGCATTGGAAGCAAGAATTAATAAATTATAATAAGGGCTTTCCCTTAACCCAATTTTTGCAGCTGAAGCAAAAATCGCCAACCGTCGATGAAATAGTTGAATTGAAAACCAACTATTTATCGAGGTTAACCTCCTATGAGTCTGATACGACTATTGGAGTCATCAGACATGAGTTTTGAAACTGTAATTATTTCTTACCATTTTAAATCAATATGAATAATTCATTTTCAACACCTCAGATTTTGCATAGAAATTCTAATGCAAAATTTCGGTTTAAATATCAATTTTATCGCTCTATCTGGATCGGTTCAGTACATGTATAACAAAAGTAATATTTGGATATATTTCGTTTTTTTATGCCTTTCTAAGGCAATTTTGTACCTAAATTTTAGCTAAAAACAATTTTTTGCCCATTAATCAGCTTTTTTACAAGCTTATTTTGGCAAAAGTAGAAATTACAAGAATCGCTACTTTTTAAATTTAGCAAACCAGAGCCTCTACTTACATTTGACCCATAACAATAAATTAACTATGAAATTTTTGGACAAAACTTTAATACTAATCATGTTGACACTCTCCGCTTACACCGTCTCTTTCAGCCAGGAAATAGAAACACCTGTAGATGAAAAGAAAGGCAAATTGGAGATAACAGGTTACCTGGACGCTTATTATAATGTAGCGTTTAATAAGCCCGGAGTGGGACCTACTCTTTGGGGCCCAGCTGCCGGTTCCCGGGCATTCGATATAAATAATAATCAATTCTCACTTGGCCTGGTTCAGGGCAAATTTGACTATACCAAAGGTGAAATTGAAGTAGTTGCAGATCTTATCGCGGGACCCAATTCTGTTTTAGCTACACTAGGGCAATTTCCATCAAGTACCTGGCCCAGTGCTTTGGGCGCAGGCTCATTTGGGATCAAACAGCTTTATGGTGTATGGAAGGCTAATGACAAATTATCTTTCACTATCGGGCAGTTTGGTACCCATATAGGCTACGAGGTGATAGAATCCTCTATTAACTTCAATTATTCACTATCCAATCTTTTTAATAACGGGCCTTTCTATCACACCGGGCTAAAAGCAAATTATGCTATATCTGATAAAGTAGGTTTAATGGCCGGATTGGTAAATACATGGGACAATTTTGATGACAATAACGGATTTAAATCTCCTGTGTTGCAGCTTTCTTTAATGCCTGTAGAAGGAATGGCCATCTATTTGAACTACCTGGTAGGAAAAGGTGATCATGCCGGAACATTAAATCCAGCATTTGCAACGCTTTCTGATCCCAATAGTTTTACTACTTCCATCTATGATCTTACTGCTACTTACAGTATTGGAAAGGTGAATCTTGGTGTTAATGCAGCTTATGGTTCTTACCATGCATCTGACAATAGTGCTCAAACCGTTTTTAGCAGCATTACAAAGAATAAAAAAGATAATCCTACCTGGGGTGGCATTGCGGGCTATTTTAATGTCGCAGCTACTGATAATTTCTCCATTGGTACCAGAATAGAACAATTCAATGATTTTTACGGGGTAAGGTATATAGGGGCAAAAAATACCTCCATTACCTTAACCGGAGTGATCACTTGCGCCGGGGGAAGTTTACTATTAAAACCTGAATTGAGACTTGACTCCTCCAAGGGCGATAATAATGTTGATGGCCATGTTAATATTTACAATGGAGAAGACGGTAAGACTAAGGATGCCCAACAAACACTGGGATTAGCCGCCATTTTTAAATTCTAGGACGCGCTCTCAATGATATACCAATTTTTATAAGCTATTTTTAAAAAAGGATCTTTACTTCCTTTCGAACCAAATCAAAAGCCACGCTGAGTAGTCAGACTGTGGCTTTTTTGCTTTTATTAATATTAAGTAATTTGCAGATATGTATAGAATGAGCGCATTCATTGCTTTAATTATATTTGCTTGCAGGCCTCACGTAAAGATTAAAATGGAAGGCAACCCAATAACTATTCGAAATGCTGCCACCCCTAATCTTTATCAATCTCCACAAAAAGAGCTTTACCTCACCTGGACTCAAAACTTAAGTGATTCTACCAATGCCCTTTATTATTCGATCTTAAGGGATTCAAAATGGACTACTGCTAAATTAATATACCAGGGGCAACATTGGTTTACAAATTGGGCGGATTTCCCAAAAATGGCAGTCTTTGCCGGCAGCGAACTCAATCAATTAGCTATTTTTTTACAAAAGGTTGATACTGGAAAAACTTATGACTATGGTGTAAAACTTGTTTCCAGCCAAGATAATGGCGATCATTTTAAAGTCATAGATACACTACATCAGGCAGGTCCCGGGGAACATGGCTTTGTGAGCTTACTTCCTTTCAGCTTTAATAAAATAATGGTGGTATGGTTAGATGGCTCAGGGATAAGCGAAGTACACCAGGAATCAAATTCAAAGCATCAAAGCACAGAAAGTATGAAACTTATGTCGGCAATGGTAGATGTGAGTGGAAGAATCTCCGATAGGAAAGTTATAGATGACAAAGTATGTGAATGTTGTCAAACGGATCTCACCATGACTGCAAAAGGCCCACTGGTCGTATATAGAAATCGTTCAGATGATGAGGAAAGAGATACCTACTATTCCAGGTATATGGATGGCCTGTGGACAGAGCCAAAGGCAGTATTGGAAGATCATTGGAAAATAGTTGGATGTCCTGTCAATGGCCCCGCATTGGCTGGTCATAATAATATGGTGGCGGTAGCTAGTTATTCGGAAGCCAAAGGCAGCCCCACAATTGCTGTTTCATTATCTGAAAATGCAGGAGAAAATTTCAAGCATACAACCAAACTAAATACTAAGAATACTTTGGGTCGATTAGATGCCACATGGTACTCGGATAATTTATTACTAGTTACTTATCTGGACAAAATAAAGCAAGATGATGATCAAGCTGAAGTTCATTTGACAGGAATGGATAATCATGGAAAGATAGTTTGGGATAATGTGATAGATCATACAAGCACATCTCGAAATAGCGGGTTTCCTACGATCGGACTATTAGATACTGAAATTGTAATTGCCTATACGAAAACAATAGATTTAAATAAGAAAGATATTATTATTAGAAGATTACGTGTGAATCATAACTAACTGGACTTCGAAAAAGAAGTTTTCTATTTGGAAATTGAATTTGCCATCAATTCAAACTCTTCAATATTGCTTAAATAACTTATTTTATCATTTACTATCGGCTTTTTACAAATCTCAGGACACCCGCTAAATTGAATCTGCAGGTTTGGAGCCTTTTCGTTTATATTTATTAGATAATCTTTCAGCTTTTCCATAGGACTGTTTGACATGAAAACAGTAAAAAGATAACTTGCATTACACTTTATCGCAGCTTGAGCAGCTACATCAGCAGGCACAGAACTTCCGAGGTAAATAGTTTTTATTTTATTCTCAAGTAAGATATAATGCGTTAGTAGTAATGGCAATTCATGAAATTCATCAGGAGGGAGGCAAAGTATACATGTAGCATGGCTAATAAAATCAAGATCTATTTGGTCAATCGACATTAATAACTTTCGCCTGATTATTGCTGAAGCAAAATGTTCCTGAGCTGGAGAAATATCATTTACCTGCCAGAGCAAACCCACTCTTTTCAAAAATGGATAGATTACTTTTAAAATCGTCCTTTTCACACCATATTGGTCCAATACCTGATGCAATACCTGAGAAAACTTAAGTTCATCAAAACCTAACATATGCACTACGAGGCTGTTGATTAAAAAATCAGGATATGACTCCTGATCATAGGCCAGCATAAATTCCTTTACCTTAAGTTCCAGCTGCTCATCATCTAACTCTACTATCTTTGAAATTTTCCACCCTGCCTGAATCAAAGATTGAATATTAATTAATTTACGAAGCTCCTGATCGTCATAAGTTCTAATATTGGTACAACTTCTTTTAGGACAAAATAAATTGAATCTTTTTTCCCAGGTTCGAATAGTATGGGCTTTAATACCAGTATAATGGGAAAGATCAGATATTGAATATTGAATCGACTCGGTCATTACTAAGTGAGAAACAAAAATCAATGTCAAAGGTTTACCACCTGGTAATTTTTTTAAAAGTACTGGCAGGGATCAATGCTATTAAGGCTAATAAATAAACGAGGTCTGCCCTAACCCATTTTAGAAAGGTCCAATTATATCGAAATAAATCTTTTGCCAATTTCCTGTAGAGTATAAAATAGATCCATTTTGAGGCTAATAAAGCTAATAAAATTCCGAAATTCCAAACCGCCAATACAGGTACAAATAGCCACCATCCCATTTTTGAAGCATAGTAAATTAAAAGGAGGATCTGATCTTTCCCATGATAAAACTTTGCAGTAGACACATGCCTTGATTTTTGGCTTATCCAGCTTTTAAAAGTATCCTTGGGAATACTATTCATAAAGGTAGAAGGGTTCAAATTAATGCTGGTATTGACATTCCCTGCCAATTCATTCACCGAAAGGTCATCATCTCCGGACATAATATGATCGAATTTTTCCAGGCTATTTATCGAAAGAAAAGCTGCTTTTTTATACAATATATTTCTACCTACCCCCATATAAGGCTTGCCCCTATTGGCCGCGCCTAAATACAACAAGCCGGTTGTCTGAGTTTCAAATTGAATCACTTCATTGAGCATCGTATTCTCAACAAAAAAAGGTGAAAATCCCAATGTAATATCTGATTTAGCATGGCCTACCATATCCTGGATCCATCTATTCGAATTAGGCCGGCAATCTGCGTCTGTAAAAAGAATCCAATCGTAAGTAGCTAAAGTCTTTAATTTAACCAGATGCTGCTTCTTACCTTTATAAACCTCGTCATTCGAAAAATGAAAATATACATTATTCTGACCCGAATAAAGCGAGTCTGCAAATTCTCTCAAGCCATCTGTGGAGTGATCGTCTACAATATGGATATCCCATCTTCCCTGATAATTTTGAAGAAGTAATAAGGGAATTAGCTGTCTTAGGTTAGAAATTTCATTTTTAACAATAATAACGACACTTACCTCTGGCGAAGCCTGAATTTTATGATCTAAGTCTGTACTTTTGTCATTTACCCTAAGGAGTGGCCAAAACAACATGAATAAATACACCAACTGAATCGTTACTGCTATAAGCCAAAGAACCAAAAAAAATACATGCACTGATTGTCAAAACTAATTCTATTTTTTTGAACAGAAACCTTTCCATGAAGCTCCTTACCAAAATAATTCTATTCCTTAGTTCTTCTTTCATTGGTATTGATTTTGTTCATGCTCAAATAATAAGTAAGGGTGATACCTTATATGGTAATGAGTGGATCAAGTATGATCAGACCTACTATAAATTTAAAGTTGCTCAAGATGACTTATACAGGATCTCCTATGAAATTTTGACCAATACTAATTTTCCAATGGCAGGAGTAAAAGGATCTCAACTCCAATTGTGGAGATTTGGCAAAGAGATTCCACTGCGTGTTTCCTCCAGTGATAGCTGGGGCCCTGGTGATTTTCTCACGTTCTGGGGTGAAAAGAATCGTACGGAGCTGGATTCTTATCTTTTTCAAAATCCAGCCAAAGAAATGCTAAACCCTGCTTATAGCATGTTTTCAGACAGTGCTGCATACTTCCTTACGGTTGCTCCTATTGCCGATAAGACCGTACGGGTGAATACCATCAGCTCTAATATGCAATTAGCTCCATCACCATTTTTTATGGTAGATCAACTGGCGGAGTACCATGCTTATCCGTTTGATAAAAAATATGATTATCAAAATGAAATATCATATTCCAGCTATGACGAATGTGAAGGCTTTGGATCAGTTTCTACCCAAAGTTTTTCATTAAATTTAACAGCTATTGATCCATTTGCGGGTAATGCAGATGGCAAGCTAACTATTAGATTGGCATCTATTTTATATCTAAACCATAAGATACAAATTTCCATTAATGATGAAGTACAGGCCTTAGATAGCCTTTTTGGATATCAATTAAAAGTATTTTCCCTCCCTATCCCCAATAGCTTATTGGAACATACTATAAAATTGGAGATTAAAGGAATAGCTCCAGGGAATGACTTATTTACGGTCTCTACTATTCATTTTGAATATCCTAAAAAGATCGGTGGATCTCTGGCGTCAAATGAGAAAATAATATCAAATAATTCTAATTCATTATTATCCTTTACATCAGAATTAAAATCGCCCATTCTCATATTAAATGACTCCGATTGGGTGCTACCTACAAGTATAAATGCTGGAATTTTTTTTGAAATTGGGAATGTGAATAATAAATTCCGGATAGCGGATGAAAACAATAAAATTGACATTCAAAATTTATCCAGAATAAACTTTGAAAATATTACGGAAAATTCTCAGAATGATTATTTAATTATTACGCATAAGACTTTACTTACCGCTTCAGTTAGTTATGCTGAATACCGCAAATCAAAAGCCGGGGGTAATTTTAGCACCAAAGTAGTACCTGTAGAGCAAATTTATGATCAATTTGGCTATGGTATGGATCAGGTAATCGGATTGAGAAACTATGGTCAATATCTTTCCAAATACTGGTCTAATCTTAAATATGTACTCCTGATAGGCAGAGCGCTTAATTACAGGGATTTACGGGTTGACAAGAATTACACCAAATATGCACACTTAAATTTAGTTCCTACTTTTGGCTACCCGGGAGCTGATAATTTGATTTTTGCCAGGCCTGGAGAAAATGTTCCTGTTTTTTTAATAGGAAGATTAGCTGCTCAAAATAGTGATCAGGTAGTGACCTATCTTACCAAAGTAAAAGAGTACGAGAGCAAGCTAAAAAGCCCCACCTCAAACGATGATCTCTATTGGCGAAAAAATGTATTACATATGGCAGGAGGTAATCAAACCGATCAAAGATTTGATTTAGCTTTAGAATCTTTAAAAAACCTTTTCGAAAGTACATCGCTAAAACCTATTATAACCTCAGTAAATAAGACCTCTTCAGACCCTATACAAGGCGGCTTGTCTGAAATCATTACAAATAAAATAAATGAAGGGGTTGCGATACAAACATACCTGGGTCACGGTGCTGTAAACGCAACAGAGCTTGGTCTTGACAATCCTGATTTATTTAATAATGATGGAAAATATCCAATTTGCATGACCCTTGGTTGCAACTCTGGCAATATCCATACTACCGGAATAAGCTTGAGTGAAAGTTTTATTTTTTCAAAAAAAGGAGACATTATTTATTTGTCCTCTTCCGGAATCGGTACTGATGGTGGCTATATCAAATACGTTTCTGGGCTCTATCCCCGAATAGGGAATACCATGTATGATAAGAGTATAGGTGAACAGCATTACTCTACATTAAAAGACTTTCAAAATTCAGGCAATTCATTTTTTGACATTTCATTATCACAACAATTTGCAATTCACGGCGATCCGGCCATACATATAAACTATTATGAAGGACCCGATTTTACTGTAGATTACAAATCATTTAAAACTATTCCCGAAGTGCTGCAAGCAGATCAGGATAGTTTAAAAATTTCCTTTACTCTTTGGAATTTGGGAAAATTTACCGCTGAAAAAATTCCCTTTACTCTAACTCATCAGTTGCCGGACGGCATCAGTATAGACTACCCTTTCACTACTACATTTACTGGTTCTACAAAAGAAGTAGTGTTATCTATTCCTTCCAATCCTAATATTATTGGAAATAATATTTTTAGAATAAAAATTGACCCCGACAATGTTTTTAATGAATACCCACAACCATTTGCTGAAAATAATAATGAATTAATAATCAATGGCCAGACCGGAATAGTAATTCCTATTTTCAATGATAAAATCACTGTTTCACTGCCAACTGAATTTGGAATTATAGGGACTTCACCATTCGAATTAAAAGCATTTACTCCGAACGCATTTAGTGGTCCAACAAAATTTTTCTTTGAGATCGATACTACCATTAATTTTAATTCTACTTTTCTATTTAAAGCCACTTCCATACAAAGAGGTGGGATGATTACATGGAAACCAACGATTACATCAGTACCTTCGAAGGTATATTATTGGCGAATCAGGAGAGATACTATTGACACCGGAAAAAGTGCTAACTGGACCACGAATTCCTTTGTCTATTTACCAGAAAAAGGAACTGGATGGAATCAAAGCCACAAATATCAATTTGCAGCAAACCCACAACATACTTTGAATTATGAAATTCCTTCCAATCAATGGAAAATGGATGGATCAGTAAGTATAGTAGTAAAAAGCATTGATCAATCAATTGATCTTGCAGAATATTCTAAAATATTAATAAATGGTGGAAGAGTATCCAGAAATAATAAGAATCACGACGCTGAATTTATAATCGGAGTTTATGATAAAATGATTGGAGATTTTCTTTTTAATGGAGTGGATGGCAGAGACGGTGCTATAAATGCGTTTGGTAGACCAGTACAGGTATTTTCATTCCCTATGGAAGATAATTTAATCTCCCAACGAGCAAACTTAATTCGATTCATAGAGACTGGAGTAAAGCCCGGTCAATATGTTATAATTTACAACTTTAAAAACCCCGGCAAATCGTATTTTCCTGAAGAATGGGCTCGTGACTCAATTTCCCTTGGAAAAAACGTATTCAGTGTACTTGAATCCCGGGGCGCAAAGAAAATAAGGCAGTTGCAGGAATTTGATTCTTACCCTTATTTACTTGCCTATCAGGAAGGAGGTGCCGTGATAGATGAAGTGATTTCTTCAGATGGTGGACTGACAGCCATTTCTAGTTTTGAACTTCCCAAACAGCTCTCCGTTGGCAATGCCAGCTCAACCATTATAGGTCCTGCATTAAGATGGAAAAAATTTGAATGGGAAACAAATGATAAAAGAGATAAGGCCCTAAATGAATTTACTATTTATGGAATTAATAACCAGGGTGAAACTGAATTGATAAAGACCAGCGATCCTTCGTTTGACTTATCTGCTATATCTGCTGCCCAATATCCATACATGAGACTTGCATGGAAAGCATCAGATACGCTACTTACCGGGTCATTAAATTTAAGTTATTGGAGAATTTATTTTGACAAACAAGTAGATCTTGCCATTCAGGCTAATGATGCATTTGATTTTTATAAAGATACTATCGACCAGAATGATATTGTTTCTTTAAAATATTCAATTATTAATAGTAGTGATCAAGCATGTGATTCTTTGCTGGTAGTTTATTCTATTCAAGACAATAATAATAAAATAGAGTCTGATAGTATAAAATACTTTAATCTTGGTCCGCTGGAAAAGTTGAATTTGAGAAAGGAAATTACCACTACTCAAAGAGAAAAGCACCAATCCCTGACAGTGGACATAAAAATACTAGATGTAAATAAACTAGAGTATACTTTAAAAAACAATACCGGAAAAATAAATTTTTACGTAATAAAGGATATTATCCCTCCTACTTTTAATGTATTTTTTGATGGAAAACAAATAGTAAATAATGATTTGGTATCCAGGCAGCCATCCATTGAAATAGATGTGAAAGACAATAAAATTTTAGCAGGTGGAGATAGTCAGGCAATAGATATAAGTATAAAATACCCAAATACGAATCAATATATAAAATTAAGTGCTCAAGAATATAGTATTACGTATTCCAACAAAGAAGCACATATTAAATTAAGTCCTATATTAGACAAAAATGGTATCTATTCCTTGCGAGTACAAGTAAAAGATAAATCTGGCAATACTGCAGCATTAGAACCATTTGAAATATCTTTTAAAAGAATAATAGAAAATTCTATTTCTACAGTACTACCATATCCAAATCCATTTACAACACAATGTCAATTTGCCTATACCATAACCGGCTCGCGGCCATCCGTATTTAAAATACAAATAATGACCATAAATGGTAGGATTGTTAAAGAACTAACTGAAAGTGATCTAGGGTTTATAGAGGAGGGAACTCATCTTACAGAACGTACCTGGAATGGCACAGATGAATATGGCAACAAGTTAGCCACTGGTACTTATTTGTACAGAGTGGTTGCCAAAGATCTTTCTGGCAAAGAATATCAATCTTTCGAAGATCTTGATAATAATGCGGGGTTTGATAATAGGAAATTCTTTAAAAAAGGAGTTGGAAAGTTGGTCATTTTGAGATAGCCCTGTTAAATAATGCAATCCGAACTGATGGCTTGTAATTTGATAAAGCCCAACTTTTACTGCTGAAGCAAAATTGGGTTAAAGAGCTAATGCTTTATCCCTATTTGAACAAAATTTAATACATGCGATCAACAAAATCATCAGGTAATAGCTAAAATAAAAGCGGTCATCTAAAGCATGCATTTGAGGTTGAACTAATATCCTGACAAAAATGGTGGTTAATAATAAAAGCACTAAATAATAATCCTTATAAGCGTTTTTAAAAATTTTGGTAGCAGGACTAATCGCTATTAAAAAGCAAACTATACACATGGCATAAAAGTAAGACCTATAACCCCAGTGAATTTTCTGAATAATATTTTCAAAAATATTCTGTTGTTGATAATTTTCATTCACGCCAGCAATATTATGATGTGCAGCATAGGCGCTGTAATAATTTAATCCCCACGTAGATCCTATGCTGAAGGTCACTACTATATAAACCATTAAAAATATGAATATTGCAAAAACAAAATATTTCCAATCCATTACTTTATTCAGCCATAAAAACATATACAATAAAAAACACGGTATAATAAAATCCAATCTGGATGCAATAGCGATCATGGATAACAAAGTGCCTTCCAGCAAGTGATTTCTCTCAAAAACGAAATAACAAATCAATAAATAAAAAAATCCAGCCATCAAATCTGGAGAAGCAAAATGACCTGTATACAAAACAGGCGGGGAATAACAGAGCATTACTGTAATCAAAAGACTCATGGGATTACTGAAGTATGCTTGAAGCCAATGAAACAATAAGAAAGCAAGACAAGTAAAGAAAATCAAAGAAATCAAAACAGGAGCAAATGCCAATTTGACTCCACATATACTAAAAATCGAAATAAGGGCTATATAAAGAGGCTTAATAGAATATAAAGGTAAATGCTTTAGCATCGATGGAGGATTCTCATAAGTCTCTCTTTTATCGGAGTTAAGATCACCTTTTAATTCTTCGAATTTGTCAGCTGGCGCTAATTCCTTAAGCGATTTATAAATCCTATCATGTACCTCTCTTACATTAGTAGAATCTACTCCTTGCGACAAAGCCAGGTAAAAAATAATATCTGTATTGTACTTCTGATATTTTGTAATAAAAAACCAGGCTGGAACCAGTAAAAAAAGAAGAAATAAATAATACTTTCTATTTCTCACCATACTATTTTTGTATAGATAGTCCTTCAAGAAGAGCCTCCAGATATCCCCTACTCCATTCCTGATCAGGCTCCATATAATTGCCCTCAGCCCATTCATTCCATGATTTTAAAAAAACTAACTGATCCCGCTTATCCTTTTTCCAAACGGTAGCTAGGATTTGAAGTACATGCTTTTTAAAGGACCCAGGTGTAGAATTAATAAGTATATTTTCCCGTCTTCCTGATCTTGGAGAATGATCCCAATTGGGTATTATAGTCGGATAAACATAGCTTTTCTCATCTGCTATATTTGAAAAATATTTATAGCACTTGGCATAGTCAAACACCATACCCTGATTCAATATTTTTCTTTGAAAAAATAATAATAATTTTTTCTGAACCGGTAAATGCTCCACGAAGTGAAACAATCGGATAATATTGACTGCAGAAAACCCTTTTTCCAAATAAGTAGGAATGTCTCTATCGTGATATAAAATAGCAATAAAATGAATACCCGGAATGCCATTTTCCTTAGCCAGGTCTTGCCAACATTTTATAAATTTATCGCAATCAGGTATTTCCCAGGCACGATGAATTACAAAAACAGGCATGTCGTTTACTCGAATATATCTGGAATCCTTAAAGGCTCTTAACACTTCATGAAAATGTACTACCCAATCTTTTTCACCCGGGTATTCCTGCTTAATCAATAACTTGTTAGTTCCGCTTTTGTTAAACTTTTTATCCTCCCAGCTATGGTTAGCCCAGGCTAGGCAAAATGGCAAAGCTGGTGTACCACTTTCAAGCACTGCATCGAAAACTTCATATAATAATCGTTTACCATTACCAAACCAATAATGCCAATAACAAAATCCATAAACTCCATATGTAGATGCTAAATCAGCTTGCATCTGCCTTACTACAGGATCTAATAAATTATAAAATCCTAGTTCTCCCGGCAATTTTGGTTGCAGGTGATTTTTAAAAAGTGGTCTTGCGTTTTTTACATTAGTCCATTCAGTAAATCCTTCTCCCCACCATAAATCATTCTCTGGTGTTGGGTAAAATTGTGGAAGGTAATAAGCAATGACTTTCGGTTTCATATAATGATTAATTATACGCTCCATACTTCTTTAACTTCGCGTCCTTATAGCCTTTTATGATATAATATAAAACAGAAAGTCTTTCATTTCCAAATAATAAATTATTTTTAATTCTAGATAATAATTTTCTTTTTACATGCTGTCGAATTAATTTATCTAATTGCGGATACTTACTATTAAGATATAAATAGTTCCTGATCATATAATAAAATCTAATTGGCGAATGAAGGTTTTTTGATTTAAAAATAAAAATTGATTTTGTACTTTCCTTACCTATCTGTTGCTTAAAAATTACATTATAGAACTTAACTATTGAATATCCCTTAAAACTAGCACGATAACAATAATCATGGTCTACTTCATCAATAAATAAATTTTCATCGAATCCTCCAATTTCATCAAATAAGAATAAATTAATTACACTACTACTAGTAATTACAGAATAAATCTTTTGGGCTTCATAAGCAGTTGGGTTGTATAAGTCAAGCTCATAATTTGCACCAATCACAGCGGTATTTTGCCAATTGGGATAAGAAACTAATTCATCTCTGTATTTAATTAATTGCCCCATCTCCCATTCAGAATCCTGATCCAATAGAAACAATAAATCAAAACTATTGTTTTTGGCTAATACAGACATGAAATTTAAAGCCTTGGCTATTCCGTCATTTAAACCATTAGCCTGATAAATGATATTATTCTTAGTATTAAATAAAAGAGGTGACTCAAATGCAGAATTATCGTAAAAATAGGTTGTTTCAAAACAATCAGCATACATAAGCATTCGCTTTATTTGATCAGTACTCGGATTAAATAAAATAACTGCTAAGGCAATATTCATAGTTCTCTAATCGAAGAATAAAATATTTGATAAGCCTTGATTGCATAATAAGCACTAAATATAGAATGAATAATTACAAAAAACAATACAATACATATTGATGGGACTTCAAGAATCCATGAAATGCCTCCAGCAAGTACCATGCTAACTAAAAGTAAAACTGATCCTATTAAAGCGATCCGTTGAAAATTATATACCTGAAATACAACCATAAACGGACTTACTATAAACTTCCCTAAGTAAAGCAGGCCTAAAACATAAATATAAATTTCAATTCCCTTCCAATTACTACCTAATAGTAAATCAATATTAAAATTTCTAAAGATAAAACACTCCATAAAATAAATAAGGAGACCACTCACAAGCAATATTTTCAGAGTAGATACATAAAGTCGCTTAGTCTCCTCTGTAGGATTTCCAATTTTTGATTTTAATATAGTTGAAAAATTAGCTGATAGAGCCTCTACCGGCAAATTTAAAAATTTGGAAGCTACTTTATACAGTCCTACTGATTCAAGACTGGAGAAAGCACTTAAAATAAAAATTGGAATTTGACCCACCAGATTATTAACGATTTCTGATATGGTGGTATATTTTACAAAGTTAATATTTTCTCTATATTTAGATAATAATGATTTAAAAGACACTAATTTAAAACTGGTAATAATATCCCGCAGTCCCATTTGAAATAGTATAACACAAATAAATAATCCCAATAAAAACCCAAGGATTAATCCAATTGGACCTTTTAAAAATATCGATAAAATAATTGAAATAACTGCAGGTAAAATAGAAGCGGCTATCTTATATTTTGCAATCAAATGAAACTTTCCTCTTGCTATACAAATGTTGTTAAATAGAATTAACACTGTGTTTATTAATATTCCAAAGGGTACAAACAGATAGAAATTGAAAGTATTACCCTTAAATATCAGAGAATAAAGTAATAATACTAATCCAATTACAATAGCTACTATAAATGATCCTTGTAATATCCAATTAAAGTATTCATTATATTCAGCATTACCAATGCCCGATTTTAATAGCGAAAATTGCATCTGTCCAGTGGCAACTACATTAGATATTGCTAATATTGAAGTAAACAAGCCAAATATACCCATATCCATTGGCGTATAAAATCTAAGAAGAAATAGTGATAAGATAACGGAAATAAACAGTGAAATACCTGAAGCACTTACTAGTTTGAGAAAGTTACTTCCATATTCTTCAATATATTTTTTTACGAAATTCAAATTGAATTAGCGTATTTTTCTATGGCAGACAAAAATAATTCATTTGCGCTTTCCCTGCTATATTGTTTATAATGTACTACTGACCTCGTCTTAATAAGTAAACCACTCTTCCATTCACTATACCATTCATCCAAAATCCTACTTCCAAACTCGATGTCATCCGTGGTGACACAACCGGGCATTCCATGCAATAATTGATCCAAGACATCATGGTCAGATGGAATCAATAATACTCTATTTCCCGATCTCAGGTAGTCATAGATTTTAGTACTAAATATTCCTTTGTAACCGTCCCAACCATGATACATCAGGACAGCACTGGAAGAAATAACTTTTATTGATTCCTCATAAGAAATACGATCCCGTACTAAATTCAAATTATTTGAAGGAATATTACTCAAAATTAAATTTACTACACTCTCATTGCCTGGCGCCAGAAAACAAATTTTTACTAGTTCATCCTTATTTACTAAAAACAATTTAATACAATCCAGAATCCTTTGCAAAAAAGAATCATTTTCATATAACTTTCCAGCGAATGTAATAATAAAATGGTCCTTGTCTATAGGTAATTCGTGTTTCAACCATAATTCACTATCATATCCATTATTTATAACCAGACTTTTAGATTTTGGTATTTTAAGTGTCTCCAATTTAGCTTCAGATTCACCTAAAATAAAATTTGCATTATTTATAGACTTTCGCATGTACCATCGCTCAAGGGCAATTTTCAAGCTCCTATTCCATGCTAGTTTTTTTAGCTTAAGCATATCATGATAATATACATCTCTAAAATCTATCCAATACTTTGTTTTATACTTTGAACAATATTTATTTACTACACGTACCAGATTTGTCGGGCCGGATTCCACCATCACCAGGTTGTAACCACCTTTCTTCAAAATATCAGGCAAATAGATTTCAAACCATTTATTATATGATTCCTGGGTCAATCTTCCCAAAGAAAGTTGAGCTAAATAAATCAATTTCCATAACCCTGTATTTTTAAGGACTCCAACCGTATTATAAGTAAACCAGGAATTGAAGTGCGGGATTCTAATTACATTCGCCCCATTCTCAACACTAAGTGATAAAGGAGTCTTTAAAATAGTATTTATACGCTCATTCGTTTCTTTTTCTGGAAAATGCCTGGTCAAAACATCTACGCTATAACCCGAATCCACCAAAGCTTTAGTAAAGTAAAATGGCCTCCAGCCGTTTACACTTTTAGATGGAGGGTAGGTATATGTCACCAACAGAATTTTCAAGCATTTAGAATTTCAAGCAAAGGCTTCCCTTTGAGTTGCCAGGCATAAGCATCCAAAATTTTATCAGGCAATAATTCGACATTAGGTTTTATTTTCCAGTCTTTATAATTCTTAGTTAAGAACGATTTCATATTACCAACCTCACTGGAGTTATTATAAAATAAAGCGCTATTGATCAGATTTGAATAAATAGATTCCAATTCTTTATCTCTTTCACCATGAACTAAACAAAATATCGGTTTTCGAGCGGCTAAGTATTCATTAAATTTTCCATGAATAAATCCACTCATACTATCATTGCACCAGGTAAGTAACAAATTAATACTCGCTTTTTTCTGCATAGACCAGGAAGATTCAATATCGGTTTGAGATTGACAATTACTAAATTTAAGAAGTCCTTCCTTTGCCATCCAACTATTCCAAAATTCGTGATGAATGCCTGAGTAATTAATTAATAATTCATCAATACCAATTTTATTCTCTTCTATAAATTCTCTTATTGATTTAAATAAATAATCAGCATGTTGAAATTGAGTAAATATTTTACCTGTATAATTAATTATAAATTTATCTGATTTGGAAGAATCAATTCCTTTGTATGCTTCTGGAATACCATTATATAGAGTAATCGAATTTCTTTTTGATATTTTGTCCCAGAACTTACCAATACCCTCTGTAACAGTGGTCATATAATCGGTAGCCAATAACATTTTTTGCAGCCATTTCTTTTGATACCTCGGGTCTTCTATTCTCCACCATAATACATCTCTAAAATCGGCCACCCAAATTAATTTCTTACTTTTTTGTTTTACTTGATATGCAATAAAATGGTCTGCAAGAGGTCTGTATGAGGAAAAAATGTGAGTAATATTATCGTTCTCTATTATTTTAAGTGCTAATTTAATTGCTTTGCGGTAGTAGATACCACCGCCCTCGCCTAACGTTATATTCCAGGGGAAATCTAATAAATGAGCATGGGCCCATTCAATAAATTTACCCGGCTTTATACGATTGGAAGTAACTCCATCTTTAAAACCCATTTTCCTCAATACCCATCTATAATCTAAAGCTTCCACTTCATGAATGGTAATGGGCAAGTGCGATAAGGCAATTTTAATACCAGGACTCATTAAATTAGTAATCACATGAACTTTTACTCCCTGCTCCGCTAACATTTTAGCCAGGTAATAATTTCTAGTAGCCGTAACATGTTTTGGATGAAAATAATAGGCACAAAACAAAATGGTTCTTTCTCTCATCTAAATGAAATCATTATATACATCGAGGTATTTTTTAGCAATAGTCTGATAGGAGAATAATCCTTGAGCCTTTTCTCTAATCCCCTGCATAGTACTAATATTATAGTTCAATAGGGCCCGCTCTATTTCATTACAGATCTCATCAAAAGCCGCCTGTGGAGAAAGCTTATATACGCTGTCAAAGACAATATCATCTATTCCCTGATTTTCCAGAGCCACCACAGGAGTCCCACTAGCTATAGCTTCGAGAACGACAACACCAAAAGTTTCATATTTGCTGGTCAACAGTAAGCAAGCTGATGATTTCAATATAGGCATCCATCTATCGATTTTTAACTCACCTAAAAATAATACCCTTTCAAAAATATTCAATTCCTTCGCAAGCCGTTCTAAATTAATTCTTTCGGGACCATCTCCTATTATAAATAATTTTGAATCAGGATATCTTCTGTTCCAGATTTTAAAAACTTCTATTCCTTTATCTACCTGTTTATTTTTGTTTAACAGATTGATCATTATTATATCATGAGATGTACCCATTTTTTCATCAAAAGAAAATAAATTAAAATCAATCGTATTCGGAATAACCTCAATTTTGCATCTAAAATTTTTGTTCATCCTATTCTTCAATGCGTTGCTCACGGCTATGACTTTTTTACAGTAAGATAAGCATGACTGGATTCTCCTTTTTTCAATAAAATTGATTTTGTTTAATCCGATTTTAGAACTGTGTTCGCTATAAACCAGTGGGATATTATATTTCTTACTTATATAAGCGCCGAATGGCATCACGGAGTAACTATGAACATTCACCAAGTCTGGTATTCCATTCTTTATTATATATCTTTTAAAGACCTGGTAAAAAGAAAATATAGAAAATAAGCTTATTATAGGGTATATACGCCCTCGCATCCTAAACCTACTATGCCATATTTGAATGACTTTATCATCAGAAAATTCCGGAACATTTTCCAGGGATTGAAATAAAATATTTGTGGAAACCCCTTGCCGGGAAAGAGCATAGGCAAGGTCTTTTACAGCCTGGCCTGCTGTAGGATGAAGTGGTGTCTCGAACCATGAGGCAAGAAATAAGACATGCATTTTAAATAATTAGGCTTACTTACTTATCCGGGCCACACTACTTTTGATATTTTGCTCAGCTTTTTTAGGATATATTAGCAAGCTTTCGCCACTATCTATGATTATCATATCTTTTATTCCATTTATCAAAGCTTTTTTATTGGATGGAATAATGATCAGGTTATTTTCGTCGTCTTCATTAATTATCTGGCCACCAATTTTTACCGTATTGGCTTCATCTTTTGCACTGACTTCAAAAACGGAGGACCATATACCAAGATCAGACCAATCGAAGGTCGCTGGTAAAGTGTACACCGCATTTGATTTCTCCATAATGGCAAAGTCTACTGAGATATTCTCCGTAAGCGGGTAATTTTTACTAAGAAAGTCCATTTCATTAGTAGTATTGAGAAAAGCTAATCCACCATTTAAATTATTGAAAAGCTGTGTTGCGGACCTTTTATATTCTTCATTAATGGTATTGACATGCCAGGCAAACATTCCTGCATTCCATAAATACTTTCCGGAAGCGACATACAATTTTGCGGTATCCATATTTGGTTTTTCTACGAACTGCTCTACTTTTTTTATCTCCCCTTTTTCTTCTTCATCAAACCGTATATACCCATAGCCAGTCTCCGGGCGAGTAGGAACTATACCTATGGTCACGATCGCTTTCCGGGTAGAAGCATACTGCAATGCTTTTAATGCATTTTCTTTAAAAGCTTTTTGATTTATGATCAAATGATCTGAAGGAACAAATAAACAACAAGCATCAGGATCTCTTTTTTGTATTTTCAAGGCCGCCAGCAGGATGCAAGGTGCTGTATTATTTCTACTGGGCTCACAAATGATATTCGATTCTTCTAAATCAGGGAGTTGCTCCCGCACTAGTGATTTATACTTTTCGTTGGTGACTACATAGATGTTCTCTATCGGAATTATTCCCTCAAATCGATCCCTGGTCATTTGAATAAATGTCTTACCACTACCCAAAATATCCAAAAATTGCTTTGGTCTTTCTTCCGTGCTTAATGGCCAAAATCTTGTGCCTGCACCTCCCGCCATTATTATTGCATAATTCATTCTGAGATTGTTTTAAGACATCCACTTACTAGCTGAAATGGCATATATCACCTTATTGTTTTTTACAAATTCATCTTCGTGGTTAAAAGTAACCAACCAACCTTTTTTTAAATCAAAATATTCCAAAGCTTCTACAAGACCATTTAATTCTCTTTCAAGATTCTCGCTATTTAAATTGTAACAAACCTGAAAACATTCCACAGTTTGATTAAGATGTTGAACTATGTGCATTACGATTGTGCATTATTGTGCATTTCTATTGCACAACTTCATATATGGCTGATAATGAAGACTTTATTAGTTTAAAATTCATGTTTGATTTCATTATAGACTTCCTCAATTCCCTTTTTGAGCGATATTTTCGCTTTCCAGCCTAGCGTATTAATCTTGGAAACATCCAATAATTTCCTTGGAGTGCCATCAGGTTTGGTTAAATCGTGTACAATACTCCCACTAAATCCAGTGATTTCTGCAATGAGGAAAGCCAAATCTTTGATCATCAAATCTTCACCTACTCCTATATTGATATGCCCCGGTTCATCATAGTGATGCATCAAAAACAAACACCCCTCTGCACAATCATCTACATGCATAAACTCCCGATATGGCTCACCAGTACCCCATAAAGTCACCGTTTTTTCATCTGATTTTACAGCTTCTATAAACTTTCTAAGCAGGGCAGGCAATACATGACTTTTTTGTAAATCATAATTATCATTTGGGCCATATAAGTTTGTAGGCATAGCGCTAATAAAATTGCATCCAAACTGACTGCGATAGGCATCACACATTTTCACGCCTGCAATTTTGGCAATGGCATAAGGTTCATTCGAGTGCTCTAATAGCCCGGTAAGTAAACTATTTTCATTCAGTGGCTGAGGCGCTAATTTGGGATAAATACAAGAGGAGCCAAGGAACAGCAATTTCTTTACATGATGTACAAATGAAGCATGAATGACATTATTTTGCATCATTAGATTTTCGTACAAAAACTGAGCGCGATACGTATTATTTGCAATAATGCCACCTACTTTTGCGGCTGCCATAAATACATATTCCGGCTTTTCCCTTTCAAAGAAAGCTTCTACTTCTGACTGGTTTATTAAATTTAAATCTTTGGAGCTGGCGGTGACCAAATTTGTATACCCTTCTGATTGAAGTCTTCGCATGATGGCACTACCAACCATCCCATGATGACCGGCGATATATATTTTAGATTCTATTTTCATTTTTAACCACTAAGAAACACTAAGTTTTTTTTAACCACTGAGGACACTAAGTAACACTAAGTTTTTTTTAACCACTGAGAAACACTAAGGTCTCATTTTTAACCACTCAGGACACTAAGTAACACTAAGTTTTTTTTTACCACTGAGGACACTGAGGAACACTAAGATCTCTTTTACCACTAAGAATACTCAGTAACACTAAGTTTTGTTTTTTTGACCACTAAGGACACTGAGGAACACTAAAATCTCTTTTACCACTAAGAATACTCAGTAACACTAAGTTTTGTTTTTTTGACCACTGAGAAACACTAAGGTCTCATTTTTAACCACTAAGGACACTGAGGAACACTAAGATCTCTTTTACCACTAAGAATACTCAGTAACACTAAGTTTTGTTTTTTTGACCACTGAGAAACACTAAGGTCTCATTTTTAACCACTGAGGACACTGAGGAACACTAAGATCTCTTTTACCACTAAGAATACTCAGTAACACTAAGTTTTGTTTTTTTGACCACTGAGGACACTGAGGAACACTAAGATCTCTTTTACCACTAAGAATACTCAGTAACACTAAGTTTTGTTTTACCATTATGAAACATAAGGGCATTTCCTTACGCGATCTGAATAACAATATTAATCCGCTGGGAGTTCTCCAAAATAATCATTGACCAAAGGTACTAACCCTTCTTTTACCAAATTAATGCTGTTAAAATTAATCAGTAGGCCTTTAGGAATCTTTGCAATTTTCATTTGAGATAATAGTTTTGCCATATAAAATGGAATAATTCCTTCTGTTGCTTTTAGTTCAACAATAACAACATTTTCAATAACTACATCTAGCCTGAATCGTTTATCCAAAACAATCCCTTTATAATTAATCAGAAGTTCTTTTTGCTGTTCCACAAACAAGCCATTCGCCCTACACTCATACACAAAACATTCTTCGTAAATGCTTTCCAATAATCCTGGTCCAAGCTCTTTATGAACTGTAATTGCACAACCCACAGCCCTAAACGCAATATCGTTTACATATTTCTGGGTGAGTGTCATAATAACTATTCTTATCGTTCAATTAAATATTAGGGTCATTAGTTTTCTTAGTGCTCCTTAGTGTTCTTAGTGGTTCCTTCCTACTTAATATTCTTAGTGTTCCTTAGTGTCCTTAGTGGTTCTAAGTGGTTCAGTAGGAAACATAGATAATTACGAATTACGATTTACGATTTACGAAAGGGCCACGTTGGCTCATTTGGGCACAGTCTTTCTTAGTGTTCCTTAGTGTCCTTAGTGGTTCATTTCTACTTAGTGTCCTTAGTGGTTCTAAGTGGTTCAGTAGGAAACATAGATAATTACGAATTACGATTTACGATTTACGAAAGGGCATGTTGGCTCATTTGGGCACAGTCTTTCTTAGTGCCCCTTAGTGTCCTTAGTGGTTCATTTCTACTTAGTATTCTTAGTGTTCCTTAGTGTTCTTAGTGGTTCTAAGTGGTTCAGTAGGAAACATAGATAATTACGAATTACGATTTACGATTTACGAAAGGGCATGTTGGCTCATTTGGGCACAGTCTTTCTTAGTGTTCCCTTAGTGTTCTTAGTGGTTCTTAGTGGTTCATTAGGAAACATAGATAATTACGAATTACGATTTACGATTTACGAAAGGGCATGTTGGCTCATTTGGGCACAGTCTTTCTTAGTGCCCCTTAGTGTTCTTAGTGGTTCATTCCTACTTAGTGTTCTTAGTGTTCCTTAGTGGTTACTTTCTACCCCCCCTTAGTGCCCCTTAGTGTCCTTAGTGGTTAATTCCTACTTAGTGGTTCTTAGTGGTTACTCAAATTCATTCTTCACCCGATAGCCTGCATCTTTCAATACCTGATCTCTTTTGAACAATTCAACATCTGCTGCCACCATCTCTTTGCATAATGAATGAACATCATACTTTGGCTTCCACTTCAATAGTTTTCTTGCTTTGCTTGCATCACCAATCAATAAATCTACTTCGGTAGGTCTGTAATAGGTAGGGTCTACCCTCACTACTACTTTTCCTATTTTGAGTTGATAGTCAGGATGGCTGCAGGATATTACTTTGCCCGTTTCTCTTTTACCTTTCCCTTTAAACTCTAATTCAATGCCCAATTCAGCAAATGCCATCTTTATGAAGTCCCGCACAGAAGTAGTAACACCAGTGGCTATCACCCAATCGTCCGGCTTTTTATATTGCAATATTTTCCACATCAATTCTACATAATCCCTGGCATGGCCCCAATCGCGGCGCGAATTCAAATTACCCAGGTATAATGTGTCTTGCAAGCCCAATGCTATTTTGGCCGTTGCCCTGGTAATTTTCCGGGTTACAAATGTTTCACCACGTAAAGGGCTTTCATGATTAAATAAAATTCCATTGCTGGCGAAAATATTATAAGCCTCCCTGTAATTTACAGTGATCCAGTAAGCGTATAATTTTGCTACTCCATATGGTGATCTCGGGTAAAATGGGGTCTTTTCGGTTTGGGGCACTTCCTGCACCATGCCATACAATTCTGAAGTAGAAGCCTGGTACACCTTTGTTTTCTTTTCCAGTCCCAATATCCTGATCGCTTCTAATATTCTCAGAGTACCTACACCATCTACATCAGCCGAATACTCCGGTTCTTCGAAGCTGACCTGCACATGGCTCATGGCTCCAAGGTTGTATATTTCATCAGGCTGCACTTGCTGAATAATGCGAATGATATTAGTACTATCACTGAGATCACCATGATGTAGAATGAAATTTTTATTGTCTACATGAGGATCCTGGTATATATCATCTATGCGTGCGGTATTGAATAACGAAGCTCTTCGTTTTATACCATGCACTATATATCCTTTTTTGAGCAGGAAGTGTGAGAGGTAGGCTCCATCTTGTCCGGTGACACCGGTGATAAGGGCTATTTTAGACATACTTTTTTAATTGTAAATTGTTAATGGTTAATTGTTAATGGTTAATTGTTAATGGTTAATTGTAAATGATTAATGGTTAATGGTTAAAATAATTGCTAATTGCTAATTATTAATTGCTAATTGTTAATTGTTAATTATGCAAGTACTGTAATACTTTTTTTAATGGTTTTTTCCAAAGTGTCAACAGCTCTGGTTTTAAGCCATTCATTTTCCAGGCCATCCGGTCTTGCTGGTTTGCTAGCCATCGACTGCGCCAGCCATTATTGCTTTTGCCACCTGTGCGCATATGTACGAGCACTCCTGGTATATAGGCGCAAGAGATATGGTGTTTATACAGCATCCGCAGCATCAGTTCGTAATCTGCCGAGATAGAGAGTTCTGTATTAAACAATCCGTATTTTTCATAGCATTCTTTTCTGATAAAAAATGTAGGATGTGGGGGCATCCAGCCGTTGAGGAAATTCCTTTTATCGTATTCCCCGGAGCGCCATTTGCGTACAATTTTTGAAATGTTATGGGCTGATACATAATCCAGGTCGCCATAGACTGCATCCACTTTTTTGTTTTTAAACAGGGTCGCTACTTTCTCTAGCACCAATTCATTTGCATAAAAATCATCTGAATTTAAAATACCTATTATTTCACCTGATGAGATTTTTATTCCTTTATTGATGGCATCGTATATGCCTTTATCCTTTTCACTTACAATTTTCGAAATATGGGGATATTCTTTTGCAATCTCTATAGTGTTATCGCTCGAATTTCCATCTATAACTATTTGCTCAATATCTGCATAAGACTGAGATGCTACGCTTTCTAAGGTTTCCTTTATTGTCTCGGCTGAATTAAAACAGGGGGTGATGATTGTTAGTTTCACGATGAGGGGTGAGGAGTGAGGGGGAAGGGAGTGAGGGGTGAGGAGTGAGGAGTAAGGGGTGAGGAGTGAGGAGCTTTATTTTTTTTTATTCTTTGATTCTAATCTTTCATAGGTGGATTTTTGTAATCCTGATATTAATTTGCTCGTCAACTCTAACTGAGTTCTGCATTCCTTTACTTCTGAAATATATTCAGGATAAACATCTTCAACTATGTATAATAGGGATCTCAATTCACCAGCTGAAGCTTTGGAATAATTATAAAAAACTGACTTTTCCTTAATGAACTTCCTGTCAAATCCTTCAGCTAAATTTGTCATTATACTTACTGACGCTCTCCTTTGTTGATCAATAAATCCAAAATCTTTATTTATACGAGATTGAGAAGTCAATTGATATATCATCTTTACCAATTTCCTGGATTCTTGCCAAGCCTTAAGATCTTCAAAAATCATTACTCCTTACCTTCTTACTTCTTACCTTCTGACTTCTTTCTTCTTACTCCTTACCTTCTTACTCCTTACCTTCTTACTTCTTACTCCTTACCTTCTTACTCCTTACTCCTTACTCCTTACTCCTTACTCCTTTCTTCTTACTCCTTACCTCCTAGTTACCACACAATTCTCCAGCACCAGCATATCCATATCCGTCCTCAAATAACAATTAAGCGCTTCCTCTGGCGTATTCACGATGGGCTCATTTTCATTAAAAGAGGTATTTAGTAAAATAGGGACTCCCGTTTTTTGCCTAAACCGTTCTATCAATGCATAATATCGAGGGCTTATAATTTTATCCACTGTTTGCAATCTACCTGTGCCATCGACATGTGTCACTGCAGGAATCCATGCTCTTTTCTCTTTTCTAATGGGGAATACTTTTTCCATGAAAGGAACCTCATCTGTCTTTTCAAAATATTCACCAGTGTATTCTTTTAATATGGAAGGAGCAAATGGCCTGAAAGATTCTCTGCGTTTTATTTTTGAATTCAGTAATTCTTTTGCCTGATTGTTTCGTGGATCGGCCAGGATGGATCTTGCGCCCAGCGCGCGGGGTCCAAACTCAGCTCTTCCCTGAAACCAGCCCACTACTCCAGGTTTTAATAATTCATCGGTGACTATATCATACAGCTCCTGGTCCGCATATTTTTTATAGGTAATACCTTTTGCATTTAATAAAGTCTCTATTTCATCATTTGAAAAGCGCGCCCCGGTATATGCTGAGTAAACAGGCGCTACCCTCTTATTCCCCAATATATGGTGATAGGCATACATGGCAGATCCCATGGATATACCGGCATCATGACCTGCCGAAGGTATATATACATTTTTAAATCCTGAAGCATCGGCAAGTTTTCCATTGGCAACTGAATTTTGAGCTACTCCACCTGCAATACAAAGATTATCTAAACCCGTTTTCTTTTTTAGATGCGACGCCATATGAAATATTAATTCCTCCGTCACTCTTTGAACAGAGGCGGCCAGGTCTTTATGGTATTGGGTTAATGCCTCTTCTTTTTTCCTGGCTGGTCCAAATGCTGAAATAAATCTATTACTATATAAATTTCCAATAATAGGTACATTATTTTCATAGTGAAACCCAGCTTCCGTAGGGTGAACAAAATAAGACTGATCCCAGGTAAATAATCCGTTGGGCAAGAAGGTCAATAATTTCTTTACTTTATCTACATATTGCGGATTGCCATAGGGTGCGAGTCCCATTATTTTATATTCATCACCATAATGAGGGAAGCCAAGGTATTGGGTAAAAGCAGTATAAAATAATCCACAGGAAACCGGAAAATCAACGCTATCAAATACCTCGATTTTATTCTCTTGCCCTTTTGCAATCATGGTAGTTGTAAAATCACCAGAGCCATCGATGCTCATTATTGCAGCCTGGTCAAAAGGTGATGCATAAAAGGCAGAAGCCAGATGACACCTATGGTGCTCCAATAACATGAGTCTTTTCTTAGCAGTCAGCGCATCAATACTTCCATCAATATCTGCTAAAGCATTTTTTATATCGAATACTACCGACTGATTTTTTATTCTTTCCGAAATATTCAATAATAATTTTGGCTTTTGGAGCAGGAGTAAAAACTTCTTAAAAAATTTCGCTTTTGGGTCCCGGCCAATAGTGATATAATCGATGTCCGACATTTTAAGTCCTTCTTCCCGAAGACAAAACTTGATAGCTTCCACTGGAAATCCAGCCCAATGTTTTATCCGGGTAAAGCGCTCCTCTTCGGTGGCTACTATTAGTTTACCATCCTTTAGGAGAGCCGCTGATGAATCTGCGTGGAATGCGTTTAGGCCTAGAATGTACATTATTTTAAGGGGTGATGAGTGAGGAGATTAGAAGTGAGGGGTCAGGAGTGAGGGGGAAGGGGGAAGGAGTGAGGAGTGAGGAGTGAGGAGTAAGAGCAGCAACAGGAGTACTTCGATTGCTGCTGCATCATGACTCAAGCCATCGCCAAAGACGCTTTCCTGGTCAATAAAAGGTAGATGTTATTGCTCGTGTTATCTCTCATTGGGAAGATTTAAAGCCAAGTAGCGTAAATTTTTGTGAAAAAACGTTTGTGTATCTTGCTACAATAGGCACGAAACGAGGGAATACTAAAAATTAGTAACCCGCTGTACGTTTGGGAACGCGCAGCTAGTTTTCTCTGATTCAAGAGAGCAACGTATTCAATTGCTTGACCAGCCTTTGTGCTGGTCTTTTTTTATGGCACAATGCGATTCTTAGCGATCGCTCCAGTAGTCTATAGTTGCACCAGAGCAAATCGTGACCCCTATGGCAAAGCGACTGTGGCATTGAAGTACGCACTGGTGCATGAATGGCTCACGCCACAAGCGACGGGTGGTTCCGAACTGGTTGTGCAGGAAATTCTTAAGCACGTCGAGGCTGATGTCTATGCGCTGATTGATTTTGAATCAACGAATCCTGAGAGCTACCTGTTTAAGCGCACGATCGGCACGACGTTTTTGCAGCGTTTTCCACTCGCTCGTAGCGGTGTCCAAAAGTACTTACCGTTGCTGCCGCTGGCGATCGAGCAGCTTGACCTCCGAGGCTACGATGTGATCCTGTCGTCCTCTCATGCGGTTGCAAAGGGCGTTCTCACCGGATCGAATCAATTGCACGTGTGCTATTGTCACGCACCCATGCGCTACGTGTGGGACATGACCTTTGACTATCTGCACAACAGTACGGCTGGGCGAGGCGTGCAGGGTCTACTCACACGCTACTTGCTGCACCGCTTACGCCAGTGGGATGTGCTGTCAGCCAACCGAGTCGATTATTTCATTGCCAACTCAAAGCATACGGCGCGGCGGATCTGGCGCTGCTATCGTCGTCCGGCAGAGGTGATCTATCCACCCGTTGACACCAATCGGTTTCGCTTTCAGCCACAGAAGCAGGATTTTTACCTAACCGTTTCGCGCCTGGTGAGCTACAAAAAAATCTCCCTGATTGTCAAAGCCTTTAACCAGTTGGGCTATCCGCTGATTGTGATTGGTGGGGGTCCAGAACTCAAGCAAATCCAGCAGCTTGCCCGCCCCAATGTGCAAGTCCTGGGCTGGCAACCAGATGCGGTGGTTGAACAATATATGGCGCAGGCAAAAGCGTTTGTGTATGCTGCCTTTGAGGATTTCGGCATTGCTCCCGTAGAGGCACAGGCATGTGGCACACCCGTCATTGCCTATGGGCTAGGGGGAACTTTGGAGACGGTACGTGATGTCATTCAAACTGGTGAGACGGGCACAGGCTTGCTGTTTTATGAGCAGACTGAAACCGCGATCGTCGATGCCGTGAAAACGTTTGAACGGTATCAATCAGCACTAAATCCAGACGCGGTGCGATCGCACGCTCTCTCGTTTAGCCCCAGCGTTTTTCAAGACCGCTATCAAGCTTTCCTGGAGCGCTGCCACAGAGAATTCCAGGAACGTCTCTCACTCTAAAGTGAACGTCAGCAGGCAGCAGCAAAAAACGAAACGCCTGTGGGATAAGCTTTTGCCGCTTTGTTAGCGGTTAATGGCTGCTGCCTTGTCGCATCCGGTTCAAAGGGACTCATGTTGCGATCGCCCCAGTTTTTCGACTGAATTGGCACCAAAAACTGTGTAGATAGGATGAGTGGCTTTATGATAATGACTGTGTGGTGTGGTGTGGATGTGTGAAGGAGTAAAATGACTGCCGAAAGCCAATTAATCTCTGGCAAAACGATTCGTGCATTCTTCAAGCGTGGTTTCATACCGCTTTTTGATGATGCCTTGAACGGAGTGTTTGCCAAACGGTTGTTTGATGTTGCATTTTCCCTGACGATTCTGATTGTTTTTGCCCCGGTTTACCTCCTGCTTATTGTCTTGATTGCGCTTAGCTCTCGTGGTCCCGTCTTCTATATCCAGGAGCGCGTTGGTAGGAACTATAAACCCTTTGGCTGTATCAAATTCAGAACGATGGTGCGAAATGCGGATGAAGTGCTGATGGAAATGATGGAAACCTCGCCCGGCTTGCGTCGAGAATTCCAAAGCAATTTTAAGCTGCGACGCGATCCGCGCATTACGCGCATTGGTCGCTTTTTGCGGATCACCAGCTTGGATGAGTTTCCGCAGTTCATCAACGTGCTGAAGGGCGATATGAGTGTGGTGGGACCGCGCCCAGTGGTAACGGAAGAGTTGGAACGATACGGCAACGCCTCCGATCGAGTCTTCAGCATTCGTCCGGGCATCACAGGGCTGTGGCAAGTCTCTGGACGGAATGATGTTCCTTATCCCAGGCGCGTTCAGATCGACGTTTACTATGTCAATTTCCGCAGCTTTTTAATGGACTTGTGGATTGTTTCTAAGACGATCGGCGTGATTGTTTTTCCAAAAGATAACGGAGCATACTGACAGCAGAGAGTTTGGAGCCATTCCTCACGCTGTGGGTTAGCGAGTTGGTTGCAGGTCTACGTTCGCACTGACCACTTGACCAACCTGACGGTACGGCTGCCAAACCTGGAGCAAAGGCGATCGCAGAGATCATTATGAGCGCTGTTTAATGCCGTTTCCAGTCACCTTCAAATCGATCGCGCTTTTGCTGACTCCCAAACGGCTAGCCATTCTGGAGGCTATTCTAATTGGTTTGGTCGCGGCGCTGGCAGCGGTGCTGTTGAAGCAAAGCATCCAATGGGTGGGTGGTTGGCGACTCAAAGAAGCGCTCACACTCCCTGTTTGGCTGCTCATACCTACTTTGGGTCTGGGGGGTGGGCTTTTAGTGGGGCTGCTGGTTGAGCGTACTGCACCAGAGGCATTCGGGAGCGGTGTGCCTCAGGTGAAGGCGGCGTTGGCATACGTACCGATCGCACTCAACCTGCGGGTCGCAGTGGTCAAGTTAGTCAGTACAACACTCGCCCTGGGTTCTGGGTTTGCGCTGGGGCGTGAAGGTCCAACCGTTCAGATTGGGGCAGCGTTGGCAGCTCAGTTGAGCCGCTGGTTGCCTGCTTCACCAGAGCATCAGCGTCAGCTCATTGCAGCGGGGGCGGCGGCAGGGTTGGCTGCCAGCTTCGATGCGCCGATCGCTGGCGTGATGTTTGTGATCGAGGAGCTACTCCAGGATTTTTCTCATCTGACCCTGGGCACCGCGATTCTGGCATCGTTTATTGGTGGTGTGACCGCGCGCGTTTTGGCAGGACCAAATCTCCATTTAGGAGTCAACCCCTTAGACTATCACGCCAGCTTTTCGCTACTAGAAATTCCCTTTTTTCTGGTTCTGGGCGTGCTGACAGGTGTGATGTCCACGGTGTTCAATCACGGCATTCTTTACAGCATTCGCTGGAGCCGTCGGACGCTGCGCATGAGTCCGATGTGGCGGATTGGGCTGGCAGGTTTGGTTTCTGGCGCAGTGATCGCCCTTCTACCGGTGCCTTTTCGCGATAGCTACACGCTGGAAGTGTTTCTCACCAGCGGTCAGGCAGATTGGCGCATGGCAGTTTTTGCCTTTGTGGTGCAGTTTGGTTTGACCATGATTGCCTGTGGCGTAGAAGTACCGGGAGGACTATTTGTTCCCAGTATGATTTTAGGCGCATCATTGGGGCATCTGGTGGGCTTAGCGCACAGTGCTGTGCTCGGCGGTGAACCTGTGCTCTATGCGCTGACAGGGATGGGAGCCTTCCTGGGAGCATCCGCTAGAGTGCCCATTACCGCGATCGTCATCGTGTTTGAAATCACGACGAACTTTGATCTGGTGCTGCCGTTGATGATTAGCGCCGTGACGGCATATCTTGTCGCAGAGCGCCTGTTCCCAGGCTCGATCTACACCCACCTGCTGGCGTTGAAAGGAATTCATATTGAGCCAGCCGTGGTGCAGGATGGTCTTTGGGCACGGCTGACTGCGGCGGATGTGATGCAGCAAAAGGTCGAAACCCTAAGCAGCCAGATGACCTTAGATGAAGTCATACAGGCGTTTGCGCGATCGCACCATCGCGGCTTTCCAGTGGTCGACGACAGCCGACTGGTAGGCATTGTCACGCTGACCGATCTCGACAAAGTGGCACAACGGCAGCTACCGGGCACGGCTGTGTTGAAAGACGTTATGACCCCGCAGCCCATTACCGTTAGCCCGCCTGATACGCTGAGTCATGTCCTTTACCTCCTGTCCCGCTACAAGCTGTCTCGCCTGCCAGTGACCGATCATCGCAAGCTAGTGGGGATCATTACCCGCAGCGACATTTTACGGGTTGAGTCGGATCAGCTACGCGGTTCCGATCGCCTGGGATCACGAGCAGAGCCATCGTACGTGGTGTATCAAACGCGAGCGCCCGCTACAGGACGAGGACGGCTGCTCTTACCATTGAGCAACCCCCAAACGGCAAACCGGATGCTCAAGCTTGCCTTTGCGATCGCTCAAGAGCGCCACTACGAAGTCGAATGCTTGCAGGTGATCCTCGTACCGCGTCACAGTTCGCCAGCAGAAGTGGCTGTGAATACGACCTTGAGCCGCCGTCTGTTGCAACAGGCAGTCAGGCAAGGCAAGGCCAGAGGCATCCTGGTACACACGCAGATTCGAGCGGCACAAAGCATCGAGAAGGCGATTTTAGAGACGATTGCCGATCGCCACATCGATCTGCTGCTCATGGGTTGGAAGGGCAAAACCTCTACTCCGGGTCGCATCTTTGGGGATGTGGTCGATACCATGATTCGGCAGGCAAGCTGTGATGTGGTGCTGGTCAAGCTTGTTGAAGGCTTCGGTGCTTCTCCTTCAAACGCCGCTGATCCAACCGCAGCATCGCCTAGCGCCGACGGAACGCACGTGGTGGGCTTAAACCGTTGGCTGGTGCCGATCGCTGGTGGACCCAATTCGCAACATGCGCTCAAGCTACTGCCCGCCCTCGTAACGCTCAGCCAAAAGCCTGAGATTCGCTTATGTCAAGTCTTTCCACACTCTGAGGCAGCCTTCAACCAGGACTTGCTAGAGGAAGATGCAAGTTTTCTCAGGCAGCAACTTCAAACCAGCGTGATGACGCTTCCTGTCTGTGCAAGCTCGGTTTCAGAGGCTGTTGTTGATATGGCGCAGAAAGACCAGTGTGATGTCATTGTGGTGGGTGCCAGTCGAGAAGGATTGCTCCAGCAGGCAATTCAAGGCAATATCCCTGAAACCATTGCTCGCGATTGTGACTGTACGGTGATTTTAGTTAGAAAGGCGATCGTCAATGACGCTTAGAAGACAACATATCTACAAGCTCTACATCCAAAGAGCTTTGATGCCTTTTGTATGCGTAGGCTCCGCTACCACTTGACTGGACATAGCGCTACTGAAGCTGCTAGCGGCGGCTGTGCGATCGCCTGACCACGTTACTCTGGTCGCCTCATCAGAGCCTAAGGCACCTACCTGATCTGATATGGCGGCGAGCGTCTTTTGCTGCCACACCATGATATCTTCAAAATTTTCCCACGCTGGAGAAAACGGTGGAGTCGCTAATGCGCAAGCATTCCAGGCACCCTGGACGGCTACATTTAACTGCTGACAATTGCCCCCACGCCGTCCTTCCGGCTCATAGTATCGACAGTGCCGACATGCGGATATTTGAGAATGTGAGGTTTTCATATACAGGTATGTCAAAGGGTTATTCAATTCATTCTGAAGTGAATAGTTTGCTCAGATTCAGTCCGCAAAACTCTATGAAGCTGACGCTGTGCCTGTCTGAGCGATTCCATCAGAAAGAAGGCTTTTAGATTGTCTTCACTTTCATGAAATCAAGAGCAACATGTTTAGCAGTGGACTCGCCTCAAACCCTTTACAAAAGGTCTAACATTGTCTGCGAAAGGACGGGGATCAAGCTGCTATACACTTCAGCATTTTGGCTAAAGTAGAGGCTTGCTCAGCCAGGTTAAGCTAAAAACTATCTCCGCCATAACCGTATATTTAAGGGACTTAGCGCCAGGTATAGCCATGTGTAGCCTGTTTTAGCCCGTAATACTACGCACAAGCAATATTCTGAAGGCAGCAAAAAGAAAAACGACTGACTAAGATTTTCTGGTCTGCGCCTCGTAAATTTTTGGCGGTTAAAGATTGCGATCTTGGTGAGTGCTCACTCTTACCATTGTTTCGCTGCGCAAAGAGAACACACTGCCCAGCGCTTCAGCTCACCGGGGGGAGCTGGACACTGGCACTGGGGACAAACGGGCAGATTTTCGGTGCGCGATCGCATCAGTGCACGCCAGTGCTGAAACGCCAGTAGCGGATCGGTGAGTGCTTCAGGGCGCTGTGTGCCAACCGCTCGAACGGCGTTCGCTATGCGACTGGGGTGTTGCTGCCAGAGTTGAGCCTGTAGTGATGCGTTCAAGGTCGATCGTGGTGTCTCTTGCCATTGAGCGCTCGAAAACCGAATATCAACTAGAGAGCATGAGAGGAGTACATTGAGCTTTGCCAAAATGCGTTGACGCTCAAACACCAAATTCTGCGCCCACGCAGCGCTCGACGTGGCGACCCGCAGCACATCATTGTGAATCGAGAGTGGTCGCGTCTGCACTGCCACTACAGGACCAACGGCTTCTACCCAAGCCCGGAGCAGTCGTTGGGTGTGCTGCTGGTCATGCGCACGATAGCGATCGCCCAACTGCCCCAAAACGTGATCGATAGATTTAAATGACATAGCGGCAAGAGAAGCATGAAGGGGGTGCAGGAACGCGTAAAAAGGTGTATAACGTTAGCTCAACGTCTGGCTAAAAATGCTAGCGATCGATAACATCAGACGGCAACCCATCTACCGTCGCATGAGATCGGTTTAGTCTAAAATGTCATGGCTTGGAACGTCACAGCATACATCAGTTATGACGAAAGGCAACGCTAAGCTCCTTGATTTAACGTCAGCCCCTCGCTTGAGAAATGACTCGCTTGAGAAACTGCTTCACAAACTAATGTTAATCAGCGTCTTGGTAGGAGGTGCGTAATGCGTCAAAGTTCCAGAGTTGAACCGTCTCACCCATCAGCTCCAGCGGTTGGGCTGCATCCAGCGCTGAGCAGCGCTCTGGCCAATTTAGATATTCAGCTAGAAGATGAACTGGTGCGGTACAGGCGGCAGCGAACAGCCGGACGTGTAGTGCCTCAGTCGGGTCGAAAGCAAGCCCCCAATCACCTCGATCTGATTGCTGTTTCGGCTGCGGATGCCAGAAGCAGTGAGGCAGTACTGCCAGCCTCAGCACGAGAAGAACGCTTGACGGGGGGCGCTAACCCAACGAGTGTGCCTGATGCCTACAAACCCGTCCCCGCGTTCACTGCCAACCCGCAGCCATTTGATGCGGCGATCGCGCTTAGAACAGCCGAAATCCCGCTTCCTTATGACGGTGCTTCAGGCAAAGCGACATTGTCCGCAGGAGACGCTACTCATGCCCTGGCTCAGGCACCCCCCCCAAACTTGGACGATTATCTAGAATCTTCCGAAGAGTTGCTCCGCAGTCTTGCAGATGAGCAAGCCGAGGCTCAAGCAGAGCGGAGCTTCATGCAGAGCTTACTCACGCCGTTAGGTCTAGGCTCTATGCTGCTGCTGCTGCTCTCTAGTGCCATGTTCGGATATGTCATCATGAATCCATCTAGTCTGGGATGGTTGACGGCACAGCGAAACGCTCCTGCGGCTTCTCCAGGGCAGTCCCCAGGTGCCGCCGCAATACCACCAGTCCAGCCAAATCTCCCCAACGCTCAACTCCCGGTGATCGATCCCAATAATCCCTCTCTAGGGACACTCAATCCCCGTACACCGTCTTCAGCGACATCGGCTTCACCTCAAACAGCGGTAACGCCTCAGAGCAAGCCAACGATCGCTGCTGCAAAAACCTCGACACCGGGTCAGCCCAGCAGTGAATCGTCCTCCACATCCGCTCAGGTACCCATTCCAGCGGTAACCTCTAGTGCTACCAAGCCTTACCCTGTACAACCCTCTAGGACACCGCAAGCAGCCGTTCCCAGCCGTCCTACCAATCGTCCTGCGCCTACGACTGGTAACACGCCTGCCGCCAGTAACAGTGCTTCTGGCTCCGGTTCCTACCAGTACAAAGTTGGCATTCCCTTTGAAAACGATCAGACGCTAGAAAATGCCCGCAAAGTCGTGCCAGATGCCTTTGTTCGCACACTGCCCGATGGCAGAACGATCGTCCAGGTAGGTGCAGCACGGAGTGAAGCTGAAGTGAAGGCAAGTATGCAGGGACTCCGTGACCGGGGTCTCTCTTCGACCGAAGTCTACAAGCGGTAAGAGGTGCTAACCGAAAAGGTACGGTACGATTGAGGAAAGTTTTGGGTTCAGAGCGATGAGGGTTGAGTCGGTCTGCCTCATCTGTTCCTTGAAACTTGACCCTCAAAACGATTATCTCCGGAGAGCAGCATGGGACTTTTCGATCGAATCATGCGGGTGATTCGCGCCAATCTAAATAGCTTGGTGAGTGGTGCCGAAGATCCGGAGAAGATTCTGGAACAAGCTGTGATGGACATGCAGGAGGATTTAATCCAACTGCGTCAGGCAGTCGCACAGGCGATCGCCACCCAAAAGCGTACCGAACGGCAATATTCTCAAGCCCAAACGACGGCTGATGAGTGGTACCGTCGGGCGCAACTGGCACTGCAAAAAGGGGAAGAGTCCCTTGCGCGTGAAGCGCTGACGCGCCGAAAATCCTACCAGGACACGGCAGAAGCCATGCGATCGCAAATTGAGCAGCAGTTCACGATCGTGACGCAGCTCAAGCAAAACATGATGAAATTGGAGAGCAAAATCTCTGAGGCAAAAACCAAAAAAGACTTGTACATTGCCAGAGCGCGATCGGCAAAAGCATCCCAGCAAATCAACGACATGATGGGTCGTGTGGGCACAGGCGGTGCGATCTCTGCCTTTGAGCGCATGGAAGAAAAAGTGTTGCAGCTCGAAGCGCAATCCGAAGCCGTTGCCGAACTAGGTACAGACGACCTGGAAAAGCGTATCGCATCCCTTGGTGAAGCCGATGCAGTCGAAGCCGAACTGGCTGCAATGAAGAACCAGATTACCGGCGGCTCACAAGCAGCCCAACTGCCTTCCAGCCAAACGACTATAAATTCTGAGACCGATCGAGAGCTGGAAAAGTTGCGCCAGCAAATCAGAGAACCTTAGGATCGTGGGTTAAATAAAGCCGACAAATTGTTCGTAGGTAGGGGCGCACAGCCGTGCGCCCCTACAGAAAACGCCGAGGTGATTAAATTCTTGTTCCTTAGTTGTAATGAGTTGTAATGTGAGGGTGGTTGCTCCCAGTACAAGCTCTAAGCCGCCAACGGCTTGCCACAGTGACAGTATGACGAGCAACCTTCATACTTTCCAGGTTTACTCGATCGTGTGTAAAACAGCCACGTTATGGGCAACCTAGAGTTCAGATTAGCGCTGAAGGAGAGGAAATGCACATGATGGCAGCCAGTACAAAGTATCGGTTGGTCACTAGAAGTGACTTTGATGGACTTGTTTGTGCCGTTCTGCTAAAAGAACTCGACATAATCGACGAAATCAAATTTGTTCATCCTAAAGATATGCAGGATGGCAAGATCGAGATCACGGCGCATGATATCACGACCAATCTGCCTTACGTAGAAAGTGCTCATTTAGTCTTCGATCATCACTCTAGTGAAGCGATTAGAAATCAAAGCCGACCAAAGAATTACATCATCGATCCAAAAGCACCTTCAGCCGCCAGAGTAGTTTATGAGCACTTTGGAGGATCGAAGCGATTCCCAAGCCTTTCACCCTTAATGATGACCGCTGTTGATAAAGCGGATTCGGCTCAATTCACGGTAGAAGAAATTCTCAATCCAGAGGGCTGGACGCTCCTGAACTTTCTCATGGATGCCAGAACAGGCTTGGGACGGTTCAAGGAATTCCACGTCTCAAACTACAACTTAATGATGCAGTTGATTGAAAGCTGTAAAACTCAATCGATCGACACTATTCTGACGTTGCCTGATGTCCAGGAACGGGTCGATTTGTACTTTGAGCAAGAGTCTCGCTTCAAGGCGCAAATCCAAGCCTGTGCGACTGTTTATGGCAATCTCACCGTGCTTGATTTGAGAAACGAAGCGGTGATCTATGCGGGCAATCGCTTCATGGTTTATGCCCTCTTTCCGCAGTGCAATATCTCCATTCACCTCATGTGGGGACGACAGCAGCAAAACACCGTTTTCGCCACAGGTAAATCCATTTTTAACCGCTCGTCTAACACCAATATTGGTGAATTGATGCTGAAGTACGGCGGCGGTGGACATGCCAATGCAGGCACGTGTCAGGTTGACAATGACCAGGCAGAAGCAACCCTAAAAGCGCTGATTGCCCAAATTACGTCTGACGGCTGAGTTAAAGAAGCCCTGTTAAAAAAGTGGGGAAACGAAAGCAGTTCTTGCTGTAGTTTTGCCTTTTACAGCAACTTTCAGTAGGCAGTGCCCACAATTGTTCAAAAAGCCTCGGTGTAAGCTCTGTGGGCAGTGCCCACTCTGCAATCTGTGGCTTATCCATGTGAAAACGGCTGTAAGCATACGCCTAGCTGCTCAGTGTCGGTTTCTCCCTCATTGTTTTCTAGCAATCTGTTTGAGATAGCGAATGAGCTTTATCACCAATCACTAACTCTTCAACGTCGGCACATCACTGGCGATCGGTTGCTCTTTGAATGCCGCTTCAGCATGGGGAGTATCAAGCGATGCGATCGTGTCTGACTCGCAGCTAAGCGACCCATCGCCATTCGTCGCACTGTCCTGAGTCATATGTGATCGTGCTCCGCCTCCGCCTCTAGAAGAGCGCACAGCCACGAGAATATCTTTGATTACCACAGCGGTTGGTACAGCAACGATAACACCCAGCAAACCACCCACACGCGCCCCCGTCAGAATGGAGACAAAGATCCAGACGGGGTTTAGCCCGGTGACGCTGCCTAGAACGCGAGGCGCAACCAGATTTTCTAAAATCTGCTGCACAATCAGCGACGCTGACAGCACTTTAACGCCCAAGCCAATATCCCGCAGGGCAACGAGCAGCGTCACCAGGGCAATGCCGACCGACCCCCCGAAGGGCACAAGCGCCATAGCGCCGATCGTCAACCCAAACAGCAAGCCAAACGGCACTGCCAACCACAAAAAGATCAGGGTTAAGATGGAACCCATGCAGGTAGACAAAATAAACTGACTCAGGAAGTAGTTCTGAAAGCTCAGGCGCAGGGTCTCCGAAAACGGCTTCTGTACTTTAACAGGCAGCCATCCCACCAGGCTTTCCCAAAGCAGATCGCCATTCTGCAAGAGATAGAACGTCAAGACCAGCGTGAGCAACACATCTAGCAGACTGGTGACCGTGAAGACAGCCACGCTTAGGGCTTGTGCTGCAATCAACTGCAACTGGCTCTTGAGTCGATCGTTCACCTGTTCAGCTAGAAGACTCAAATCAAGCGGCAGGTTAGTGCCCTCTAGCTGCTGGTTCAAAATCGTTAACTGCCGCTGCCCAGAGTCGAACCATTCTGGTAACCGCGCCACGAGTTGACGGGCTTGATCGAGCGCACTGGGTACCAACGTAATACCACCTGCTAGCAAAATGGACAGTGCCAGCAAAAAGACGACGATCGCCGATCGCCCGCGCGGCACACCCTGGCGCTGCATGATACCAACGGGATAATTCAAGAGAAAGGCAATAAGCGAAGCGGCGACCAGAATCACAATCAGAGAATGAAAATAGTCCGCGATCGCAGAAACAGCCCAACCGTTTAGCACTAACAGGGGAGCCGCCAGCAGAATCAGCAGCGCTTTTGCCGCAGGGGATAACGTTTCCCACCAAAGACGCAAACGCCCTTTATGCATATCGTGAGCTTCATGGTGATCCGACATGGGCACCCGCCGTCCTTTACCCTACACGTTCTACCCTACACCCTCCCCTCTGCTGCCACCCCTACCGATAGTTAGTAAATTGCAGCGCCATCGGCAACTCTTCCTGCTTCAAGCGTTGCATCACAGCTTGCAGATCATCTTTTGCCTTAGCGCTCACTCGCACAGTATCACCCTGGATGGATGCCTGTACTTTGTTGAATTCATCGCGGATTAACTTAGAAATTTGCTTCGCAATCTCCTGGCTGATACCCTTTCGCAGCGTGATCTCTTGCCGCACCCGATTACCGCTGGATGATTCAATCTTCCCGTAATCAAAGATCTTGAGCGACAGGTTGCGCTTAGCAGCCTTCATTTGCAGCAGGGTATGGATCGCGTCTAGTGTAAACTCGCTGTCGGTGTTAACCGTAATCGTTGTTTCGCCCAACTCAAGGGTCGTTTTGGTATCTTTAAGGTCGTAGCGACTTTGAATCTCGCGTGTGGTTTGATCGAGGGCATTGACTAGCTCCTGCCGATCGAACTCGCTTACAACATCAAAGGAAAAGGATGCAGCCATAGGACATTGAACTCTAACGGGGGAGCTTGATTCACATTTGGATTCCTTAGTCTATAGTCTACAGCCCATTGTCTCAAGTCCCGTTAGCCACCATGCGAGTCCTCAAGCTCTCAACCAAAACTGCACCGGGTGCTCCGATGCTGCCTTGGGATCGCCTGATCCTGCACCGTGGCTTTGGCATCCAGGGCGATCACAAGGCGGGTAGCGGTAGTCCGCGTCAGGTGCTCATAGTTGATCTGCGATCGCTTAATGACTTTGGACTACAACCCGGCGATCTGCACGAAAACATTTTGGTTGATGCAGACGTTGAGACAGTCCCATCGGGTCACATTCTCCAAATGGGGAGTGCGCTGATCCGACCGACGTTCCACTGCGAACCCTGCGCGAAACTGGAACGACTTCGTAAAGGTCTGGCAAAGCAACTTATTGGGCGGCGCGGCATTTTAGGGATGGTGGTTCGAGATGGCACAGTCGCGATCGGCGATTCGGTAACAGCTACGAAGCACACTCTACCAGCACTGCCAGACGATGCTAAAGGTCGGTTTGATGAATTTGTTGCCCGGATTCCGGCAGGCAGCGTGGTGAGAACGTCAGATTTGCTGCTGGCGATGGGGGTAGCAAAGGCTTACTACCGAGCGATTCCAGCCTTCCTAAAAAAAGCCCCGCCGGAGCTACCTGTTCATCGTGTGGTGGCGATCGACGGTCGTTTATTTACCCGCTACCTGCCAAAACAAGCAGAGGCTTTAGCCGCCGAAGGGGTGGTGTTCACTGCTGGTAAAGTTACGAGCCAATTTCTTTGGCACGCTAGCCATTTTCATGAGTTGGAAGCCTTTGGAGCAAAGGACTGAACTCGCCTGACTTGATAGCTTTTTGGTAAACTTTGCCTGAAGCTCGATTCTCAGAGCAACGTCGCGCGATCGCGCCCAATCTTCCGTAGGCAGGATGCTATTTTGTGTGCATCTTGCTAAGTTTTACTTGAGTCGAAAAATCAACGATGACGCTACGTGTGGAGCGCTTGGAACGTTGAAGGTGTGGGATATCCGTTTAGAGCACAAAAGTAAACCCATAAAGCATTGTCAGGAGTACCAGTGGTGTTTAAAGCGATCGCAGTCGGTACGGTGATTATTCTGACCAATTCAGCATTTCCCAGCCTCGCCCAAAACCAACCGATCGGCTCAGCCGCTTCTTTAGATGGGCTTCAAGAACGCTCTGTCGCAAGACCTTCAGCCAATGCGCCGCTCTCATCCTCGCCGCAACGAAGCACTGATGTTCCAGCGGGTACAGAGGCAGGGCTACAGTTGAATAACAAAGTGCAGTTGATTGTTCGCCCTGAAAAGGGCACAAGCCAAGTAGGGGTTTATCCCGCCGATGATCCATCAGCGGGCAACAAAGTGCAGGTGCTTTACCAACTGAATCAGCAATAGCAGCAGACAGTCTGCGTTGAAATCGTGCTGCTGCAAGGTAGGAGTACGATTTCACACGATCGCACAGGACTCCAAACTCAGCCTGTTGTTACTTCAGCTTTTGTCTGATGAAGGTCAAGATCTGGGACATCTGCTTCTTCAAGCCATCGATTTCGGCTTGCATCTTAACAACCTTTTCATTGAGTGCTTGAAGGTCGCTTGAAGGGGCGGCTACCACGTTTGGCGCTGCCGGCGCTGGCGCAACCGCAGCAGGGCGACGCTTTGCCTTTGCCATTGCGGTTTTGATCGCATCAATCAGCTCTTTCTGATCAAACGGCTTCTGGACAAACTCAAAGAACTCAAATGGCTCCTGAAGTTTCTCAGTGACCTCTTCCTTACGACCAGACATCAGCACCAGCGGAATGGCTTGTAGATCTTGCTGAATCTGGATCTGCTGATAAACTTCCCAGCCACTCAGCCGAGGCAGCAAGAAATCTAACATGATCAGGTTAGGGCGCTCTTGACGAATCAAGTTCAGCCCTTGAACGCCATCTTTTGCCTCCAGGACTTCAAAGTTACCCTTCGGTAACATATCCCGAACCATGTTTCGGATGACGTTGCTGTCATCAATGACCAGGATCTTGTGACTTGCCACAACGGAACTCCTCTGGTAGAGACTGCAAGGTTAGCGAGTAAGGTGAAAAGTCACAGTCGATGTGACGTGGCTCATAACCTCAGCTAGTTAACTAAGGATTGAGACTTAGATAGTAACAATTAAACAATGAATTGTACTGACGTTAGACGGTAATCCTACCGCAGCACAACCCAGTTTAGCCCCAACAGAGCAGAATTACTCGTGCCAGTGTGACCGCAGGTTGAGCGTTCATGCTCAGCCTGACTGCTCTAATCCTTTAGAATTTGAGAAAGCGATGCTGTGTCTAACGTAGTGTGCCCAACTTTATGACTGCTGAAACAAACGCTCTTGATTCTGTGTCGTCCCGTCGTCTGGCAGTTGAAGGCTTGCCAGAGTGGTTGAAACGCCCATTGGGCAAGGCGAGCGAGCTTTCGACGGTGCAGCGAATCATCAAGCAGCGTCAAATTCACACGATTTGCGAGGAGGGACGCTGCCCCAACCGAGGTGAGTGTTATGCCCAGAAGATGGCGACCTTTCTATTGATGGGTCCGACCTGTACGCGATCGTGCGGCTTTTGTCAGGTGGATAAGGGACACGCGCCCATGCCGCTAGACCCAGAGGAACCGCAGAAGGTGGCAGAGTCAGTGAGCCTGTTGGGCTTGCGCTACGTGGTGCTTACCTCGGTCGCACGGGATGATTTGCCGGATCAGGGAGCGGGTTGGTTTGCTCAGACGATCGCCGCCATTCGCCAGCGCAACCCAACGTCGCAGGTTGAAGTGCTGACACCAGACTTTTGGGGCGGGCGAGACGGGGGAGAACCAGACGCTTTGCAGCAAGTGCGCGTTGCCACAGTGGTAAACGCGGTGCCTGCTTGCTACAACCACAATATTGAGACGGTACGGCGCTTACAGGCTCCGGTACGACGTGGGGCAAAATATGACCGATCGCTGCGGGTGCTTCAGCTTGTCAAGACGCTAAACCCAGCCATCCCAACTAAATCAGGGCTGATGTTGGGACATGGTGAAACCGAAGCAGAGGTGCTGGAGACACTGACAGATTTACGAGCAGTGGGGTGCGATCGCCTCACCATCGGACAATACATGCGCCCTTCGTTGGAGCATTTGCCCGTGCAGAAGTACTGGACACCCGCTGAGTTCGATCGCTTGGGAGACTTGGCGCGAGGAATGGGGTTTGCCCATGTGCGATCGGGTCCGCTTGTGCGTAGCTCGTACCATGCAGGGGAAGTGGACTGAAGGAAGCTTGACGCTGGCAGGATGAGTGCTTCCCAGAAAGAGACCTTAAGGAGCTAAAGCCGACCAAACAGGTGGCTCTCTCTTGTTAGATACTTTATGCGTAGTCTTTCGGACATTAAGATTCGTCCAATGACGTTACCAATGTTCAGCATTCTTTGGTATTCCTTAAACAGTTGATCTCTAAGGAGTTTCGTTATGACTGCACGGGCTAAAAAACCAGCATCTCCTGTCACCAAAACAGGAAATCCTCCCTATCCCTTCCGCACCTTTTGGGCCTTGCTGCTGCTGGGAGTTAATCTTCTCGTTGCCGCGATCTATGCCGGTTACTTGAATATTTAGCGTGTATTGATTCGTTTGTAGCCTGTAGCTGCTTGTTCAGGTGATGGGTCGGGGATGAAGCGCGCAGTGGCTTGACCTGGCTAGCCAAGCGTGAACGAAGGGCTACAGACTACAGACGAAGCTTGACCGATGTTTTTTACAACGTGCCTCTAAAAATGCCTTGAGGACGAAAGAGCAAGACAAGCACCATCATGACTAGAGCAACGCCGAGTTTGTATTCGGTCGGTAGCCAGTAGGTGCTGACTTCTTGAGCAATGCCGATGACGATCGCGCCTGCGATTGCACCGTAGGGATTGCCAATGCCGCCAAGAATGACTGCTGCAAAGAGCGGCAAAATGAGAAACCAGCCCATGTTGGGGCGCACCGCTTCGACTAAGCCCAACATGCTGCCGCTCAACGCGGTTAAGCTACCCGCAATCATCCACGTCCAAATGACAACGCGATCAACATTAATGCCTGTCACGCGAGCCAGATCGATGTCATCAGCAACGGCACGCATGGCTTTGCCAATCCGGGTCTTTTGCAGAAGGTAATGGAGCGCGACGATCGCCACAACTGCCAGCACGGTGACGACAATATCGTAGTAAGCAATCCGTAACCCCAGGACGGGAAGCGCTTCGGAAACGGGTAGATTGTAGCTCTGGTTGCCGCCGCCCCACACGAGGATAATGCCGTTCCGCAGAAAGAGCGCCAGCCCGATCGAAATGATGATGAGCGTTGTGGAGCTTGCTCGTCGAGTACGCATCGGCGACCAGATCAACTTTTCACTCAACAGTACCGCAATAACGGTGAGACCTGCTCCTAACAACATTGACAGCCAGATGTTAAGTCCGGCTGTGTTAACCAGCAGGGTCAAATACGCGCCTAGAGTCATAAAGTCGCCGTGGGCAAAGTTGGAGAGGCGCAGAATGCCGTAGGTCAGCGTCAGCCCGATCGCTGCGAGAGCAATAATGCTGCCGACAGCCAAGCCGTTAACCACGAGTTGAGCGAGTTGAAGATCCATGGCAATCCGTTGAGGCGATCGCTTTGATTGTCCAGGATAGCAGCGGTGTTTGTGAAGCGGCTTGCCTACTTTTTCTTCTTTTTCTTACCTTGCTTCACTGTTTGCGGTTTGGTCGTGCCAAAGCCCTGCGGTTTGTGGTTCATGGCATCGATTTTGGCAAGCAATTGCCTCATCTCAGCCATCTCAGGCGGGATTTTTGGCTTGAGGGCTTCTGGCGAAAAATCTGTTTCTTGCTTTAGCCCCAGTTCAACCTGGATAGCAGCCCAGGTGCCGACCATGAACTCATCGACGGTCTCAGCGGCAAACGCCTGCTCGATGAGCGGTGCGGCTTCGACCGCCTTTAGATCCAGCAGGTCGGCGATCAGAATCGTGTTGAGGTCAATGTCGTTCTCTGC
>JBBSBH010000005.1:0-189761 GCA_038251405.1 Chitinophagales bacterium
GATTGAAGAATTAAAAACAGAATTGGCAACAGGCAATACGCAACAGGCAATTGAAATTGCAGATGATATAAAAGCGAATGAGCAAAAAATAAACCATCACGGTCAGCGAGCCAGCAGTATCGTAAAAGGCATGCTCGAGCATTCAAGAACCAGCTCTGGCAAAAAGGAACTGACGGATTTAAATGCACTAGCTGATGAATATTTAAGACTTTCTTATCATGGTCTGCGTGCAAAGGATAAGGATTTTAATGCAGAAATGGTCACCGACTTTGACCTAAATCTGCCAAAGATTAAAGTCATTCCACAAGACATTGGAAGAGCCCTTTTGAATTTGATAAACAATGCGTTTCAGGCATCGTCCGACAAAGCTTTAAAACGAAAGTTAAATTCAAACGAGAACGAGGCGAAGTTGGACAGCTATAAACCAACAGTTACAGTAACCACAAAATATCTCAGCAAGGCGAATTCCCCTTCTAAGTTGGGAGCAGAAATTCGCATTGCTGACAACGGCTCAGGCATTCCCGATTCCATCAAAGACAAAATTTTTCAACCCTTCTTCACTACCAAAGATACCGGAAAAGGAACGGGTTTAGGGTTAAGTCTGGCCTATGATATTGTGAAGGCTCACGGAGGGACAATTACAGTCAATAGTCATAATTGTCCTCCTGGTGGGGAGATAAGGGTTGAGCGTGTAGAAGGTAGAGAAACTGAGTTTATTATTCTTTTACCTATTGTCTGAATCACGCCTCGACCAGCAAGGCAGGGATGAGAAGGATTAATGGATAACATGGGTCAATTATAAACTTAGAAATTATTATAAAAAACGAAATCGGTTAAAATCTAAATCTGCGCAAATCGGTGATTCTGACGAATTACTTCCTTCTCAACAAAAAGACTACTCCAACCAATATCAGCGATAGTCCTGTCAAATAATAAGTCCCCGTCGAAATGATACTACCATCATTCACCACAGTTATAGCACCTTCTATTTTTTTATACACTGGCACTATCCAATGTCATACATAAGTCTGCAGACAAGTAAGAATACAAATCACCAAAAGCTTGATGAAGCTATGCTTTAAAGTAAATCTGAATAAAGAGGAGAAGTGTGGTAGCTTTCCTTTGCTCCGATGAGTCAAAATGGATCAATGGCCAGCGAATTGAAGTAAGCGGAGGTATTAATATATAAGCTCAAAGGAAGCAGTATCATCACTTTTTGATTAAATTTCCATTCCGTATCATTCTTCAATTTAGAATTCATGGAAAAACCAAAATTTAATCTCCCCTACTGGTCTTCAAATATTCTTTTAGTCATTCTAATTATAATAGGTTTCGATAGTACAGCCCAGCAAGCCAAACAGCCCAATATCGTATTTATCATGGCTGATGATCACGCCTATCAGGCTATATCGGCCTATGACCATCGTTTAATTGAAACACCTAATATTGACAGGATAGCGAAAATGGGCATGCTGTTTACTAATGCCTGTGTTACCAATTCTATTTGTGCCCCATCCAGAGCTACTATCCTTACCGGTAAGCATTCACATAAGAATGGGAAAGTAGATAACGAAGCCCCATTCGACACTTCTAATATTACTTTTCCTCAAATCATGCAGGCAGCGGGTTACCAAACTGCCATGTTTGGAAAATTACATTTTGGAAACAATCCAAAGGGATTCAATCAGTTTAAAATATTACCTGATCAGGGGGTTTATTATAATCCGGATTTTATCACCAAAAATGAAGGCCATATAAAGGTAAAAGGATATGTGACCGATATAGTTACCGATATGACCCTGGATTGGTTGGATAAGGAGCGTGAAAAAGACAAACCTTTTTTGCTGATGTACCTGCATAAAGCACCACACCGCGCCTGGCAAATGGCCGAACGGCATATGCAGGAATATACACAGAAGACTTTCCCGGAGCCTGCTACTCTTTTCGATGATTATGCAGAGCGACCAGCCGCAAAGGTGGCTACCATGAGCGTGTATAAAAATATGGGCTGGGCCGGCGACAGCAAGATTTATCCAGAAGTAATGGATGAATTGGGCTTAAGCGAAATAGGGATAGATAAACGAAGATTTCAAATGGAAGAAGCCAGACTGGATGCATCACAAAAACTAAATTTCAGGGCTGCCTATGACAAAGTAAATGAAGATTTCAAAAAGCGGTACCCCACAATGTCGGAAAAGGACATTGCCAGGTGGCGGTACCAGCGCTATATGCAGGATTATCTGGGTACTATCAAAGCAGTAGATGAAAATGTAGGCCGGGTCCTGGACTATTTAGAAGCGAATAAACTAATGGAAAATACCATCATCGTATATACATCAGATCAGGGATTTTATCTGGGCGAGCATGGTTGGTTTGATAAGCGATTTGTTTACGATGAAAGCTTTAAAACTCCCTTATTGATTTCCTGGCCAGGCAAAGTAAAAGCTGGATCCATCTCAGATGAAATGGTTCAGAATCTCGATTTTGCTCAAACATTTCTGGATGCCGCCGGGATTCCTGCACCGAAAGATATGCAGGGAGAGAGCCTCCTGCCCATTCTCACGGGAAATACTAAAAAATGGAAAAGAGATGCCGTATATTATCATTATTACGAACACCCTTCAGAACATAATGTCAATAGGCATTATGCCGCCGTAACCAAAGAATACAAACTTATTCACTTCTACTTCGATATGGATTACTGGGAATTGATCGATCGCAAAAAAGACCCGCATGAATTACATAATTTCTACAACGATCCAGCTTACAAACGCATCAAAAAAATGATGCACAAAAAGCTGGCAGGGTTACGCAAAAAATACGATGATAATGAAGCTACAAGTCAGCATTATATTGATGCCTTTATGCCAAGAGCCATTGAAGGAAAAGTCTATGGTGTAAACCCAGTGGAAATAAAGCCTATTATTGATAAATGGGAAGCGACAAAAAAGAAACAAAAATAGAATAGATTGTATCCAAATAAGCTGTGCTTATGGGGAGAGCTCTGCACCTTAGGGAGATTGCAACTATTTTCCACAAAATATACCGATAATTAAACCTGAATTTTGCATTAGAATTTCTATGCAAAATCTGAGGTGTTGAAAATGAATTATTTATATTGATTTAAAATGGTAAGAAATAATTACATTTTCAAAACTCAGGTCTGATGACTCCAATAGTCGTATCAGATCCGTACGATAAATGTAGGGATGCTGATATTCATCATCCGCACTCATAGGAGGTTAACCTCGATAAATAGTTGGTTTTCAATTCAACTATTTCATCGACCGTTGGCAATTTTTGCCTCAGCTGCAATGTGGGTTAAATTTTTTTCATGGGATACATGTTAAATTCACTGGCCTCCTGCAACGTATTTATCAAAATCTCCTGATTCGGGATAGTAGATGCAATTCCCTTTAGCTCTGCCAGTGCTGCATGAGCTGATGGCAGGGCTTTCAATACTTTTTTTGTCTCCAAATCTTCGAAAGTGGTAATTCAGATATACTCCAGGTTTTCATATGTATAGAAAATTGAAAAATCTTTACATACTATCCTTTGTCTGTAAAGCAAAATTCATTTTCAGAGTAGTTCAATCCGGATGAAAGTGTCCATTCTACCATGTTTAGCAAATTTGCAAACCAAATGGTTGACTTTTAATAATTTTTGTAATCTCATTGGTTGACAATTTATACATAAATCTCTGGTAGGCTTAATCGGTGGTGAGCAGTCTGCTTATTACTGAACTCGATCATATCTGCCAACACATTTGGGTGTGGGGAGAGCTCTGCCTGGTAAGGAGAGATATTGTAAGTGCTTTTCACAAAATGAATTAATAAATAAGTGTTTTTCACCTTTCTTAAGTGAAAGTTCATATATTTGAATACGTTTTTCACAAAATAAATGATTTATAAACACATTTCACAAAAAATAAGCAGTTTTCACGGCAAGGCTTGTCCTGAGAAAGGTATATTAGTAGGGTATGGGGCACTACTTGAAAGATTCAAACTCAAAATTCCATTTCCTGCAACCCTGTCATTAATCAGCACTAAAAACAGAAAATATAGAACTCCCCAATGGCAAGTATTTACCTCAAGACATGAACCCGAAGATACTTTGTATGGGCACTTGATATTTGCACTGAAGTATGAAGGAATCGACCTTCTTTTTTTCAAAAAATTGTTCGAGACTATACCTGTAAAAGAGGTTACCAGCCTGGTGGTAATAGCGCCTTTGGGCCAGTATAGTCGTAAAATCTGGTTTTTATATGAATGGCTTACATTATCAAAATTGCCGATACCAGATTTAGATAAAGCTAACTATATACCGATCGTCAATGAAGCTATCCAGTATGGTTTGTCAAATGGGCAAAAAGTACAAAGACAGCGTATTATAAATAATCTACCTGGTAATATTAATTTTTGCCCATTAGTATATAAGACTAAAAAAATAGAAAACTATGTAAGAGAAGATTTGCAGCTGCAATCAAGCACTTTATTAAAGAGAACGCATAAAGATATTTTACTCCGGACTTCTGCTTTTTTATTACTTAAAGATTCTAAAGCATCCTTTTCCATAGAAGGTGAAACACCTACGACAAACCGGGCGGTAAGATGGAGTCAGGCGATAAGCCAGGCTGGTAAAAAAGAGCTCAACAAAGAGGAAATAGAACGACTTCAACATATTCTAATAGAAAATTCAAAATTCATTAAGTACGGCTATAGGAAACAGCAAGGCTTCATCGGAGAGCATGACAGGGATACTATGGTACCTTTACCCGATCACATTTCGGCTAACTGGGAAGATCTTGATACATTAATGAATGGGCTTTTTGATACCATAAAGCTATTAGAGGTTGATCATTTTCATCCCATACTTACAGCAGCTATTATATCTTTCGGCTTTGTGATTATCCATCCATTGGTAGATGGAAATGGAAGATTGCATAGGTATCTGATACATCATATTCTAAGTAAGTCCCGCTTTTCACCCCAGGGAATAATCTTTCCGGTATCTGCATCTATACTAAATCATATAGACGAATACAGAAAAGTGCTGGAGGCGTTTTCGCATCCTGTCATGTCTCAAATACAGTGGGAAGCCACTCCGGATCACAATATCAGACTATTACAGGATACCCTTGATTATTACAGATATTTTGATGCCACTTTACAAGTTGACTTCTTATTTGATAGCGTTCAGGATACACTACAAAACATCATTCCCACTGAAGTGAACTACCTTCAACAATATGATGAAATGAAAGGTTACCTGGATGATAAATATCAAATGCCTGACAGATTAGTAGCCTTGCTTCTGGGTTTTTTGCGGCAAAATGAGGGAAAACTGTCCAATAGAGCAAGGCAGGGGGAGTTTAAAAATCTGACAGAGGATGAAGTTTGGGATATTGAAAAAGTGTATGGGGAGATATTTGGCTAATCAACCTCATACTATCTCAAAAATTCCTTCTCCAGTTTGACATTAAAGTTTATTTCGGCTTTCAGGGCCTTGAATACTTTTATTATGGTGTCGATGGTGGCGCTGTTAGCACTGCTTTCCAATTTTGAAATTTGTGATTTTTGTACACCTATCAATTTACCTAATTGTTCCTGGGTTAAATGGCGTTCCTGGCGGGCCATTTTTATCATCCTACCGAGGATGTCCATTCGAAGTTCATTTTCATATTCATCCCGGTCTGTTGTTCCTGGCTTACCGATGTATTTATCTTTCATTTCGGTAAGGTAATAGGATTTTGTTTGACTTTTTGGCATCTTATCTCGTGTTTTATTTATTTTTAAAATATCGTTCTCTAATTTTTACAGCTCTGTCCATTTCATTGGAAGGAATATTTATCCAATTGCCATCTTAGCAGAATCTTTCCAAAGATAATGAGGCATTGGTTCATTGAGTTCCCATTTAATACTCATTGGTTTTGAACCATGGTAATCCGAAAGAATTCCTTCACCTATAAAAACAAATGAAATAGTATTTCCGTATTGATCTTCATTTCTTTCTCTTACAAAAAGCATAATTCTTTTGCCATTCTCCTTGTGATTTATGTATGACAATCCTTTCCCTGTTTTGGGGCTAACAACATTTTGAGTTTGCCAATGAAAAAGATTTTCACTGATTGCAAAATCTTCGTATAAAGTAGTTGGAGAAAAATCCTTTTCGGATTTGTTTAAAGTAATAAAAAGTAATTCCGTATTTTTTTCTTCAGAGAAAGCAACTCCTTCACGATAACTTGGTTTTTGATTCAACGAATAAAATCCGAAAGCAGATAGAATCTGATCTCTAGTGTAACGACTGTGTAATTGAAGTGGTTGAGAATAAGGAAGATAAATTTTAATTTCCAAAAAATCAATTCTATCAATTAAAATTTCGAGAACCTCAATTATTTCCTCAGTTAGAGTTTTATTATTTCCAATTGCTCTGATGCTTTCTTCAAGTGTTTTGAAGCCACCTGCCACCTGCCAAACATCATAGTGTATCATTAAACACATTTCCTTCTCAATTTCGTTTAATAAGTTTAGATTAATGTTGAAGTTTTTCTTTGCAAGTGATAGAATAAAATTGAAGTAAGAAGTAGAATTACATGAAAGCCATTTTTTAAAGATTGCCCTTAAAACTTCGCCTTCATTAATCGCAGGATAATCCTTTATTTGTTCAGCCATTACGCATAATCTTTTCCAATTTCCTCTTCTGTAAATCAATTGAAGTGGAATGTGGTAGAATTCTGAAAAGTTTCTTAATGAAAAAGGTAAAGTTGTTTGATGCCGGTAATTACGAATTTTATTCAGCAATTGGTTTCTATTTAGTGATGTTGCCTTCTTAATATTATCAAGAATGTATTCTTTTGCTTTCTTCTCTAAAACTATTGCGCAACCCAATGGTAAGTGTGGAAAGTCATCTTCAATTTCTTTTTGAATAGAAGTACTTGTTTTACCAACCAATGCTCTGAACTTTCCTTCAAAATCATATTCGGGTCGTGAGTTGCCTACGAAATCTAAAACGGTTAAGCAATCTTTCTCATCTGCTAATCTCAATCCCCTACCAAGTTGCTGAAGGAAAACAGTTAAACTTTCAGTAGGACGGAGAAATAAAACAGTATCAATTTCTGGAATGTCAATGCCTTCATTAAAAATATCTACAACAAAAAGATAATTGATTTCTTTTCTTGTAAATTTTCTTCTTAGTTCTTCTCGCAACACATTTCTGGAACTGACTAAGTAATCAGCTTTCAAACCTGCTAGAGAAAATTTTTCAGCCATGAATTGGGCATGCTCTTGTGTTACGCAGAAGCATAAAGCCCTAGTATCATTTATGTCTTTTAAGTATTTGTTCAAGTTGAAAATTATCTCTCCAACTCTTATATCATTTTGTGTGTAAATACGCGCTAATTCACCGGGTAAATATCTTCCATTTGTCCATGAAACATTTGACAAATCAATGCTATCAGTAATACCGAAATATTGAAAGGGACAAAGTAGCTTTCGGTTCAAGGCTTCTGGTAAGCGTATCTCTGCCGCTATTGTATTACAGAAGTCTGTTAGGATATTTAAATCATCCATCCTTTCGGGTGTTGCTGTTAATCCCAAAAGGATTTTAGGGTTAAACCTACAAATGAATTCTCGATAGCTTGCTGCCACTATATGATGAACTTCATCTACAATAATGAAATCATAAAACGAATCTGAAAGATTCAATGAGTTTATTCTATTATTTAGAGTTTGAACTGAAGCAAAGACACAATCATATTTTTCGGGTTCAATTCCATCAACCCATAATTCCCCAAAGTTGTTGTCCCTCAAAATTCCTTGAAAGGTCGCTTGGGCTTGTTGAAGAATTTCCTTTCGGTGAGCAACAAATAATAGTTTAGCATTTGAGTTATATTTTCTGAAATTTTTATAATCAAATCCCGAGATAACAGTTTTTCCAGTTCCTGTCGCTGCAACAATTAAATTTCTGTAACGGTTGTGAACAATTCTTTCTGCTTCCAACTTCTCTAGAATTTCTTCCTGAAATGGAAATGGTTTTATATCAAAATAAGAAGCAGGATTATTTCTTTCGGTTGTTCTTTCTTTTTTGAGAGCCACCCTTAATTTCTCAGTATGATGTATTTTATCAAACAGTTCAAACTCCTTGTCTTGCCAATAAGTATCAAAAGTTTTTTGAAACTTATCAATTATATGTCCGACTTCTTTAGTCGTAACTTTAAGATTCCATTCTAATCCGTTTGTCAATGCTGAACGGGAAATATTTGATGAACCAATGTAACCTGTGTGGAATCCAGTATTCCTAAAAAATAAATATGCCTTCGCGTGCAATCTTTCATTGTCTGTGTTATAAGAAACTTTGATTTTTGTATTCTTTAAAGAAGAGAGATACTCAACTGCTTTTAAATCTGTAGCTCCCATGTATGAGGTTGTGATTACTTCAAGTTTACCTCCACCTTCAGTAAACTCAACTAATTCCTTTTCAAAAATTCTAATTCCAGTCCATTTAATAAATGAAACAAGGAAACAGATTTTATCAGAAGAAAGAATTTCTTTTTTGATTTCGCTTTCAAGAGAAATACCTGCATTGTTTCCAGTGAATAATTCACTTTGAGATAATCTTGTGTAAGGAGTAATTTCTTTGAGGTGTTTATCAAAATCAGAAAATCGTGCATCAATCTTTGAAAAAATTGCCGAAAGAATTTTAGCTTCTGTTGCGATTAAATCATCATCAAAATCCTCATCCTTTAATTCACTCCGTAATAGAAAAATTATTTTATTTGAGACTTCTATCTGCTTTTCAATACTATCATCACCTGAAATTAAATTTAAAGCAAACCTTATAACATCACTCAAATATTGAGATAGGATTCTTGAAGCTTCATTCTTATCAATTGCAGTTTCCTTTATGTAAAACGCATCTCGGTCTAAGTTGTTCAACTTAGATGAAATCAATTTATTTATGAGTTGTTCATAGAGCCCTTGTTGTACCATAATCCAATTTCAAAAAATCATTTAATACGGGAATGTCAGCTGGAGCCCAATCCAGATAGATTAATTCTTCTTTGGTTAACCACCTGCAATCATTATGTTCCGCTAAGAAAATTTCTCCTTCAAGATAATTTGCAACAAAAGGGGTTAGAGTGATTGAAAAAGTATTATAATCAAAATATTTGCTTTCCATTTTTTTTAAAAGTTTAATTTCTAAATTTAATTCTTCTTTAATCTCTCTGAGCAAACAATTTTCAGCAGTTTCATTCAGTTCAATCTTTCCACCAGGGAATTCCCACTTTAAAGGCAAATTCATCCTCTCACTTCTTTGAGTAACTAAGATTTTCTTATCCTTCAAAATTATTGCACAGGTAACCTCAATCATTATCAAAATTTTGTTTCCTTATCGGGTAAATCTGCCATATTCGTAAGATAATCTTGACTTTCCTCCCCCCCTCACAATCTAAAATTATATATCCCCCTATCAAACTCCCCATACTCCTCATACCCCAATACCTCATACAATCTCTTCCGCGTCTGCATATTTTCCAGTGAAGACTCCTGGGTACCTTTTTCTTTGATCACATCGAGGCCATCTTCCACGGCTTTCATGGCGAGGCGCTGGGTGGTGACGGGATAGATGACGATATTGATCCCGAGATTGGTAAGCTGGCCGGTGGTGAGTAGTTTGCTTTTTGGCATCCACATAGGCTTTTACGCCATCAAATCCTTTTTGCTCTATCAGCATGGCCACGAGCGGATTGTACGCACCGGTATTAAAGAGGTTTATACTATTCATTATCTAATTCAAATATTAATCGGTCTTGTTCGATTAGTTGTTTTAGTTCTTCTTCTTTAGGCAGGTAAAGTAAATATTTACTGGCATAGAGATTGTTCTGGTCATTGAGTACTGAGTATTTTACAATAGTTTTATCCTTTTCGCTGCAAAGTAAAATGCCAATGGTGGGGTTGTCGTCAGCATTCCGCTTTAGGTCATCAAACATACGCACATACATATCTATTTGCCCTATGTCCTGATGTGCCAGGTTGCCCGTTTTTAAATCTATAATTACAAAGCATTTGAGAATGTAGTTGTAAAAAACAAGGTCAATAAAAAAATCAGAAGTGTCAGTAACAATATGTTGTTGGCGAGCTACAAACGAAAACCCTTTACCAAACTCTAACAAGAATTTTTGAATATGATTAATGATGGCCGTTTCAATGGTCTGTTCGGCATTTTTAACATTGGCAGAAAGCCCCAGGAATTCAAATATATAAGGGTCTTTTATTAGATTTTGAATAGTTGGTTTTTCTTGAGTTGGTACATGTGCTACTACTCTTTCGAAAGCCAGGCTATTAATTTCTCTTTGCAATTGGCGGCTATTCAAATTACTTTGTATGGCTTCGTTTAAATAGTAGCTACGTTTATTTTCGGTGTCCAAGCGGCAGAGTAATCTATAATGTGTCCAACTCAATTCGTGACGCAATGCGTCACGAATTGGAAATGCTTGATAAAAGCTACGCATATTGCGCAGGTTACTATCATCAAATCCCTTCCCAAACTCAAGGGTGAGCTGAGAAGCTAAATTTTTTAATGTGGCTTTTCCATATTCAGCTTTTGCTCTGCCGTTTTGTTCGTCTTCCACGATAAGTTTGCCTATATGCCAATAGGTTTCTATCAACGTAGAATTTGCCATACGGTAAACCCTTTCTCTGGATTGCAGAATGATGGTTGAGATAGCTTGAAATAAAGTAGGCTGTATTTTCATAATTTGGCTTACAATAAAGCAGGTTATTAAATTGAAATTGTCTTTGTTATATTTCTGAGAGACAGCGATCTCTTCTTTTTTTGTTTCTGCTCCAAATTTTCATCCTCAGCATTTTCTTTGAAAGTGTCGGAGAAATCTAAATGAACTACTGATCCAGCCAGTTTATCAAAATCTGTTGTAGTCAATTGCTCAAGGATAGATAACTTATCAATAGGTGTATATTTTGAAATCCATTCGTGGACTTTAAGATTTTCATTCTCATTATCTAGTATCATAAGGCTAATTTATCAAATCTTGCATTTACTTTTTTTTCTAGCGTTAAAATGGCATTCCACTGTAAATAGTAAGCAACCAATTAACCGACTAAAATAAACTAATTAATAAAAAAAATTATCCAGCACTTTTTCCTATAAGATTCAATCAAATTATCCCCCTCATTCACTCACAATCTAAAATTATATATCCCCTTATCAAACTCCCCATACTCTTCATACCCCAATACTTCATACAATCTCTTTCGTGTCTGCATATTTTCCAGTGAGGACTCCTGCGTCCCTTTTTCCTTGATCACATCGAGGCCATCTTCCACGGCTTTCATGGCGAGGCGCTGGGTGGTGACCGGATAGATGACGATATTGATCCCGAGATTGGTGAGCTGGTCAGTGGTGAGTAGTTTACTTTTGCCAAACTCGGTCATATTGGCTAAGAGGGGTACGGATACAGCTCGGCGCATGGCTTCGAAATCGGCTTCCGTATACATGGCTTCGGGGAAGATCGCATCGGCGCCGGCATCTATATAGGCTTTCACGCGATCGATGGTTTTTTCGAGCCCTTCAGAGGCGCGTGCATCGGTACGGGCCATTATTATGAAATTGGGATCTGACTTGGCTTTGGCGGCAGCCTGGATTTTCTGCACCATATCGTGGGTGGAGACTATGGTTTTATTATCGAGGTGGCCGCAGCGCTTGGGGTTTACCTGGTCTTCTATATGGCAGCCTGCCACGCCTGCATATTCTATCTCGTGGATGGTACGGGCTATATTCATGGTTTCACCAAAGCCGGTATCGATATCCATCAGCGATGGCAGGGAGGTCACTTTAGCTATTTGCGAAGCAAACTGAGTCACTTCCGTCAAAGTGGTAAATCCGATATCGGGCAAGCCCAGGGAATTGGACATCACAGCGCCGGAGATATATACGCCATCGAATCCTTTTTGCTCTATGAGCATCGCCACGAGTGGATTGTAGGCTCCGGGGAATTGCAATAGCTTGCCTGATTTTAATGCGGCAGCAAATTGGGCGCGCTTTTCATAGGGGCTTGTTTGATTGGTAATCATCCGAATATTCCTTTTATGTTTGATTCAATAAGGTAGCCTGGCGGTGCTATTACATTCAATTCCAAGATCTGTGCTGCACTTAGATTGGAGAGATTTTCCGCCAGCTGGATAAAGCGATCTCTTTCATCTTTGGTGATGATGTTTTCTGTGAGCATATCGAATTTGTGTATGTAATTAGCTCTTACAAAGGGTCGGGCACCTGCGGGATGGGCATTGGCGCGCTCGAGTTCATCTATTAATTGTTCGCCATTTTTCATGGTGATGATCACTCTGCCGCCAAATTCTTTTTTGTCTGGATCTTTATCATGATAGCGTTTAGTCCATTTTTCTTTTTCGACAGTGGCCACCGATTGCCAAAGCTTTACGGTATCGGGTCTGTTAGCTCTTTCCGGGCTGTACGATTTTTCGTGATGCCAGAAGCCATCCTGCAAAGCCACGGTGAAAATATACATGATGCTATGATCTAAAGTCTCCCGCGTGCTCTTAGGATCAAATTTTTGTGGATCATTCGATCCTGTACCGATCACATAGTGGGTGTGATGGGATGTTTCTATCCGTATGTTTTCAATCTGATCAAAGTCTTTGATCTTCCCGCGCATGCGAAAAGCAAGATCTATCAATGCCTGTGACTGATATTCGGCGGAGTGCTCTTTTGTATAGGTTTCGAGAATGGCCCTTTTTTCCTCGCCTTTTTCAGGTAAGGGGATAGTATAGTGTGCAGTGGGACCATCGAGTATCCAGGCTATTACAGAGTCTTCGCCTTCGTAAATGGGGGAAGGGCTTTTCTCACCGCGCATGGCTCTGTCCACTGCTTCTATGGCGAGCTTGGCACCATGTGCAGGCACGTATGCTTTCCAGCTGGAGATCTCCCCTTTGCGTGACTGTCGGGTACTGATGCTCACATGCACAGCTTGTTGTATAGCCTGATAAGTAGTTTCTGTATCTAATCCCAATAAGGCACATACTCCCGCAGCTTGTGCGGGGCAAAGATGCGCCACATGATCTATTTTATGTTCATGCAGGCAGATGGCTTTTACCAGGTTTACATGTACTTCATAGGCAGCTATTATCCCCCGTATCAGGTCTTTACCACCCAATCCCATCTGCTGGGCCACTGCCAAAACAGCTGGAATGCTATCTCCCGGATGTGAATAATCGGCCGCTAAAAAAGTATCGTGATAGTCCAGTTCCCGTACGGCCACACAATTAGCCCAGGCGGCCCACTCGGCATGAACTTTTATATTCGATGGCAGGCCAAATACACTGGCTCCGGTCTTCGCTCTAGTATGCGCTAGTGCCTGCGCGCGGGCATTTACTATCGGAGTCCTGTTTAAAGAAGCTACCGCTACAGATGCATTGTCTATGATCCTATTGATCACCATAGCTATTACATCATCTTTGATGAGAGCATTATCGGTGACCATGGCTGCCAGTTTCCAGGCCAGCTGATCTTCTTTTTGGAGATGGGCTTTGGACGGATATACTTTTACCTCGTGATTTTTCATTATTTGGTAGAATCCTTTTTATGAAAATTTGGTTTTTGCAAAGATAAATTTATTGTGGGTGTTAATACAGTGTAAGTAACTACCTGGTAATCTGAATTGTAATACTCTGACAAACAGTATATTATTAAAATACTATACTTTTACAAGAAAAAAATCAATTATTTTTAACAAGTGGAAGAAAAAGGGAATATAGAAGTAAAGTTTAATGGGACAGTTAATGGAAAATCACTATCCCCTATAGACATTGATATATCCGAAATCAAAGAAGTAATGTCTGATATAGAAAGTTTCTTATACCCTTCAAGAAGTGAAAAAAGAGACAGGCCATTAATCTCTTATAAAATTGAAGCAGGATCAGCAAAACATTTATTTTTTCTTCCAGTTACCGGAGTTTTGATTTTCAATAGCTTAATTGGGGAGATAACGCACAGAAAGGCAATAGATTTTCTGGATTATAGAAGGGCTGAAATTATTGAAAAATTTCAAATTCGGGCCAATGAAAATGATTACGAAATATCATTTAGCACATCAGCAAATGACAGCAAAGTGTTAGTAATAAATAAGGATACAAATTATTACAATGTTTCGCCTGATTGGATATTTACAGATTTTATTTTATATGGAGAAGTTTATCAGGAAGGGGGAATAAAACCTAATTTTCACATCATTACGAAGGAGTATGGGAAGTTGACTATAACCGCTACCAAAGAACAAATAATGGAGGGTGAAAAAAGGGTCTATAAAATTTATGGCGTTAAAGCAACAGGAAAAATGAGACTTGAAAATGGCATGCCTTATGATTTAAAGCTTGAAAATTTTATTGAATATAACCCCGTATTTGATAAAACAGAACTTGATTTATTGATAGAAAAAGCCACACCAAATTTATCTAAAATTCATAATGTAGATGCATGGTTGGAACATATCCGGGGAGGAGGCGTATATGAATAGTATTTTATTAGATACTTCATTTTGTATAAGGCTTCTTAAACGCGATGACGAATTTCATAAAAATGCTGTTGAATATTTTCAACATTTTCTGGATAAAAAAATTGAAATGTTTTTATCGACAATTGTAATTTCTGAGTATAGTGTTAAGGATGATATTGTAAATCTTCCGCTCAGAACTATGAAAATAATCCCTTTCGATTTTTATGACGGTAAAATTTCTGGAGAATTTCACTCTATTTTATTAGAAAAAAAATCACGCATCCAGGACATAGACCGTCTTATGGTTAAAGATGATTGTAAGCTAATCGCTCAAATATATACCAGGCAAATTGAGGCTTTTATTACAAAAGACCGAAAGTCATTTACTCAAATATTTGAGCCCATCCAAAAAACGAAAGGCTTTTCTGTTGAGTTACTCGATTTAACAATTTCACTTGCAACATTTAAAGGCGAATTATTTTAGAACGCTTTCTCAGGTTATTTCCAAAACATCTTCCTCGGGATACTCATCCCGTCTACTTACGCCAAATCTTATCTACCTTTGCAATCCTGTGCAACAAAAAAAACCACCATATCTTTTATATGCCGATGCTGAAGACAATACCTTCGAAGATCGGTCTTTGTATGCATTAGGCAGATCAGGCTGGGATGCTTTTGAAGTACCAGATGAAGAATGGATAGAGCTTCCTTTTGGTGGACAATTATATACGCTTCCTGACAGGCAGGGGATTGGCATGGATGTAAAGACAGGTGAAATGCGTGTATGTGAATTGGGGCGGGCCGTGTCTGCTTTCGTACCGCCGGCATATACGGTATTAAAATTGGCCCCTTATGTCACCTTTCCAGAAGCCACACCATTACCATTATATTGCTACAGTGCAGTGGGTTGGAGTGGTGGAAAAATATATGTCACCGCTACCCGAATAGAACAAGATATCCGCCAGGAAGCAAAAGGCTACGATGATGAAAAAATAATCTCCGGTGTAAGAAACCTAACCGCTGCCTATCCCAATAATAGATTGGTAAAACATTTAGCAGAAAACTGCGCTGAAAGATATTCATGTCCTGCTGCCAGAAATTTTTTTCTCGGAAGATGGGAGTGTCCTATACCTATTTCGCCAGCATGCAATGCCAATTGTTTGGGATGCATCTCTTTTATTCCGGAGACAGAAGTGTTCCAGTCATCACACGACCGATTATCCTTCAAGCCTACTGCTGAGGAGGTAGTGGAATACACCGTTCCTCACCTGGAAAGTGCTCCATTTCCTATTATTAGTTTTGGCCAGGGGTGCGAAGGCGAGCCCTTATTGATGTGGGAAACTATAAAAGAGGCGATCATTAAAATTAGAAAATTCACCGATAAAGGATCTATCAATATCAACACGAATGGCAGTAAACCAGAGGCCGTAAATGAGCTTTGTAAAGTGGGTTTGAATAGCATCCGCGTGTCCTTGAATTCTGCTCAGGATCATTTGTACACCCACTATTATTTGCCCAATAATTATAAGTTTAAAGATATAGTAGAAAGCTTGCGGGTGGTAAGGAATAACGGAGGTTGGGCTTCCATCAACTATTTTGTTTTCCCCGGAGTTACTGACACTCAGGAAGAGTTTGAGGCATTGTGTCATTTGATTGATTATACGGATCTATCTATGATTCAATGGCGCAATTTTAATATTGATCCGGATTTTTACATGAACAAATTGAATATCGCTCCTGATGAAAATGCTATCGGAATTTTAAATATGATGGACATGTTGAGAGAAAAATACCCGCATTTAAAATTTGGCTACTTTAATCCTCCAAAAGAGCGGATGGTAAATTATGATGTAGATTTTGCCCATTAACACAGAAACTGGTACTTAAAAATGTAAATATTTACATAAAGTGGTACTTAAAAATGCGATTTTCCACATAAAGTGGTACGAGAAAGTGTAATTCTACCGACCACAATGCACCAATAATAAAATACTAATATTTACATAAAGTGGTACTTAAAAATGCGATTTTCCACATAAAGTGGTACGAGAAAGTGTAATTCTACCGACCGCAATGCACCAGTAAAATACTGATATCACTGGGTGTAATGCCGCTGATTCTACTGGCCTGGCCTATAGTTCGGGGTTTATGCCTTGAAAGTTTTTCGCGTGCCTCGGCGGAGAAAGAGGTAATTCCTTTGTAATTAAAATTTTCCGGCAACCGCATTTCTTCCAGACGATTCATTTTCTCTACGAGATCGCGCTCGCGCTGAAGATAGCCTTCGTATTTGATGTCTATTTCGGCAAGTTCAATCGATTCATGATTGTATGATGACATCATCTCCTGAACTACGGACACATGCCGATTCAGCGCTACCAGGCTGATTTCAGGCCTCAATAAAATAGTATACAATTTTACTTTTTGAGATAATGGAGTACTACCTATAGAATTTAGATAGCCATTCATTTGATCAGGACTCACCGACGAAGTTTTGATCAAAGTTTCTATCTGCTCTGATTGATTTCTTTTGATTATCACCCGATCCTGCCGTTCTTCAGTGCCTCGCACTCCCAGTTTAAAAGCTAAAGGGGTTAACCGTAAGTCCGCATTATCTTGTCTGAGCAACATCCTGTATTCGGCACGCGATGTAAACATTCTATAGGGTTCATTAGTCCCTTTATTTACCAAGTCGTCTACGAGCACTCCGATGTATGCTTCTGATCTTTTTAGAATGAAAGGTTCTTCTTCATGGATCGCCAAATGAGCATTCATTCCAGCGATCAAACCCTGGCAAGCGGCTTCTTCGTATCCGGTGGTACCATTGATTTGTCCAGCAAAAAATAAATTTTTTACCAAATGAGTCTCTAGGCTTAATGAAAGCTGGGTTGGTGGAAAATAATCATACTCTATAGCATAGCCGGGTCTAAACATTTTTACATCTTCAAAGCCCTGGATTTTCTTTAGTGCTTTGTATTGTACTTCCTCCGGTAACGAAGATGAAAATCCATTTACATAGACTTCACAGGTATCCCAGCCTTCGGGTTCTACAAAAAGCTGGTGCCTGTCTTTATCTGCAAATCGATTGATTTTATCTTCAATAGAAGGGCAATATCTTGGGCCTAGACCTTGAATTCTTCCAGTAAACATGGGGCTCTGATCAAAGCCTGTCTTCAATATATCGTGTACTTCCTGGTTCGTATAGGTGATATGACAGGGAAGTTGCTTTTCAAGTTTTGGAGTATCGGTGTAAGAAAATTTTCCGGCAGGTTCATCTCCCAATTGTATTTCCATACGATCATAGTGAAGACTACGACCATCGATGCGCGGAGGAGTACCTGTTTTCATCCGACCACTTTCGAAGCCAAGCGAGACCAATTGTTCCGTTATTCCAGTAGCTGCTTTTTCACCTGCTCTACCACCCCCAAATTGTTTTTCACCTATATGAATGATACCATTGAGAAAAGTACCATTAGTAAGCACGACTGCTTTAGATTCTATTTCAAGACCCATAGAAGTACGCATGCCGCATACACTTCCATCTTTTATCAGCATGCTGCTGCCCATGTCCTGCCAGAAGTCGATATGGGGATGTGCTTCGAGCATAGTGCGCCATTTCCGTGCAAAAAGATTTCGGTCACTTTGGGCTCTTGGACTCCACATGGCGGGTCCTTTTGACCTATTTAAAATTCTAAACTGGACCATAGTATGATCTGTGACTATGCCACTATAACCTCCCAATGCATCTATTTCTCGAACGATCTGACCTTTAGCCACGCCGCCCATGGCTGGATTGCATGACATCTGGGCAATAGTCTGCATATTCATCGTCATTAGCAGCACTTTTGAGCCCAGATTAGCTGCAGCTACCGCGGCTTCACACCCTGCGTGCCCGGCACCTACCACTATCACATCGTACTTAGGAAACATTTTACTTACTAATTTTTGATCAATTGATTACTCTATCAATAATTGAGCCTTATTCATTTTTTCGAAAAAGGATTGCAAAGATAGGGGAAGTTTGGGCTTTGAATATGGTGAGCGGAATTTGATTTGACTTAAACAAAAATCAATTTACCAAAATTTACTTGTATCGTGTAGTAGTACACATTACATTTGTAAATGATAATATCAATTCGGCATAAAGGGCTAATTATTTATTATCAGAATGGGGATGGCTCAAAACTGCCTTTTGAATATCTTAAAAAAATTAATCGAATTTTTGATCAACTTGATGCAGTGACAACGGTTGCAGACTTATTGGAAATGGGACAAGGCATACATAAATTAACTGGAGAAATGTCTGAATTTTGGTCCATAAAGATCTCCGCTAATTATAGGTTGATTTTTAGATTTGAGAAAGGAGATCTTTTCGATATTGACTATATAGACTATCATTAAAATAAAAGCAATGTTAAAAAGAAATTTACCACCCGTTCATCCGGGAGAAATATTAAGAGAAGACTACATTAAAGAAAGAGGTCTTACTATTACTCAGGTAGCATCCGGTATAGGAGTTGCCAGGGCCAATTTGTCAGCCATCTTAAACGAGCGAGCAGGAATAAGTCCTACCATGGCTGTAAAACTTTCTGTTGCGTTTGGAAATACTTCCGAATTTTGGATGAATCTTCAAAAGAATTATGAAATATGGCATGCTGAAAAGAGCGTTAATACAAAGAAAATAAAATACTTTGCTAAAATAGATTTGTAACCAGGACCTCCATCACTTTCTCACTCCATACCAGGGTATCACACCGTTAAATTCCAATGCTCCCAAATCAGGCGACTTTCCAGTAAATCCATCCGTAATATTAGGCAATGCACAACCGGCGTCTATAGCTTTACTGCCTGCCTTTAATCGAAAATCATTTCCTTCAATAGAATATATCTTACCTTTTCTCTTGGGGTCCGGCAATATTATTTTCTCAAATATATTTTCAGAAAGTTCTATACCATGAGATTCAAATCCTGTTTTAGCATTCAGTTCTTTTAATGTTTTAAATTCCATCATAGGTATTTCCCGATCATCAGCATTATTCAAAGTATCATGCAGGGGTATTCGAAGTCTGTAGTTTATTTTATTGGTATCTGAAATTCTATATCCATTATAATCCATAGATGAGTACCTGGTAAAAGTGGTTGCTGAAAATACGGGGCGGTCGTCAAGCCCTATAAATAAATTGTTCCGAAAATGGCCATTTGAAAAATTCTGGATGGCAGCATTGGCGATAAAAGTATTATTCAGGGTATAGATTCCGGAAGGCCGCACGGTATATTTCATGGCTGTTCCAGGTATATGATACAGGATATTTTTGATGAAATAAACCGGGCCACCGAAAATGGGTTGAGCGCTAATCGCTGAGTGATACGAATTAAAGCCACGATTTTCAAAAACCCTGATATTGTGCACGCCACCATCTGCCTCGATAAAATCATCTGAAGTATTGAAAATATCATTGTGATAAATATCAATAGAAACACATTTTTTCCCGGGCTCAGGTTGCCCGTGGGTATCTACGCAAATTCCATCATGAAAATACGATATAGAATTATTACAAATCACATGGCACTGCCCATAAACTTTGATGGCATAGTATGAACTGAGTCTTTCAGGGACTTCGAATCCAGCCCAGCCAATCAAGGTATCTTTCGGATGTCGACCAATGATAGTATTGTCAGCGATATAGAAATCTTTGGAATCTTCCGAGTAGGTAGATACGGCCACTCCAATATCTTCGAACTTACAATTTTTTACCACCAGGCCTTTAGACCCCATGACATGTTTTAGTCCTGCATAAAAGGCAATATCCGTATTTCGAATAGTGATCCCTTCAAAGTAGTGATAATCGCCGGCCATTACATCAAAAAGCCGATAAGATCCATCTCCATCAAAGATTACTTCACCATCTCCTGCGGCTTTTATTGTAATAGGTTTTTCCTCAGTTCCTTTCTGAGTAAATACATAGGCACCATGAAAATCCAAAGCCAATGGATCAGCGTATTGCAGCCGGTTGGCTTTGTACAATCCTGCATGTACTAAGATCACATCTCCCGGTTGCACCCTGGCGTCGGGAACATTCCACCAATCACCGGTATTGCCTTCACCGTAATAGGCAGCATTCAATCCTGTAAACGATGGACTCATACGCTCGCCTTTATACCCGGGCGGATACACATGATATACCTGGCCATGCTCATAAGGCCTGGGCTCAGACTTTGTTTTTATGGTAACTATCTTTTCAGAATCTCCCTCTATACCATCCTCATCAGACAGTGAAAATTTACATTCGTACCAGGTACTTTCCTGTAGATTGAAAATGCTTCCTGCAAACATATTTTCAGTAGTGTATACCCATCTTTGTTCATGACCATATACTTTTTCACCCCCTATTCTCAATAATGGCATTGCTTCCAACCACTGGTCAGCTCCTTTTTTTCTGTACTTTACCTCTACATGAGCGTTTCGATTTTGGTCTCCGGATATATACCATTCGAAGCCTGCACAAACTAATGTAGGCGGTTCTACGATGAAATTATTAGTTTTAGTTCTATTGAACGAGGGAATTATGGTACTAAAGCTGGATTGAAAAATCAAACCTGAAATAGTAATTACAAAGAATAAAAATTTCATATGGTGAATTTAGTGGAGAATATATCACCTTTTGCCTAAATATGGTACATCTAAAACGTATACACGCTGCAGGCCGCATTATTATTGGCTATCACCAATTTCCCATTTACTAAGGTCATATCCCGCACTTCGGATTTTAGATTCAGTCCCGAGTTGGCAATCACTTTGAATTGATGGTTTCCCATTCCCTTTAAAAACAAGCCCCGGGAAGCCGCCATTCTGCACATCTGGGGTTTTAATGAATAAAAATTTCCTCCCACCACGATGTCTTTGATATGGTCTTTATCAAAATCATGAATTACTATTCCCATTACAGGCGCTATCTGAGCTTCCGTCGGAAATGATTGAAATTCAAACTTTCCGTTATTGTTCCATAGAATTCCTGAATTAAAATTTTCAGCCTTGAATGTCTTCACTTTTTCTTCAGGGAAATTGGGGAAAAAATCATGGAATCTCATGTGTTCAAATTCTGAGTATTTCAGGCTTTTTTTTCGAATGGAGGGCACCTGTGCTGAGATCTCCATTTTAGAGCAAAATGGATAAGAAAATTGATCCCCGGGCGCTTTCCAATTGATTAAAAATTCGCTCTTGCCATTATTGTCAAAATCTCCTACTTCCATGGTCAAAGGTGTTGCTATACTTGGTTGGAGTTTTGAGTTATAACCCCAATTGCCAACTACAAAATCAAGATCACCATCATCATCTATATCATCGCCAACAACTCGTTGCCACCAACCACTTGTATTTTGAATGGATTCGGCAGTATCCAGAGTACCCTTAGTATTAATAAATATCTGCAGTGGCATCCACTCCCCGGTGATGATCAAATCCGGCCACTGATCTTTATTCACATCAGCCCATTGAGCATCGGTGACCATCCCTGCATTAGCTATAGCTTTCGGAGTACTATTAGTCCAGCTACCCTGATCATTCTTTAACAGGTATGATGGCGGTTGAATGCCGTAATTTCCAGGAATAACTCTTCCACCCAGGAATACTAATTGTCCATTATGGGAGGGCAAATCCGTTACCCTGATAGTAGAAAAATTACCAATAACAGGAGGAATCCGCTGAGGGTCTACCGTAAAATTTCCACGACCATCATTTATATACAATCGCACAATGAAGGCCAATTGATCGAGTCCGACTTCGTTGCTCCCGGATCCAATCAATAGATCCTGGTCTCCATCACCCTCAAAATCAAAGAATGCACCACACGTACTTTCAAAATTTTTATCTTTTTCAAAAACTGCTATATTAGTTTGCATAAAATGACCATTGGGCTCCTGCACAAAAAGCTTATCGGGGTCATCTTTTGCTCCAAGTAAAATCAAATCTTCTAATCCATCTTTATTGATATCTGCTTTCAAAATTTTAGGACCTTGAGTAGAGAGCATACTGAGTAATAGGGGTTCTACATTAAAATCATCGTATTTGTTTTCATGATGAACAGCTCCGTGTAAGACTTCGGAAGCATTTAACTCAGTAAAAACCGGCTTCAATACAATTTTCTTAAAGCTATATTGATAATTAGAATTAATATATTTTAAAGAAATTGTTTGATTGACAGTTGTATGCAGTAAAGTTTCGGCTTTTCCATCAGGCCATATGACTATAAGTGAATCAATAGAATCTATACTCCCCAGGCCAAATGTCAAATTGGGTTCGATACTACTTTGAAATCCCCTGTTTGTAAAATTTTCTTTGACAAATATTTTATCATTTGCTCTGATTATCACTTTCGCACCAATTCCAAATTTATTTTTTTCACTGCCCAGGAATTTTACTTTCAAATAGCTGTTTCCAATTGTATTATTTTGATAAAGAAGAGCGGCTTGATTCACATTATTTATTACCAGATCAAGATCGCCATCATTATCTAAATCTGCGTAAGCCGATCCATTGCTAAAAGTCTTTTCTGTAAAACCTAATTTTTCAGCCTGATTCTCAAATTTAAAATTTTCTTTATTTACAAAAGCATAGTTCTGTAAAGGCGCAGACGGCAATTGATTGATGATACTGAGATTATTCCTGGCCTTATCGGGATTTTTATTTTTCTCATCGTACACAAATTCTCTGAAGTCACCTTCCATGATGTCTTTGTATATACCATTGGAAACGAAAATATCATTGAGACCATCATTTTGAAAATCAAAAATAGTGGCCCCCCAACTCCAATCGGTGGCTGCCACTCCAGCCAGATTAGCGATCTCCTGAAAATGACCAGTACCATCATTCAATTGCAAACAATTTTGAATAAACTGGTAATAATAATTTGCCCTATATCGATAATCTTCCAAATGAAATGGCTCAAAGACTACCATTCTCTTTATACGTGCATTACCACCAGGTAACATATCTGTCGTAAATATTTCAGGGTTTCCGTCACCATTGATATCAGCCATATCCCCACCCATACTGGAAGTAGAACAATAATCAACCCGATTATTCAGGTCTTCGGTAAAACTTCCATCCCGGTTATTGATGTATAAATAATCTTTTTCAAAAAAATCATTGGAAATATAAAGGTCTGGCCAACCATCACTATTCACATCACCTGTAGCAATACCCAGTCCAAATCCAATAGCACTGGAGTAAATTCCAGCTTTCGTGGTTACATCTGTAAACGTATTCCCATCATTTCGCATAAGTTTATCACCTGCAAGCTCATCCGGTGTTTCACGCATACTTTTGTACAATTCTATTTTGTCAGGATTCCTGAAACTATTATTCAAAATATAGCAATCTAAATCGCCATCATGATCGTAATCAAAGAAAGCCGCATGCGTACTGTAGCCTTTATTATTAAGATTATAGTCCTGCGCACGTTCTGTAAAAGTCAAATCACCATTATTAATAAATAGTTCATTTTCTTTATTATCGCCATTGATATCGCCAGCATTGCAAACATAAATATCGAGCCATCCATCTGCATTGACATCAGCCATACTTACTCCGGTACTCCATGCTTTGGTGCCTCCCACTTTAGCCTTTTCAGTAATGTCTTCGAACTGTAACTTACCACCTGGCTTCGTAATATTCAGATATAATTTATTTTGATGTTGGTTGGATGTAAAATAAATATCAGGCAAGCCATCATTATTTATATCACCTGTGGCAACACCTCCACCATTGTAAAAATTTCTATAGGTGATTACATTAAAATCCGGTCTTTCATTTACTTCATTGATGAAATTGATACCACTTTGTGTGGAGTCTATGGAAGTGAACAATGAAGCCTCTGCGGTAATAATTTTTGTATTTACCGCTTCATGGCATCCAATGAGTACGAAAAAATATACCACATGGAGCTGTACACATCTTAAAAAACTGAAACGAAAATACTTCATAATAGTTCTTGCAATCAACGGACAAATTAATTTAGTCACCTATCCATTCAAAATTAGTGTGGCAAAGATAAAGGAGTGTTTTTAATTGTCAGGATTCAAGTTCCCTTTCACTGGCCATATAAATTGATTAATTTTGCAATTCATTTAGATGCTTAGATTTTATAGATGAAAAAGATCCTTTTTCTATTACACATAATCCTTATACTTTCTTGTAAAAAAACGCCCGGCAATTCAATCTTTCAAAAGTTGGAGCCTTCCAATACCAAAGTAGATTTCACCAATCAACTTATAGAAACTGAAGAAGACAATGTACTCAACTATGAATATTTCTATAACGGAGGTGGTGTAGCAGCCGCTGATTTTAATAATGATGGATGGATCGATTTATTTTTCACGGGAAATCAAGTACCCAATAAAATGTATTTGAATAAAACGAAACCCTCTGGAAATATTCAGTTTGAAGATGTAACTGCTGAGGCTTTTCCTTCGGAAAAAAATAGTAAAAGCTGGAATACAGGGGTTACCGTAGTAGATATCAATAACGATGGCTGGCAAGATTTATATGTATCCGTTTCGGCAAATATCGATCACCCTGAATGGAGAAAAAATAAATTGTTCATAAATAACGGAGTTAAAAATGGACACATTTCTTTTACTGAGAAAGCCGCTGACTATGGATTAGACCTGGCTACCTATTCTACACAATCTGCTTTTTTTGATTATGATAAAGATGGTGACCTGGATTGTTATGTTCTTAATCATAACGTGAAAGACTTTAAACGTTTTGATGTAGAAGCCATACGATTTATGAGAGACTCGCTGGCAGGTCATCGATTATTGCAGAACAATAATGGAAAATTTGAAGATGTTTCCAGTAAAGCGGGTATCAAAGGAAATCCCATTGGATTTGGACTTGGAATACATATTGCCGATCTGAATAATGATAATTGGCCTGATATATATGTATCCAACGACTATCTCGAAGAGGATTACCTGTATATCAATAATCACGATGGCACTTTTACCGATGAAATAAAAAATCGCACCAATCACATTTCCTATTTTTCGATGGGTAATGATATAGGTGACCTGAATAATGATTTATTACCTGATATTATCAGTACGGATATGCTCCCTGAAGATAATAAGCGTCAAAAGCTTTTATTTGGTCCTGACAAGTATGAGTCCTATTTATCTATGTTGAAAAATAAAGTACATCCTTCTTTTATGCGCAATATGCTTCAGTTAAATAATGGGGATGGAAGCTTTTCAGAGATTGGCCAATTAGCTGGCATCTCTAATACAGATTGGAGCTGGAGTATACTCATGGCTGATTTTGACAATGATGGGTACAAAGATTTATTTTTTTCCAATGGCTATTTGCGTGATTATACCAATATGGATTTTATGAAATATTACGCCGACGCTTCTATTCAATCCGGTGTGAAGGTGAAAGATATGATAGAGAAAATGCCCTCCACTAAAACTGCGAATTATATTTTTAAAAATACGGGCGAGCCACAGCAACTTTCATTTAGCAATATGCAAAAAGAATGGGGGTTTGAAGAGCCCATCATTTCAAATGGAGCCGTTGCCGTTGATCTGGATCAGGATGGCGATCTTGAATTAATTACTAATAATCTGGATGCACCGGCATCGATATATAAAAATTTAAGTCGGGAGAAATTGAAGACTAATTATTTAGATGTAGAACTATTGAATATGCAGAAAAATGACACCAAATTGATTCTGTATACTGATGGTATGACCCAATATCAGGAATTTACACCTACTCATGGTTATCAAAGTAGTATGATGACTCCTATTCATTTTGGATTGAAAAATAAAACTTTAGTGGATAGTTTGGTAATTATCTGGCCTTCCGGAGAAAAGCAAAGGATTACTAATATCAATGTAAACCAGGTACTCAAAGTAAAGAAAGAAAACGCTTTTCCATTTCAAAACACCACCGAGATAGCACCGGTCTTTATTGAAAGGCCATTTAAATATAGTCATTTACAAATGCCTGGAAATGATTTTGCGAGACAATCCTTATTGCCTCAAATGTATTCCTACGTTGGACCCCGAATAGCCAGGAGCGATGTAAATGGAGATGGCTTGACAGATTTTTATATCGGGGGAGGCAAAGGTCAGGCGGGTCAATTGTTTTTACAAAATAAAAATGGGGACTTTACATGGAGCAAACAAAAAGCCTTTGATCAGGACATGTTTTGTACAGATGCAGATGCCTCATTTCTTGATGTAGATGGAGATGGAGACCAGGATTTGTATGTAGTGAGTGGCGGGTATCAATACCTGGAGCATGACCTTGCACTTAATAATCGTCTTTACCTGAATGATGGCAAAGGAATTTTTTCAAAGTCATTTGATTCCTTTATCGATAGTGCTTATTCTGATAATGTTGTAAAGTCAATAGATTTTGATCACGATGGAGATTTGGATTTAATAGTTGGCAGTGGATGTCTGCCGCTCCAATATCCTGTTTGCAATCCTACCCGTCTTTTTCAAAATGATCATGGAAAATTTATTCGTGTTCAGGCAAAAGCTTTGGATAATCTTGGAATAGTAAATGATCTGGCCATAGTAGATATCAATAAGGATGGGTTCGATGATATCATTGCTGTTGGTGAATGGACCGGTGTAATGCTTTTATTAAATAAAAATGGAAACTTCGGGTCCTCTGAAAATATCTATCCTAATATGACTGGCTTCTGGAATCGGATTCAGGCATTCGATTTAGAAAATGATGGTGATCTGGATTTATTGATTGGCAACTTTGGATTAAACTCTCAATACCGGGCTTCCAGGCAAGAACCTATCAATATGAATGTGGACGATTTTGATGGAAATGGAACGATAGATCCTATTATTTCCTATTATATACAGGGAAAAAACTACCCAGCTTATAGCCGGGATGAACTCATGGGTCAATTGACGGGGCTTCGAAAAAAATATACTACCTATGAAATTTATTCCAATATGGTTACTGATGATATCTTGTCGGAATTTAAAGGGAAATCACCAGAGAAAAGGTCAGTAAATACATTGGAGACTACACTTTTGATTAATGTAAATGGAACCTTTTCCAAGGGAGTTCTCCCTATTCAAACCCAATATGCCCCTGTATTTTCCATTCTTTCGCAAGACCTAAATAATGATGGCTATCAAGATCTAATCCTTGCCGGTAATCAATCTCATGCACGGGTACGCATTGGGAAAATAGATGCAAATTTTGGTTTTGTATTTATTAATGATAAAAAAGGAGGATTCCATTATTTACCCCAAACCCAATCTGGATTAAAATTAAAAGGAGATGTAAAAGATGTTCAAGTAATTGATAAAAAGCTTATAATCGGGATAAATAATGAAAAAATAAAAATCTACGATTTTAATCCGGATTATCACCCTGTGCAGTAAGATTTTGGGAAATCTGGATCAATTTTTGAAAACTTAGCATCCAAAATCCCATTTTTTACGTTATATTTAAAGATTACTTAAAATTCATTTATGAAAATTCTCCTTTTCGCCGTGACCCTATTGATGATCAGTTGCACAAAGTCTTCCTCCAATGAGGTCCCCACTATCCAGGCTCGAGGTTGTAGTAGCACCACAAAAGCAGTGGTTAAAAGGAAAATGTTGAATGTAGCCGGTACAGATTTTTTCTATTATTTAGAAGTAACAAATAGTATTAGCAATAGCAATGAAGTATATCCCAGCTTTATAAGCACAGAGTTTCAACTGGAGGGACAAAAACTCGATATTCAATATACCGCGACAGATAAAAAATATTCCTTTATTCCATGTACAGCAGCACACCCGACGGGATTAATAGAAGAATATATGCCCTTTATTGATCTCTGTAAAGCAACCGCGGTTTACTAGTATTCTTTTACTCCAGCCTGGCTACACTATCTATTGCATCAAGTTTTTTTAATGCGGCCATTGCTTTCACTAATTGGACTTTATTCTTCACCATCAGGCTCATCTTTCCCTCAAAATAACCTTCTTTTCCTTCAATGGAGAATGATCTGATATTGAGGTTTAGATCTTGAGAAATCGCTTTGGAGATTCTTTCGATTACTCCCGGGCCATCATCTACCCCAGTAATGACAAGATTGGCTACAAAATCTGACTGATTGATATCGCCCCATTCAGCTTTTACTACTCGATAACCATAATTGGCTAAAAGATTGGTGCTATTTGGGCAATTCGTTCTATGAATTTTGAGCCCGGAAGCAGCAGTGAGGTATCCAAAAATATCATCACCCGGAAGTGGGTTGCAACAACTGGCAAAGCTATATTCATACTGTTCTGCTGGCTCACCATTAATATAAAGTTTGGTGTTAACACCTACGGCTGATTTTGGAACATATGAAGGCGCTGGGTGAATAGGTTCTTTCTTTTCAATGTTCTCTTCTCCTGGAACCATTATTTTATGTGCCTCTATATTCCACTGGTTGAGGGAAGAAAGGTCAATATTTCCCTGGGCAATTGAAAAATATAAATCAAGTCTTGATTTATAGCCAAAGAACTTCACCAATGTATCTACATTTTCATCTAAGTTTAATCGCAGATTTTTGAATTTTCGCTCCAGTGCCTCTTTTCCCAGATCACCTTGTTCTTTTTTTTCTTCTTTGAGAGATTGTCTTATTTTAGATTTAGCCTTACCAGTAACTACTAATTTGAGCCATCCTTCTGATGGTTTTTGCCTATTATTTGTAAAGATTTGTACCTGATCGCCATGTTCCAGATTATATCCCATGGGAACAAGTCGGTTATTCACTTTTATTCCTGTACAATGGTAACCAAGATCAGTATGTATGCTGAAAGCAAAGTCCAGGGCGGTAGCTCCTTTAGGCAGTATCCTTACTTCACCTTTTGGAGTAAATACATGAATTTCCTCGTTAAAAAGGTTAGACTTGAAATCACTCATAAACTCTATAGCATCGGTGTGCGGAGAGTCCAGTATATCCCGGATATTATCAAGCCATCCATCATATAGTTTTTGCTGATTAGAAATGCCTTTATATTTCCAGTGTGCAGCAAAACCTCTTTCCGCTATCTCATCCATCCTATTAGATCTTATTTGCACTTCCACATATCTTCCGGATGGACCTATTACCGTAGTATGCAACGACTCATAGCCATTTGCTTTTGGCGTGGTGATCCAGTCTTTTAGTCTCTCAGGAATAGGAGTATGCACATCGGTGACAATAGAATATACTTGCCAACAGACCGATTTTTCATTTTTTGCCGGAACTTCTACAATGATTCGGACGGCGAACAAATCATATATTTCTTCAAATGGGATTTTTTTCTTTTTGATCTTATTTAAAATACTGGAGATAGATTTGGGTCTGCCAAGAATTTTATAAGGTACATTCAATTGGTCAAGCTCACTTTTTAAGGGCTGTATGAATCGGCTGATGTATTCATTCCTGGATTGTTCAGATTCTTCGAGCTTTTGAACAATTTCATGATATGCATCCGGCTCCTGAATACGAAGGCAAATATCCTGAAACTCAGATTTGATATTGTATAAGCCCAGACGATGGGCCAAAGGAGCATAAATATAATCTGTCTCTGCAGCTATCTTGAGCTGCTTATGCCTGGGCATTGAATTGATGGTACGAAGATTGTGAAGGCGATCTGCCATTTTGATTAAAATCACCCGTACATCAGTAACCAGTGTGCTCAACACTTTCCGATAATTTTCGGCCTGGGCAGTTTCAGAATTATATAAGCCGTCCAATTTGGTTAAACCATCCACTATCATAGCGATTTTTTCACCAAATTCGGCTCGAACACTTTGGAGGGTGACTTCGGTATCCTCCACCACATCATGCAACAAAGCACAAATTGCTGCAGTAGCACCCAGCCCGATTTCTTCGACGCAAATACGCGCCACCTCAATGGGATGCAGTATATAAGGTTCGCCTGATTTTCTTCGTTGTTCGCGGTGAGCTACAACCGCCATTTCATAAGCTTTGCGGATATTAGATTTATCGAGATCTTCCAAAGGTGCTTTGAAAGATTTTAGCAGCATTCTATAAGCAGTCTGTATCAGATGACGATCATTTTCATCTACTATTTGTACATCTTCTATATATGAGCCCGAATTTGACATTGCCTACTTAAAGATAAACGAAAATAAGTTGCTTTCTGTTTCATGTGGAAAATGTATATTTGCACTCCCAAAATTTGGATGCGGGTATGGCGAAATTGGTAGACGCGCCAGACTTAGGATCTGGTGCCGTGAGGCATGGGGGTTCGAGTCCCTCTATCCGCACTCTTTTTAAATATTTTTACACTTTTAATCGTTCCAATGGCAGTTACTTTCACTCCCACCGAAAATCTTCAAGGCACTCTTACAATCCACATTCAACCATCTGAATATCAATCTATTCTGCAAAAAGAACTCAACGAATATAAAAATAAAGCTCAGCTGAAAGGGTTTAGAAAAGGAAAAACACCGGTAGAGGTTATCAAAAAATTATATGGTAATTCCATTCTACAGGAAGTGGTAGAAAAGTCTCTTCAAAATCAGATACTGGAGTACTTAAAAGAGAATAAACTAAACATTCTTGGCCAACCTCTTACTAATGATGATCAGGAAGAGATATATTATGATATCAAGAATCCAGACAACTATACTTTTAAATTTGATATAGGATATACCAATGATTTTGATGTAATAGGACTGGATAAAATATTTGATTTACAAAAAGTCACCGCTGATCAAAAAAGTATTGACGATCAATTTGAAAAGTTAAGAGAAAGAATGGGCGAATTAACCATTATTGAAGGCCCGGTGAAGGAGGAACATCTACTGGCCGTTAATGCAATTGAATTGGATGAAAGCAATCAAATAAAAGAAGATGGATTAAGTACTGAATTTTCAGTTTGGCTTAACCAATTGGATCTGCATGCTAAAGATTTATTTCTGGATAAAATGGTTAATGACACCTTAGATGCAGATATTAGATCGTTTCACCCCGACAAAGATGAAGCATTCATCAGGGAGCGATATTTTAATAAATCAGAAGAAGGTATGGGTATGCCTTCCCTGATGAAATTAACTATTTCCGAGATCAAAACCATGGTTCCTGCCGAAGTAAATCAAGCTTTTTTTGATAAAGCATTTGGCCCAGATCAGGTAAAAAATGAAGAAGAAGCTAAGACAAAAATTAAAGAAGAATTGGAACATCAGTTTGTTCATCAGTCAGAAGCCTTATTATTCAGAGACCTCCAGGATCATTTACTCAAAGAAAATAAAATAGACTTTCCGGAATCATTCCTCAAAAGATGGCTTAAAGTACAGAACCCTTCTGTTACTGATGAAGACTTAAATGATGATTACCCCGATTTTCAGCAAAATTTGTTGTGGACCATCCTGAGGGATAAATTTTTGCAAACCTATGAGATCAAGGTATCAGCTCAGGAAGTTCGTGAAAGAATGCGTCAACAAATATTTAGCTACTTTGGAGGAATGGCATTGGGAGATATGTCATTTTTAGAGCCTACCATCAATAAAATGATGCAGAATCGGGAACAAGTAGAAAAATTACACGATGAGATAATAACAGACAAATTATTCGACCAATTAAAATCATCAGTTTCTCTTCAGGAAGTAGTAGTGACCGAAGACAAATTTAAAGAGAAGATGGAACTGGCAAGAAAAGATAGTGCAGAAAGGCGTGAAAAGTCCCAAAAGCATAGGCATCAAAATCACGACCACGAACACCACGGGCACGAGCATCTTGACCATGATCATGAGCATCATGACCACGAGCATTCACATTAAGTTGGGGTTAAAATAATAAACCTTATTCGAATTGAATTGTTCCTGTATTTTTGAAAGCTTATTAAATTTACAACATGAAAGACAACCAGGAATTTAAAAAATATGCTACAAGGCATTTAGGAATGAATAGTGCTCATTTGGAAAAATATATGAGCCAGGTCAGTGTTCCAAATATCCATGACTTTACGCCTACTGTAATTGAAGAAAGACAAATGAACGTAGTGGGAATGGATGTATTTTCCAGATTGATGATGGATCGAATCATATTTATGGGAGTACCCGTGACCGATTATGTAGCCAATGTGATTCAGGCTCAGCTTTTATTTTTAGAATCAATGGATCCTAAAAGAGATATTCAAATTTTTATTAATAGCCCAGGTGGTTCCGTAATAGATGGATTGGGTATTTATGACACTATGCAGTATGTTTCCCCTGATATTGGAACTATCTGTACAGGACTAGCTGCATCTATGGGTGCTGTTCTACTAGCAGCCGGAACGAAAGGAAAACGCACTTGTTTACAACATAGCCGGGTGATGATTCACCAGCCTTCTGGTGGCATGCAAGGTCAATTTAAAGACATGGAGATCTCTTATAATTTGATCAGAGCCATGAAAAAAGAATTGTATGAAATTTTAAGCCAACATACTGGCAAAGATGTAGACACTATAGAAAAAGACTGTGACCGCGACAACTGGATGTCAGGTATCGAAGCAAAAGAATACGGCTTGGTAGACGAAGTACTTACTCGTGATAATCCACGCAAAAAAAGCTAATTTTACATTAATCGATAAATATGAGCAAATTAGACTCTACTCAGTGTGCCTTTTGTGGGAAAGCTAAAAACGAAGTCGCCATTTTAGTGGCAGGCCTCGAAGCTCATATTTGTGATATGTGTATTGAACAAGCCCATCATATCATTCGTGAAGAGTTTGATACTAAAAAGAAAAAAAATAAAAACTTTGCCCCTCCGAAAGACCTCACCCCCGCCAAGATTAAAGCTCATCTGGATGAATATGTTATAGGCCAAAATGAAGCTAAAAAATGTCTGGCGGTGGCCGTCTATAATCACTACAAGAGATTGAAGAGTGCTCATATTAATGATGAAGTGGAAATAGAAAAATCAAATGTGATTTTCGTAGGACAAACCGGTACCGGAAAGACTTTGATGGCCCGTACTATTGCGAGGATCTTAAATGTACCTTTTGCCATAGTCGATGCCACTGTATTTACTGAAGCAGGCTATGTGGGTGAAGATGTAGAAAGCATGCTGAGTAGATTATTACAAGTATGTGATTATAACGTAGAAGCAACTCAGAAAGGAATAATTTATATTGACGAAATAGATAAAATTGCCCGTAAATCGGATAACCCATCTATTACCCGCGATGTTTCCGGAGAAGGTGTTCAGCAAGGTCTTTTAAAAATGTTAGAAGGAGCGGAAGTGAATGTACCTCCACAGGGTGGCAGAAAACATCCGGAACAAAAGTTAGTCACTGTAAATACTCAAAACATTTTATTTATATGCGGTGGCGCCTTTGATGGAATAGAAAAAATAATTGCCCGAAGGATAAATACCCAGGTAATTGGGTACCATGGAGGTGATAAAGAGTGGGTAGATAAAGAAAACTTATTGGCTTATATCACACATCAGGACATAAAACAATTTGGGTTAATCCCTGAATTAGTGGGTAGATTGCCCGTCCTGGCACATCTTGATCCGTTAGATCGGGAAACGCTAATTCAAATATTGACAGAGCCTAAGAATGCGTTGATCAAACAATACAAAAAAATCTTTGATCAAGAAAATTGCACCCTGACTTTTACTGCAGACGCTTTAGCTTATATAGCAGATCTGGCGTTGGACTACAAACTCGGAGCACGCGGTCTGAGATCCATGCTGGAAGCTATTTTGATGGATGAAATGTTTTCTATTCCTTCATCAGATAAAAAAGTAAGTTCATTGGAAATAAATCTGTTTTATGTTCAATCCAAGTTGGAGAAATCGAAGTTTACTAAGTTAAGGGCAGCGTAAACACCTTAGCCTCTCTAGTCCCGTAATTAGCGAATAAAGCATCTTGAGCCGGTACAAATTTTACCTGGATTTTTAGTCTTTTATCAAAATTAATTAATTTAAATGAGTTATTTTCAACAGATGGAAATAACTATTACCAATGTAGATCTTATAAAAATAGTTCACATCTCTGGTGAACTAAATGCAGCGACATCATCAGAAGCTGAAACTAAAATCAATCAACTAATCATGGGCGGGAATCACAAATTGATTATTGATCTGGACAAATTAAGATATATATCCAGTGCCGGCCTTAGGGTTTTTTTAATAGCCAATAAATTGAACAAGAAAAATCCATCCGGGGAAATACGGATTTGTAAGTTAAATGATATTGTAAAGGAAGTGTTTGAAATTTCAGGATTCAATTTGATTTTCAAATGTTTTGAAGACTCCACTGCTGCACAGGAAGGCTGGTCATGAAAACTCCTTCACTAAATATTCAATTTCAAAGCAATATAGAAAACATTCAATATGCCTTAAATTCGTTGGATGAATTCTGCTATAAAAATTCCGTTCCGGATTTGGAGCATAAAAAGCTCCTTATTCTTACCGACGAAATTTTATCTAATATTATAAAGTATGGCAAATTGAATGATGATTCCCAATTTATCAGTTTTAGTTGCAAAAAAACAGACGAAGACTGGCAGCTTGAATTTGAAGACCGGGGTATTCATTTTGATCCCGCAAATTATCTTGAACAGATCAATTACAAAGAAGATCCCGATGAAATCAAAAAAGTAGGGGGATTGGGTTTGAAGATAGTGAATAATTTTTTACACTCTATGGATTACCACAGAAGAGGGGAGAAAAATTATCTTAGATTAAAAATAAAATTTATAAACCAATAAATCTATACCAAAAATGAAAATAAGTAATATGAAAACAGTAGTTATCGGAGCAGTTCTATTATCCTTTTATTTTCAAATAAATGCTCAAAATGAAAGATATTTTGTCGGCCAGGATTCTACCTTGTATTGGAATAAAAAATTACCCGTATATATCCAACTTTCTCCAACACCTGATGGAAAAGGAATTAATCTGGAAAGCAAAGAGTATTCCGAATATTCTAATCCTGTATTTTTTGATACCGAAGGCCCCAATTTTATACGTACAAAGGAAGCGGTAAATAATAAAACCATGAAAATAGTACCCAGGCTTGAAGTACTATTTAAAGTAGTAGCTGATGGACAAAGTCCATCGACTTCGGCTGATCTAAAAGGAGCTCCTGCATATAACAAAGACGGCCATAATTATTATGGGAAAGGATTGGAGTTTGAATTATCAGCTGATGATAAATATTCAGGAGTCGAAAAGGTCTACTGGTCTCTAAATGATACTTTTACCAAGGAATATACCGATCCAGTAGTTGTGAATCTTGAAGGAGATCAAATGCTTTATTATTTTGCAGAGGATCGTGTGGGCAACATGGAGACAAAGAACACGAAACAATTTATTGTAGACCTGACTCCTCCCGAAATAACCCATAATATTAATGGAGTAGCTGAGAATAATACGGTCGCGAGCTCAACCACAATATATTTCACTGGAGTAGATAAAATATCCGGCTTGAAAAACATCTATTATAGATTTGATGATGGTTCATTTACTATCTATCGAGGGATAAATCTTAGCCTGCAAAGCCTGGAAGATGGAAATCATACCCTGGAGTATTATGCTGAAGATTTTGTAGGCAACAAGAGCTCTGTTATCAAATATGATTTTTACTATGATAAATTGGCACCTATTACAGCATCAGATATTTTAGGAGATAAATATATTTGGCAGGATAAAGTATATTTTTCAGGTCGTACTAAAATGAAATTGACGGCAATTGATAATAAATCAGGGGTGAAAGATATCTTATATGCTATCGATGGTGAGCCATTTAAGGTATATACTGATCCGTTTTATTTACCTAATTTACAGGGAGACCATATCATTAAGTTTTATTCCAATGATAGAGTATCTAATGCGCCCAGTGGTGCTGAAGAGTATAAACATAATGTAAATCGGGTATTTCTCGATCTGACTGGGCCAGATATATCTAATCAGTGGCAAGGTCCATTCTATAAAACATTGCATGAATTATTTATTGGCCCCAAAACTTCAATTTTAATTGATGCAAAGGATCAACAATCCGGGGTACAAAAAATTGCCTACAGTGTCGACAGGAATCAGGCAGAGACCACATACGAAAAACCATTCTCAGTAAACCTTACATCGGGAAAACACACCATAGAATTATTTGCATATGATAATGTAAATAACAGAAATACGGTAGCCAATGAAATATTATTTGATGGTGATCTGCCTAAAATCTTTACTAATTTTAGTGTTGCTACTATTGGTCAAAAAGAAGGCATTAATATGTTTCCTCCGCATACTACTTTATATTTGGCAGCTACGGATGAGTCTTCAGGAAATGAAAAAATATTTTTTACAATGAATGGAGCATCAGAGAAACTATATACTAGCCCTCTGACTAATTTTGTTAATAATACAAAATACGAGTTAAAGATTAGGGCTATTGATAATGTGGGCAATGAAAAAATAGAGTCTGTAACTTTTTATATAGGTGATAAATGAGATTGAAATTAAATACAATCTATTCCCTCCGGTTAGGAGCTCTATTATTCCTATCACTAGTATTCAACATAGGGAAGATAAGGTCACAAATACAACCTTTTTCCAGAAATGATTCAGCTTATGTAAAAGCCTTAGAAAACAATTTTGAAATTCAAACAAAAGCCAATAATATCAAAGAGGCCAGCTATCAATTAAATGAACTTGCCCTCACCTATTGGAATCACAATAATTTTAAGAAAGCAATAGAATTTTATGAAAAATCACTCCAACTCAATCATCAATTAGGTAATGAAAACGGAGAGTCTATGATTCATGGCAATCTGGGATTGCTTTACGCAGACACTAAAGACTATCAAAAATCGCTGGACAGTTGGCAAAAAGTGTTAACTGCCAGGAGGGCTTTTAATAATAAAGAAGCCCTTGTTGAAGCTCTTGTCAACTGCTCGGTTTCTTTAAATAGTCTGAAAAGGTATTCTGAATCTCTCGATATGCTGGAAGAAGCTTCTTTATTGTCAAGAGAAATTCCTGATCAGAAGCGTATGCTTGAAGCTTTGTTGAAATGTTATAGAAATTTATCTGAAACCTATGAGAAAGCCGGTGATCGGGAAAAGGCGACACAATATTTCGATTACTATAAAATCTTTTCTGATAAGCAAAACGAAATCGATTATACAAAGTTAAGGAATGCGGCAGAAGAAGAAAAATTGCGGAAGGAACTGGCGGAAAATCAAAACAAACTTAAAGAGCAGGAGTTAATAAAAAAGCAATATGAACTTAGAGAATCATCTATTGATTTATTAGAGGCCACCAAAGTAAATCAGCTTCTGGACTCTACACTCACCCGGGCGGAGTTACAATTGGTTATCATCAGGCAAAAGGCACAGGCTGATAGTTTAAATGCTATAACTGTAAAAGCAGAATTGAAAAGGGCGCAGGCTGTAAGAAATTCGTTCGCATTAGCTGCACTTTCTTTAGTGGCCATTTCCTTTTTTATCTATAGAAATTATATACAAGTCAAGAGATCACGCAAACTATTAGCTGAAAAAAATGAACAAATTGAATCTCAGAATAAAAAACTCGATGCACTCAACAAATTAATAGCAAAGCATAATGCAAGAATGAAGCAAGAGTTAGATGTGGGTCAGGAAATCCAAATGAGTATGCTACCAAAAGATTTTCCAACCATGGGTGTAGATTTATATGCGTTGTTGGAGCCGTCCCGTGAAGTAGGAGGAGATTTATATGATTTTTTCATGGTAGATAATGACCATCTTTTTTTTGGAATCGGTGATGTTTCCGGAAAAGGCGTGCCGGCAGCTTTATTTATGGCAGTTACCAAGACATTGGTAAAAACCTATGGTTCACGATTAACTTCACCCGCTGCTATTCTTACAGAAGTAAATAGGGATATTTTTATACAAAATGATCAATCTATGTTTGTAACCTATTTTTTAGGTTATCTTAATACAAACACCGGAGAACTATGCTATAGCAATGCCGGGCATTTACATCCGATCCTAAGGGAATTAAATACTACAAAGACCTTGACAGAATTACACGGACCTGTCATTGGTGCTGTTGAATATTTTAAATATAAAGAGTCAAAAATAGTATTGAAAAAACGAGATAAACTAATCCTGTATACTGACGGTATTACGGAGGCTACTAATCTAAATGGTGAATATTACGGCGAAACAAGGTTGGCTAATATTATTTGTTCTAACGCCAGTCTTACTTCTGAACCCTTATTAAAGTCAATTTTAGAAGATCTAAAATCGTTTAGTGCAGTAGAAGAACAGAATGATGATATTACCTTACTGGGGCTTGAGTTAATGTAATAGTATTATCACTTACAATACTAAACCGTCGTATGCCAGATAGATTTTGAGCTTAGATTCACTATCGAATATTTTTAAATAGCGGAGACTTTCAGTATAAAATTTATCTAATTTTTCATCATCCAGGAGATGGTCAGAATGAAACAGGCAAAGTTTTTGAGCGCCCGCATGTACCGCCATTTCAATAGCTACCAGGTTACTGCTATGACCCCAATCCTGCTTACTGTATAAATGATCTGCAAGATTAAACTGACCGTCAACGATCAAAACATCAGCATTTTTATAAAAATTAGAAAAGGTTTGCCTTACATCCTCATCACCGGATATTTCTATATCGGTACTATATACTATTTTCTTAGCTTCCTTTTCGAAACAATATCCATACGACTTGCCTGGATGAGGCTGTTCTATCATGGCAATATCTACACCCCCAATATTTAATTTTTGATCGGGTTCCAGCGTATGGAAACTTATATTGGCACCCATGTTTTTTAACTGCACCGGGAAAAAAGGTGGCTCTTGCTGATTTACAAAAGCCTTTTCCAGGTCTGGATGACAACCCCAGATTTTGATGATATAGCCTTGCATGTAGGCAGGTATAAAAAATGGAAAACCCTGAATGTGATCCCAATGTACATGAGACATCAGGATATTAATAACATTTTGATGGGGGCTATTATTTTGAATAAGATTTCTGCCCAAGTCTTTCAGTCCGGTTCCGGCATCGCAAATCAAAATTTCCGAGCCACCAGATATCTCTATGCACGGCGTATTATTACCATAGGTAGATTTTACACCAAAAGGCAATGAATCAATAAAATCATCAATCTCCTCGGGGGACCGAATCCCCTTTTCTATTGCTGAGGATAAAGCAAATTTCAATTTAGATTTAATGCTGCTTGATGAAATAGATGAGGGCATTGAACCTCTGCTTCCCCAAAATTTAACATGCATATGTTTTCAGTATAAAATTAGAATATAAAGCTATCCATTTTTTTATAACTATCCATTTCAAATTAGTTTACCAAATCCCCTTTTACAATTAAAAATGAATGAAGTGAGTTTTAAATGTGATATTCTAAGTACCTTATTCGTACTCTAATTTTTAACTTTACTGATTATATGATGCATTTTGAGTTGTACATCAATAAATGTACTTAATAAGCTGAATAATCTCTTACCAAATAACATGTAGAATATGAAAAAACGGACACTTCATTGGAAAATTTTAATAGAAATGGTTCTTGGAATTATATGGCTCTACTTTCGAGCTCATTAGGATGAAGTGACTTTACTATACGATGGATTGATCCTTTTGGAACGATTTTCATAAACTTATTAAAACTCATTGAGGTACCCTAGTGCTGTTATCTATCATTAGCCAGCTTTATTGCAGCTGGTGAAAATATGGTGGATTATAAAAACTGAAATAATCCATTTAAGACATTTAATCTTGAGCCTAAATAAATCTTTTCCATTCTATCAGAATCAAACATTGAATCAGCTCCTTTGTCATGACGCCAGTAACTGTGGAGTAGCCGATATTTTCATCTTGATATTTGCCAATGTAGTATTTTTACCCCATGCGATATGCACTGAAGCTTTCATATGATGGAACTAATTTTCAAGGTTGGCAAAAACAATTAGGAGATAAAAGAACGGTACAAGGCGAATTGGAGCGTTGTATTAATATTCTCTGCAAATCAGATTCTAAAATAGAAATTACAGGCTGTGGTCGCACAGACACGGGAGTTCACGCAATTAATTATATTGCTCATTTTGATTGGAATAAAACGCTTCCCCCTGATTTTGTATATCATCTAAATTCAATATTACCAACCGATATAGCTATAGATGACACCATAGAAGTAGATGATACATTTCATGCGAGATATGATGCTATACAAAGACGATACGAATATCATCTGCATGGGTTCAAAGCTCCTTTTCTAGACAAATGGAGCTTTCGCATAAAATCTTTCGATAAACTGGAGATGAATAAATTAAACGAAGCAGCAGGTTTGATTTCATCCTTCCATTCCTTCTATCCGTTTTGCCTATCAGATAGCGGTGTGAAAAATTATAATGTCACCATATTTGAGTCTTATTGGAAGGAGGCTGCCGAAAAGCAATTGGTTTTTACTATTTCGGCAAACAGATTTTTACGAGGCATGGTGAGATTAGTAACCGGCATGTGTGTAAATGTAGCCACAGGACAATTGGAAATGGAGGCAGTAAAAAATGCTTTGACAAATCAAACCTTACTGCCAAAGAGCCTAAGCTTACCACCACATGGCTTATATCTGGTAAATGTAAAATATGAAAATCTCGATATTGACCAAAGCATTGAAAAGCAATAAAACTAACAATAGAACTTATTAACAACGAGGAAAGAATTCTTTCAAATGCGGTAAGCTTTTTTAAAGAAATTCATCATCTTGCAACGAAGTTATAAAAGACCTAATCAATCTCAGGATACAAAGGATATCCAGCCATCATCTCTTTAACTTTCTTTTTAGTACCATTGATCAAGCTCTCATCAGATGGATTACTTACTATCTCATTGATCCAATCCACTACTTGTTTACATTCATCTTCTTTTAAACCACGAGTAGTAATTGCAGGAGTACCTATTCTTAAACCGGATGTAACTGTAGGGCTCTTTTCATCGAAAGGCACCATATTCTTATTCACGGTGATTTCAGCTTTACCAAGTGCTTCTTCTGCTTCTTTGCCTGAAATCTTTTTATTACTGAGATCGATCAACATGAGGTGATTATCTGTGCCCCCGGAAATGATTTTGTATCCATACTCATTGAACTTCGAAGCCATCGCCTGTGCATTTTTCATAACCTGCACGGCATAATTTTTATAATCCTCGGTCAAGGCTTCGCCAAAAGCTATTGCTTTAGCCGCAATTACATGCTCTAATGGACCGCCTTGCATTCCGGGAAATACCCCACTATCCAGTATGGTAGACATTTTTATAATTGATCCTTTAGAGGTCGTTCTTCCCCATGGATTTTCGAAGTTTTTACCCATCATGATGAAACCACCTCTGGGACCTCTTAAAGTCTTATGAGTAGTGGAGGTGACTATATGACAATATTCCATTGGGTTATTGAGTAATCCCTTTGCAATCAAACCAGCAGGATGGGCAATATCTGCCATTAGTAAAGCTCCTGCTTCATTGGCTATTCTTCTAAATTCCTTATAGTCCCAATCTCTTGAATATGCACTGGCTCCGCAGATGATCAATTTGGGTTTGTTTTGCAGTGCCGACTGAGCGACTTTTTTCATGTCGATTCTACCTGTATCAGGCTCTACCCCGTAAAAAACCGGGTTGAAAGTCTTACCGCTATAATTTACAGGAGATCCATGTGTAAGATGACCGCCATGAGCCAGATTGAAACCCATAATAGTATCACCCGGTTTGAGACAAGCTAGAAACACAGCACTATTTGCCTGGGCTCCACTATGCGGTTGTACATTGGCATAAGCAGCATTAAAAAGTTGCTTCAAGCGATCGATGGCTATGGTTTCAATTTCATCTATTACCTCACACCCACCATAATATCTCTTGCCAGGGTAACCTTCTGCATATTTATTAGTCAGACAGGTACCCATCGCCTGAATAGTATTTAAACTGGCAAAATTTTCACTGGCGATAAGCTCTATTCCGTGTCTTTGTCTTTCTAATTCTTTGGAGATGAGATTAAATACAGGATCTTTCATGTAGACTTAATTATTCTTTTAAAAATGGAATTGCGAAGATAGGGTTTAGAGGTTGTATAAAATAAAAAAGGCCACCTTTCGCAAGAATGCTTTCAAATTATTTGAATACTTCAAAAAAGGCTTTTAGTTGATCCTCTATAATGATAATTTCAAATTAAGTGCCTATTCACTGTGTTGACTCTTCTAAAAAGTCATGACTGATGCATGATTTGCTTACATTTTATAAATAAACTAAATAATATTTTGATTCCAGTGCAGATATATTGTTTAATGTTGAATATTTAGATAAAGGTGTGATTTTGTTCTCTTTTGACAAGATCATAATCTCATCAATATCTACGTTATAGCCTTCATTTGTTTCTTTGCCTTTGAAAATCAAATTCGGGTGGTGCAATCCTTTTTTTAATTTATTAATATATTGATTGTCAAAAGGTTTTAAAGAAAGTTGACATTTAAACAAATTTCGATTTAGCAAGCCCTCTGAAAGAATCCTGATTTTTGAATTTTGGGATTGCTTACATTGCTTGAGTGCAAAAAAGATATCTGTATCATCAATTTCAGCAAAATTAATTAACCTTTGTTCTACCTCATTTCCACTTATACTTTGTAAGTCTTTTAATTTTGGAAAAATCTGGGCTAAATGATCTGATGTACAAAGTTCATCAAACCAGTGGATGAGCATTTTTTCAGCTGAAAGCACTGTTTTGTGTAAATATACCTGCCAATACATAATCCTTCTGGAGATCAAAAATTTTTCAATAGAGTAAATCCCTTTTTCCTCCACCACCAGGCGATGATCATATACATGGAGCATTTTAATGATTCGCTCATATCCAATTACTCCTTCCGCTACACCTGAATAAAAACTATCCCTATTCAAATAGTCCATTCTATCCACATCCAGTTGCCCGGAAACTAATTGATGTAAAAATTTTTTGGGATGCTTATTTCTAAATATTTTAATAGCTTCCAGGAGCTTGCCGTCAAACTCCGTATTCAATTTATTCATAAAAGCCAGGGAGACTTTTTCATGGGACCAGGGAATGAATTTTTTTTCCAGCGCATGTGAGAATGGAGAATGTCCAATATCATGTAACAAGATGGCTATTTCGGCTCCCTGAGCCTCAGAATCACTAATTTCTACTCCTTTGGCTCTTAGGGATTCAATAGCCAAAGTCATCAAATGCAAAGCACCTAATGCATGCTGAAACCTGGAATGGGTAGCTCCCGGATAAACATAATCAGTAAGTCCCAATTGTCTTATTCTTCGCAATCTTTGAAACCACGGATGTTGAATAAGGTCAAAGATAAATTCATCCGGAATAGTAGTAAATCCATATACCGGATCGTTGATTATCTTTCTTTTATTCATCGTGCAAAAATATAACTATCATTGTTTTCGTTTACTCAAGACTTAGAGCATCATTGAAAAACAATATTTATTAAATTTAAAGATTAAGTTCGATTTTGGAAGAAGAATATGGAAGCAACAAAGATTTTATGGGCCGACGATGAATTAGATCTCTTAAAACCCCAGGTATATTTTCTCGAAAAAAAGGGATACCGATTTGTATTAGTAAGCAATGGTCATGATGCCTTGGAGGAATACCAAACCAATAAGGATATTGACATTGTCTTTTTAGACGAATCCATGCCTGGACTCTCCGGGCTGGAAACCCTGGCCAAGTTTAAAGCAATAAATCCCAACCTTCCCATTGTGATGATCACTAAAAATGAAACCGAAGACATCATGGAGGAGGCCATCGGCTCACAGATCGATGACTACCTGATCAAACCGGTAAACCCTAATCAGGTTTTGCTGACACTAAAAAAAATCATAGACAATAAACGACTGGTACAGGTAAAGACAACATCCGATTATCTACAAGATTTTAGGAACATTTCTCTTCAAATCAATACCGTATCTAATCTGAAAGAATGGGTAGAAATATATAAAGGCATTGTAAGCTGGGAAATGAAACTGGATCAATCTGACAATAATGAAATGAAACAGATACTGGCCGATCAGAAGTATGAAGCTAATAACGAATTTGTAAAGTTTGTGAGTAAAAACTATCACGATTGGATAGAAAAACCCAAGGACATTACCTTTTCTCATTTACTCATTAAAAACAAGGTCATACCATTATTGTCCGCTGAAAAGCCAGTATTGATGATACTTTTAGATAATCTTAGATATGATCAATGGAAAACTATCGAACCAAAGGTTTCCGAACGGTTTAGAGTGGAGCAGGAAGAGTATTTTTTAAGCATTTTACCTACCACAACCCAATATAGCCGCAATGCGATATTCTCGGGTTTACTACCCGCTCAGATTGAACAGAAATTTGAAGACTGGTGGTTAAATGATAATGAAAAAGGTGGTAAAAATTTGCATGAAGCTGAGCTATTAGAAAGACAATTACAGCGAAGTACAAAACCTACCACAAAATGCACCTATACTAAAATCACTCAGGTAAATGATGCAAAAAATCTATCTGATAACTATACTCAATTTCTAAATCAACCATTAAATGTGATCGTCTATAATTTTATAGATATGCTTTCGCATGCCCGCACTGAAATGGAGGTCTTAAAAGAGCTGGCTGGTGATGAAAAAGCCTATCGATCACTTACATTAAGCTGGTTTGCGAATTCTCCTTTGTGGTCATTACTTCAAAAATTAGCTGACAAGAAAATCACCATAGTCATAACTACTGATCACGGCACTATCAGAGTACGTAACCCAATAAAAGTAGTAGGTGATAGAGAAACAACCACTAACCTTCGGTATAAAGTAGGTCGCAACTTAAATTACGATAGAAAAGAAGTCTTTGAAATAAAAGATCCCAAAAAGGTTGGATTACCTTCACCCAATCTCAGCAGTACCTTCATTTTTGCGAAAAATGATGGCTTTTTTCTTTATCCCAATAATTACAATTACTACCACAATTATTATCTGCACTCTTTCCAGCATGGCGGAGTTTCTATGGAAGAAATGATCTGCCCTTTTGTAGTATTAAGCCCCCGATGATTTGATCAAAGGCTGGTATTGGGGATGACTGATAAGGTACTGATTCCAAACAACGGATTCGATTAAAACTGTAAATGAATCACCCATACTGCCTTTTTCCTTGAGTTTTATTTTTAAAAACTTCATCCAGCCAATAGAATATGGTTTAATAGATGATATACTATCAATAGAATACCTAAAAGTCTTCATATAGTTAGATATAAAAATATATTCATGAGTGACATCTAATCTATTGAGTTTCCATACCGTGTACTTAAAAAAGGCCAGGGTAACCAGAAATAATCCAATCATGCCTATTCTATAGAACCAATGCTCAAATAGAGGTGAAACTTCATCTCCTGCCTGAATAGTAGCCACCGTCCATGCCAGCATAAATACGGTATAAAATATGGGGATAAATATTTTTAAAAATAAGGTCCAGCCTGATGATATTCTTTGCATTATAAATTAGTCTTGTGGAGAATCATCATGATCGTACTCCTCCTCATCTTTGTCTTCGACTTTATCATCATCTTTGGGAAGAGGATTTACTCTTTTAGCAATGAATATACTGACTTCGTAAAGCATGATCAATGGCAAGCTTACCAATATTTGAGAAGCGACATCAGGCGGCGTAATTACCGCGGCCACAACTATAATAACGACAATGGCATGCCTTCGAAATGATCGCAAAAATTCAGCGGTAACTATTCCTACTTTAGCTAAAAAATATACCACTATGGGCAATTCGAAAATCAATCCGAGCGGAAGAATAAACATAGTAAGATAACTTACATAAGAATCAAGCGTAACTGTATTTTGAATATCGGGAGAGATTTCATAATTACTCAAAAAAGAAATTCCAAATGGTGTCACTATATAATACCCAAATAATACCCCTGTAAAAAACAAGAGCGAACATATGAATACTACGCCTCTGATGGCTTTTTGCTCTTTAGTGTACAATCCTGGCTTTACAAATCTCCACACTTCCCAAAGGACATACGGGAAAGCAACTATAAATCCAATCCAAAAAGAGGAAACCATATGCATCATAAATTGCTCACCAAAATCCCGGGTAAACATGACCAATTTTGCATTGGGACCAAAACAAAGTTTGTCAGAAATCCCGCAAAACAACCGATATAGAAAGAAATCTTGTCGGGTAGGCCCAAGAATAATTCTCCACACAAAGTCTTTAAAAATAAACACTACAATAGAGCTGACCAGAATGGCTGCCACTGATCTGATAATATGCCATCTCAATTCTTCCAGGTGGTCGAGAAACGACATTTCCTGATCATTGTCTTTTTTCATTAGGATTGCAAAAATAAAAGCATTATTGATTATAACCCATCTTATATTAGATTATTGGACGAGTGAATTCAAATTCAAAGTAAATAATACGTTTTTAAGGTTAATTTTACGTTCTATTATATAGAAAACTATTTTTCATTGAGGATTCGATTTTTCTTAGTTCTGATTTTAATAACTGTAGTTTGTATAACTGGCAATTTCCTAAGCGCACAAACTGATAAAAATTTAATTAGTTATTTCAGTTTTGATTCTTGCACAGTAAAAGACAAATTAAATAATGCCAGTTCCGCTTCAGTGGGTCCTCTAAACTGTGCGTGTGGTGTGGAAGGCTCATCACTAAACTGGAATGGCGGATTGAATTTCGCCAGCTGGGATTCTCCTGCATTGCAAACATTACTTACCTCCAATTTTACAGTAAGTTTCTATATTAAGCCTGACCAATCAGCGGTGGGTGTTATGGATATATTATCCAAGCGAAGCAAGTGTGGAATAGATAGTTTATTTACTATAAGATATCTCGCAGATGATCATTCCATTTTTGCAGAATTGATAGGTCGGGTAGATAATAAAGGTTCTCTTTCTGCAAAACTACCTGCAAATTACTGTTGGTATCAAATAGCTTTTACAAAAAATGGGCAAAAGTTGAGCCTTTATGTTAACGGGGAAGAAAAAGACTTTAAAATAAATAATTACACCATTTCCGTTGAAAATAAAGCTAAAGTAGAGCTCGCCAACAGTCCATGTCTTGGTGTGACTGATATCCGGTTTAAGGGAGCTTTAGATGAATTAAAGTTTTATTCCAGGGCCCTTACAAATGTTGAAATCAAGGCCATGTACAAAGAAGTCGATAAGCTCATTACCAAAGATACAATTTTGGTAAAAGGCCAGAGCGTGCATATTCGAAAGAATCCTTCATGTGCTAATTCTTATAGCTGGAGTCCAACAGGAGGGATACAAAATGCAACAGATCCATTAACCACAATTTCACCTAATACAACTACTACCTATACATTATCTTCTACTCAAGATGGATGTACCATACATGATAGCTTAAAAGTGACTGTAGTAGATGCCTCGGCATTGGATTGTAATAAAATTAATTTGCCTAACGCCTTTACACCTAACGGAGATGGCTTGAATGATGTATTCAGAATCAGTAATCAATATGTGATCACCAGTATGGAATCATTCGAGATATTTGATCGATGGGGCTCAAAAGTTTTTTCAGGTACTACTCCTACTTCATCATGGGATGGAAAATTTGGGAATCAACCTGTAAATCCTGGATTGTTTGTCTATCATTTGAAATACACGTGCAATGGGGTACTGAAGCATAAAAGTGGTAGCTTTAATTTGATCAGATAAGTTCAGGTAAGAAATTAATTTGGAGAACTCTTGCTCCAAAAACTAGCCAATAAAGATCCGGTAATATTCATTAATGGTCCGAATAGTGTAGCGGCTAACCCTACTGTGGCTACTTTTCCCATTTGTACAGCTAGTGCAGATGCCAAGCCACCATTTTGTAATCCAGTTTCAATAGCTATGGTGCGGCAATCTTGCTCAGGAAGTTTAAATATTTTTTTAGAAGTAAGGTAGCCTAAAACAAAACCCATTAAATTATGAATAGTTACTGCGAGCAATAATAGTCCACCCACGTTTACTAACGAGTCATGCCCTGCTGCAGTAACAGTCAATATCACATAGCCAATTCCTGCCATCGACAGTAATGGCAATATTTTTTGCAATTTAACGGCAATAGTCTTTGCATAAGTATTGATCAAATATCCCAATGCAATAGGTAAGATCACTATCTTAGTGATATCCCACATCATTCCCCAAAAATTAACTTCTATAAGTCCGCCCCCAAGGTTTTTCATAAAAAAAGGAGTGAATACAGGCGCTAATAAAGTAGCACACGAAGTAATAGTAACTGATAATGCAACATTAGCTTTAGCGATATAGGCCATTACATTCGAGGCCAGGCCACTGGGGCTACTTCCTATTAATATAAGACCAGCTGCTATCTCAGCCGGAAAGCTAAATATCTTCGTCAATGAAAATCCAACCAAAGGCATAAATAAAAACTGACAAATCAAACCGACATATACTCCTTTAGGATTCTGAATGATTCCTTTAAAATCTTCTGTGGTCATAGTAGTACCCATTCCAAACATAATAACCATAAGCATGGTAGGGATTAGTTTGGTAAGCTTTACTCCTCCAACCTGTAAGAAATATTGTGGAAAAAAATAAGCTACTACTACTATCAGAAGAATAAAAATGGTATAAATATATTTTTTCATATCACTTATAAATAAATGATGAATATAGATAAATTTTACTTTAATAAATCAACCTTTGCCCGTCTAAATTTTGTATAAATACCGAAACTACTCTTTCACAAATTTTATACTGCCGGATTTGCCATCAATAGCAGCATTGAAAACATACATGCCGGCAGCTAATCTGTTTACAGGAATAGAAACCAATTGCAATCCGGAGCTATATTTAGCGCTCAAATTCCATTGCAATTTTCCAGTAATATCATAAATAGAAAAAATACTCTCCGACCTGGTAACCGGCTGATTCCACTGGAGGGCCAGATTATTATTAGTGACAGGATTGGGTAAAAGCCTGAGTGCATATCGAGTGAGCGCTTCATTATTTGTAGCAGTAGAAATCGCCCTTTCCCCATTAGCAAACCAAACTCCAAGTTTTGCACTATTTATCAATGCTGAGGCAGAACCAATTGCATTAATTTTAGAATTATCGACATTTACTTGTCCAATTACTTTAGACCCACTGGTAGTCTGCGCATTAAAAATCACTTTATCGTCTGTTTTAGAATAATTTGGCCAGCTCAATTGTCCATTTACAAAAATGGTATCGATCTTTCCGGTTTCAGTGTTTCCACCTAAACACAAATAAGTAGTACCTCCGGTTTTTTCTATCAACATATCAAATGCGATAATAAAAGGGCTATTCTTAGAAAATGTTGGATTACCTACACTGGTCTTTTCGGGTAATTGACCGAATAATTTAGAGATCTTACCATCACCAAATGTCCTGGTAGATTTATTATAAACTCTTAAAAAAGATATATCCCAATATTCAACATCCGCACCAGCTGAATTACTGATGGTATTGTTTGCATCATAAATCAGGGTAGTGCCACTATAGTCAAATTCCATAGCATCTGAATAGTTTACCGCTCCAGTTTTTATACCGTTGGAAAAAGTTGGATTATACAAGGTAAAAAACTTCCATTCTTGAGCATCGAAATCGAATACATCAATCATATTTTCCTGTGCATCTTTGACTGCGGCCAATAAATTACCTTGCCTTGAAATTACCACATTACGCCAAATTGGTTCAGATTGAAGGATTCCTGCGTCCGTAACTTTACCCAATGACCAATCAATAATGATATAATGAATCTTTTTGTCTTTACCTATAAAAACGATTGAAGTTCCATCATCTGTGACACTGGGCCTGCTAAGTGGCGGCACCGTAGAGAATGGATTAGCTACTATTTTTCCAGTAGCATCGGCTAGAAACAAGCCTGTCTGAGCATCATCAGTATATACGATAAAATCCTGACCTGGATTCGTCTGTACATCTTGCTGAGTGGTGGTAGAAGCACCATCCAAAATACCTACTGCGTCGAAAGCCGCTTTTGCAGCAATCACCTCTGCTCCATTTGCACCATACAAATCAGCTGTAGACTGGATCACTGCTTTCCTGCAATCTATGAACCTGGAACTACGGGTAAGATATTTGGTCAGAGTACGATAATAAACTTTTTCGGCTTTATTCAGGTCATTGATTGCTGTGGTGAATTTATAAAATGCCCAATTTGGAATACCACTATTTATATGTACTCCGCCGTTATCTTCAGTGCCTTTGTATCTTTCAGAATAAATTCTGGGTTGATACCCAGGGTCGCTTAATTGATTCCCCCCATTATGTGGGTCAATAAAACTTCGCAAAACACCAGTAGGGAATATTGATTTTTTCACCACATCTTCACCCATACCCCAGTCGTCGCGATCAATGAGTCTGCCAAAAACATCTGCAAAAGATTCATTCAAGGCACCACTTTCAGTATCGTAGTCCAGGTTTGCTGTAGTTTGGATTACTCCATGTGACAATTCATGACCTGCAACATCCAGAGCTTTAGCAAGTGGTAAAAATGCATCTTTTCCATTTCCATAAAACATAGCTTCTCCATCCCAAAATGCATTGTCCATTTGCTTGCCGTCCTCTTCTACAATATTTACCAGAGAAATAATATTTCCTCCTTTACCATTAACAGAGCTGCGTCCAAATGTATTTAAGTAATAACTATAAGCAACTCCTGCATTGAAGTGAGCAGAAGTCGCGGTTTGGCTGATCCATCCATTATTTGTTGGTGAATTAATCAAGGCAGGATTGAAAGATTTAAAAGCCGGACTAGAATTTTTACCATCAAAAGTCCAAATCACTCCCGTTGGTTCTTCATTATCATTTCCTATAGATACAAACATGGGTCGGGAAGCATCTACCAGGTAAAATGTACTGCCATCCTGATAGGTATTGAGTGTAATGGTCTTTCCGAAGAGGTCGACAGTATTAGAAGTAGTATTACCAAAATCAAAATTAGTAGCTTTTACATAGGTATTTGTTTTAGATTCAGGTTTATTGGGTTCAATAAATGAATGACTTTCATGTTCGGGTAAGAAAGAACAAGTATTATTGTATTTCTTAAGTATCTCACCACTATGCGCATCTATTTTATAGATCCAAATATCTAGACCATTGGCGATTATAGAAACTACATATGCCAGGTGAGCCACATCCTGATCATCATAATAGATATTCATTTCTGAGGTAACTCTGTCTCTATGAATAAGTTTCAGGAACGAGGCTGAAATCACTTCTACATATTTGTTCTGAGTCTGCAGGTCTTTAATAATAATATCGCGAGCTTGTTCAGGTGATAATGAGGCGTTTAGATCTAATTTTAAAGGACTTGGAAAAACTATTCCATTTACATGGTTCATTTCATCATTCTTACCATGGACTATTAATTCTCCACCATAGATAGGTATTCCTTTATAAGATTGAATTACTTTTATGTGTTGCATTCCAAGATCATCAACCTCTTTAGAGACATATGCAAATTCCTTAGTTACATCCGAAATTTTAAGTTGTACTTTGAACTGATTTAAAAAAGCATAAACCGAACTATTTGCAGCTCTTTGATTAAAGCTGAGTTTACTACTACTCTGAGCCCAAAATGAATGTCCATTCAAATCTGTAAAGTCAACACTTCCCAGCTGAGTATTACCAGTACCTGGCACGAATTGTAACGATTTGTAATCAATCGGATCCTCAGAATTTGCCCGGGATTTCAATAACCCAGGCACCTTTTTTACAGGTAGCGGTTGGTTTATAGAAGGTGAAGAACCACCAAATTGGACTGTTTTAAAATTGGATTGGGCACTCGCCATAGTACTTAGTACCAGTAGAAGTATTATTCCTCGCATATCAATTTATACTTTTTATTGTTTTGGAATGAGATCAATTAATTGGTTGTAAAAAGTCTTAAGGTTTCCAGGAATTTGAAGCGTTCTATTCCAGACTATTTTTTTCTCTTGTTTTTTGGCATTACAGAAAGTAACATAGGTATAGGTATTACCGGGATCATTTAGTTGCATAGAATCGATACCCAAAAATTCGTAGTTGTTAAATATTGAAATTAATTGGTCAGCAAGTACTTTATTGATTAATTCAAAACTATCCTTTTCAAAGGGTTGCTTTTTATAGACATCACCATTCTCGAGTAAAGCATATTTGTATACCAATCCAGTAAAACCACCTCCATAACCAAAATAAATAATATTACCAGGGTATTTGTCCATTTTTTCTTGTGCCAAAATAGGTGTTAACAAACTCATGGATACAAATAAAGATAAGAATGAAAGGCAAATACTTCTTTTCATGCCCATTTGACGAAACACATTCCAAAGATATCTTAATAAACGGTTAAACAAATTTCTAGGTTAAAATTATACTCCATTATCATTTGGCCCGTTTGGCATACCAGGTCATCTGGCCCCGATGATTTGCATAGTGCTCTGTCACATGAAACCACATACAGAAATGGTTCCAATCCCAGTCTTTTTTAGGAATTTCTAAAAGCCATTTGTCGTCTAACTTTTTCATTTCAGCTTTTGTTTTTGCTCTCACTTCATCGATAGCATCTTTGTAATAGCTCAACGGATTTCCCTTAATTTTTAATCGAGCCTCTTCACCCAGGTCCATGGCTACCCCCCATTTTGCCTTATTTTCTGCCGTAAAATCTTCTAATTTACTGAACGTAATATCTTGATAAATGACTTCCGTCGCTGCTACATGCATCATTAACGAACCTATAGTATTAGAGTTTTCATCATGCAAATAATCTAATTCTTGTATGCTCAGTTTAGAATTGTAGGTTGTAACGGTATTGCTCACCCAGTCCAGCATAGAAATCAGTGATCCGATCAATGGTGAAAAGCCTTCTTTCGGTCCAAGATGATTGATATTATCATCAGCAATGGGATATTTAGGGTTAATAGGTGAAAGGCCAGGTGCTAAGATTAAAGAACTAGTACCTAAAGTTGCGAGAAAGTCTCTTCTGGTATTATTTTTCATTGAATCTAAACTGTTTTCTATTCACCAAAAGTAGAACAAGAATTTGATATACCTATTGAAAACTTCGGCTAAAAGTCCCCCTTGACTTCAAAGCATTTATAGCGTACCTTGCACGTTTTGAATAGTTGTTAACTACCAAAACAAACTAGGCATGTCAAACCAGGACAATTACAATCTACTTCTTTCTAAGCTCGATCAATTCACCAGAAAATACTATACTAATCAGATCATACGTGGTTTGCTTTTTACCACTGGTTCAGTATTGTTATTATTTCTTGCTTATAGCCTGTTGGAAAATGAATTTTATTTTAGCAAAGAGGTACGTAAGATTTTGTTTTATTCCTTTAACGGATTTACGCTTGGTGCACTGGCGTTTTGGGTATTTACTCCATTGATGCATTATTTTAAATTGGGTAAAATCATTTCTTATGAACAAGCTGCCCGTATCATTGGCGATCATTTTGGTGATGTAAAAGACAAACTGTTAAATATACTGCAACTCAAGTCTCAATATGATGCTGCTGTTCAGGCCAGTCTTATCGAAGCAAGTATCCAACAAAAAAGCGCACAGATTAAATTAGTTCCTTTTAAAAATGCCATCGATCTCTCCAGGAATAAAAAACATCTTCGATTTGCATTGCCACCGATTTTAATACTGCTCGCCTTATTGGTTGGGGCACCTAGTTTGATAAAAGATAGCTCTGCCAGAATCATTCATAATAATGAGGATTTTGAAAAAGCAGCGCCTTTTCATTTTAATCTTAGGAATGACAAGCCCTCAGTAGTGCAGTTTGACAATTATACTTTAGACATGGAAGTGACTGGAAATGTAGTTCCTAATGAAGTATTTATTGAAGTGGATAAATATCCCTATCGAATGACTAAGGTAGATGCTACGCATTACAACTATACTTTCAATAATGTGCAGAAAAATATTCCATTTAAAATGTATAGTGGAGAAGTAAACTCCCGGCCTTACGAACTGGAAGTGATGAAAAAACCCAATATCAGTAATTTCTCCATCCGTTTGGACTTTCCAAATTATTTAGGAAGGAAGTCTGAAAAAATAGAAAATATTGGTGATCTCCTGATCCCTCAAGGCACGAAACTTTCCTGGCAAATAGATGCTGAAAATACAGATAAAGTAATGATGGCATTTGGAAGTGAAACCGCTAAAGAAATCTCTAAAAACGGAGATAATTATTTTACAAATCAACATAGTGCTACCAGAGATCAGAACTATAAAATTTATATTTCTAATAAAGCAATACCTGATCCTGACTCTGTAAGTTATCAAATGAGAGTGATCACTGATCAATATCCTTCTATACAACTGGAACAATTTATTGACAGCACTTCTGAAAACAGATTGATGTACTTTGCTGGTAATGGATCGGACGATTATGGTTTGTCAAAACTTAATTTCAATTATTCAGTCATTCATTCAAATGGCAAGCAGGAAGCTGCTGCACCTGTTGCTATCCCCATCGCAAAATCTAATAAGGCCTATTATCAGTACGAATGGGATACCAGAAAAATAGAACTCAAACCTGGTGACCTCCTCAGCTATTATTTCGAATTATTTGATAATGATGGCATTCATGGACCTAAGTCTGTAAAATCAAATGTATTACAACTAAAGATGCCCTCGAATGAAGAGCTCCAGGATCAAAACAATAAAAATGATGATCAGATAAAAGACCAATTGAAAGATGCATTGCAAAAAAATAAAAGTTTGCAAGAACAAATGAATCAACTTAGAGAAAAAATGATCCAGGAAAAAAATCCAAATTGGCAAGACAAAAAAGAGCTGGAAAAACTACTGGAAAAACAAAAAGAAATATTGAAGCAAATTGAAGATGCCAAAAAGAAATTTCAGGAGAATTTGAAAAATCAGGAAAAGTTTGAAGAAACCAGTGAGCGTATTTTACAAAAGCAAGAGCAAATAGAAAAAATGTTTGAGCAATTGCAGGATCCTAAGATGCAAGAGTTAATGCAAAAAATTCAAGATCTCCTTCAGCAAATGGAAAAAGATCAGACGCTTCCCATGATGGATGAAATGAAAATGGAAAGTAAGGAAATGGAAAAAGAACTTGACAGAATGATGGAGCTTTTCAAAACACTGGAAGTAGAACATCAAATGCAGCAAACCATAGATAAGTTGCGTGAAATGGCCAAAGAAGAAGATAAACTCAGCGATCAAACCAAGGATAAAGAACAGGAGAATAAAGAAAATGCTGATCAGAATAAAGATAAAGACTCCAAAGATAAAGACTCCAAAGATAATAAAGATCAAGGTAAAGACCAGCAAAATAAAGACGAACTATCAAAAGATCAGCAAAGTAAAGACGATGCCGCCCAGGAAAAGCCAATGAGCCAGGAAGAATTGCAAAAAAAACAAGATGAGCTCAATAAGCAAATGGAGAAAATGCAGGAAGAACTAAAAGAGCTCGAGAAGAAAAATAGTGAGCTGGATAGGCCTAAGCAATTGGGCGATCCCCAGGAAAAGACTGAAGACATAAAGCAAGACATGCAGAATAGCTCCAAGCAAATGGAGCAAAAGCAAAACAAGAAAGCATCTAAGTCCCAGAAATCTGCTGCGAGTAAAATGAAAGATATGGCTCAAGCTATGGAAAATAGTATGCAGCAACAAGAAAAAGAGCAGGCTGAAGAGGACATTAAAGCGCTTCGGCAGTTACTTGAAAATTTGGTTAATATGTCTTATGATCAGGAGAGTCTAATCAAGGATGTAGCCGCTACTACATTAAATACACCACATTATACTGATCTGATGCAGCAGCAATTCAAACTAAAAGATGACTTCACATTAATAGAGGATAGTCTTCAGGCATTAAGTAAAAGAGTATTTGAGCTAGAAGCATTTGTCACTGAAAAAGTCACTGAAATAAAATATCAGATGGAAAGCTCCCTTTCTGAACTGGAAGATAGAAATAAGCCAAAAGCTGGAGATTCACAGCAGCGAACCATGAAAAATGTAAATGATCTGGCACTGATGCTTTCTGAATCTATGCAAAATATGCAAAATCAAATGTCAGGAGCTGCATGTTCTAATCCAAAGAAATCAGGCAAAGGGGAAGGCTCCAAACCCATGGATAAAATATCCGAAGGCCAGAAAAGCATGAAAGATGCACTGCAACAAATGAAAGAAGCCATGGAGCAAGGTAAAGGTGCAGGCAGTAAAGAATTTGCTAAGGCAGCCGCCAGGCAGGCAGCATTAAGAGAGGCGATGAAAGACTTACTGAAAGAAAGACAAGGCAGAGGAGAAAAGACTCAAGATCTGCAACAGATCGTAGATGGTATGGATAAAATAGAAACTGATCTGGTGAATAAAAAACTTACTAATGAGATGATGCAAAGACAAAATGAGATACTTACCAGATTACTGGAAGCTGAGAATGCAGAGCGTGAAAGAAAACAAGATGAGAAAAGAAAATCTGAAGTAGCACAAGAATTGGAACGAAAATTGCCTCCTTCATTACAGGAGTATTTAAAAAAACGTGAAGCCGAGATCGATTTATACAAAACTGTTTCCCCCGACATCAAACCTTATTATCGAACTCTGGTAGAAGAATATATGAAATCTCTCCGGACTGAACATGGAAATACAAATTTTAAGTGACCGAAAGTCATCTATTCTAATGAGTAGTAGCACTTGGCGATTTCCTTCAACGCCGCATAGTATTGGGGAAATAGAAAATCTAGTTGAGCAATTGGCTAGTAAATATTGTATATCTCAAGATAAATTTCCTAATATACTCATCAGTCTCACAGAGGCTGTAAATAATGCCATCATTCATGGTAACAACTGTGATGAATGTAAATGCGTTCATATAGAAATCGAACAACGCCCAAACCAAATCACTTTGATTGTAAGAGATGAAGGCTTTGGGTTTGACCCCGATAAAGTAGACGATCCTACTTTGCCTGAAAATATTGCAAAAGCCGGTGGCAGAGGAATATTCCTTATCAGGCAATTATGTGATAAAGTAAATTATGAATCGAATGGTACTGAAGTAAAAATGAGCTTCGACATTTAATCTACACATCATCGTAGATTAAAATTTTACTTTACCAGATTCTTACTCGTATACTATCAGATCTATACATTCCATCACCAGACTTTACATTGAAAGCCTTATAAAATTCTTCCATATTTGCAAAAGGACCATTTACACGATATTTTGCAGGAGAATGAACATCACTGAGTATGCTGTTTCTTAATGCCTCATCTCGAATCTGACCCAACCAGCCCAGTGCATATCCATGGAAAAATCGTTGCGTTGGCGTCATGCCGTTTATACTTTTTCCCTCTTGATATTGCTTTGTTTTTTTGAAAGCCTCCAAACCCAATATTGCTCCTCCCAAATCTGCTATATTTTCACCCAGGGAAGCTTCTCCATTTATTTTATATCCGGGTAATGGCTCGTAAGCTGAAAATTGATCTATCATTACTTTGGCTCTTTTATTGAACTCCGTTTCGTCTTGTTTAGTCCACCAATTGGTAAGATTTCCTTTTGGGTCGTATTGTCTACCCTGATCATCAAACCCATGAGTAATTTCATGACCAATAGTGCTGGCACCACCATTTCCATATACCACTGCATCATCCATTTCTTCATCGCGATAGCCCGGTACTGTAAATATACCAGCTGGCAATACAATTTCATTATTACTCGGATTGTAATAGGCATTATAAGTCTGTGGTGTCATAGTCCATTCACTGCGATCCACTGGTTTACCCAGTTTGCTTACTTCATACTCATGCCACCAGATATTTCCATTTATTTGATTCTGAAAATAACTTTCTTTAGAAATTTTCATTGCCGAAAAATCTTTCCATTTTTCTGGGTAACCTACTTTTTTGGTGATGGCATCAAGCTTTGTATAAGCTTTCGTTTTCGTGCTATCAGACATCCAGGCAAGAGATTTTATCCTTTCCCGTAGAGCTTCACGCACCCGTTCAGTCATGTCTTCATATCTCTCCTTTGCTATAGGTGTAAAAAATTCCTTCACATATAGTTGACCTAAAATTTCACCAATTAAATTCTCCTGTGACTGCATTACTCTTTTCCATCTCGGCCAGCGCTCGGATGCACCCGAAAATAATTTTCCAAATTCAAATGCCCGCCTCCCAAATACCTCTGGCAATGATCCGGCAAGATCACTCACCAGGTTAAATTTTACATAGTCTTTGAGCGTTTCTAAAGGAGTCTTTTTTACTATTTCATTTAAGGATTTAAAAAATTCAGGTTGACCTACGATCACACTATCAATAGCTTTAACACCCATATTTTTCAAATGAGCTGGGATATCTATAATCGGCGATATTCTATTTAATTGAGTAATGGCCATTTTATTATAGTTGGCATATGGATCACGAAGGTCTTCCAATTTGCGCTGCGCTTTTGCAAAACTTGTTTCCATGGCCAAAATATTTTTACCCGCCTGAGTGGCTTCGTCCTTATTTTCTCCAGAGAGGATAAGCATGTCCGTGATATAACCAGAATAATTATTTCTGATATTTAAAGTAGCACTGTCATTCTTAAAATAATATTCCCGCTCTGGCAAACCGGTTCCACCTTGATACAGAGTATATATCATGGCATCACTATTTTTGTCATCTTGATTCACAAAATCTGAGAAAAAAGTACTAGAGCCCATTTTCTTAAATTCCGTTACCATGATCATTAATGATTTAAGATCTTTTACTTCATCAATTTTGGTCAGATAAGGCATCAGATATTTTAATCCATCTTCATCAACCTTAGCACTATCCATTCCACTGATCCAAAAATCACCTATCATTTGATCAGCGCTTCCTTTAGCTGCATTGGTATTGTTACTGGCTTGCTCAGAAATTGCTCGAAGCCGTTTCATATTTTCTTCCCTTACTAAATTGCCTATACCCCAGCTAGACTGGTCATTTGGAATTGGATTATTCTTTATCCAGCCACCATTTGCATATTGGAAAAAATCTTGCGCAGGGGAAGTAGTAGAATCCAGATTAGCATAAATAAAATCAGGTTTTTGATTTAAAGCTTGCTTATCTCCAGTTTCATTCTTACAAGCGAATAGTATCAAAGCGAATAAGACCAAAATGTTTGATTTCATCATATAAAAATAAAGTATGGTTAAGTTTGATTGCTTATATCTAGTATTTAAAAAGCGCACATTACCTATGAAGTGCGCCTCTAATGATTTTATTTTCGAAAAATCAGGATTTAACTTTAGCAGGTCTACCCCTCTTCTTTTTAGCTGGTCGACCTCTTTTCTTAGGAGCTTCAATTACCCCTTGAGGAATAATTGGATTTTTTGCAGGCCTACCTCTACGCTTTGGCGCAGTATTAATTAGTACCAGATCTTCATTTTTCTTTGGTCTACCTCTGCGCTTTTTCTTTGTGGATAATAAATTTGCTGCCTTGGCAGGACGACCTCGCTTCTTGGATATGGAAGTAACTGCTGTAGAATCGGGATTTTTTGCAGGTCTGCCTCTACGTTTTGGTGCAGAAGATACCAATGATACAGAAGCATTTTTTGCAGGCCTACCTCGCTTTTTCTTAGCTGGCCTACCCCGCTTTTTTATTATTGGGATTTCAACAGGGGGATCTAAAGAATATTTGCTATTTAAATAAGTAGCTATTCGCTTTGCTGCAGATACATCAATAGATTCCAGGAGTTCAGCACAAATGGATAATACATTAATTTCATCAGAACTTGCCATCTTTACTTTTTTAGTTTTATTTTGATTTGTTTAATAAACACAAAGGTAATTATAATTTCCACTACCATTTGTGAATCGTCAAACCGATTACCATTCTGGACTGGATGACAATATATTAAATCCATTAAAAATTACGATCCTTGATTTTAATCGTTTTTTTATACGAGATTTCCTTCAACGTATCAATATTATTCCATATTATTTCAAATATTATCACTTCTTATTTCATTTTAAATTAATAAATTTACTTTTTTACCTTATTTATCATATGAAAAAAATTATTCTGGCCACGATATTGATTTATCCACTTGTGTTATTGGCACAATCTATCGGAGTGTATGATTTGCGTACGGAACAATTATCGAATCCCATAGGACTTGATATTCAAAAACCCAGATTTAGTTGGAAATTAATGTCTGATCAAAAAAGTACGGTACAGACGGCATTTGAAATTATAGTGGCTACAACACCAGATTTCAATAAAAAAAGTATTGTCTGGAACACTAAGATTTCAACCGACCAATCAGTATACAATGTATATAGTGGTAATAGACTTTTATCGAATACCAGCTATTTTTGGAAACTTACTGTTTGGGACAATCATGGAAATACTGCTACTGAATCTGCTTTTTGGCATACTGGATTATTGAATAATGAGTGGACTGCTAAATGGATTGCAGCAACAGCACCTGGGGACACCAGTCACGAAGCCTTTCCGAGTCCTATGTTTCGGAAAGAATTTAATATATCGAAAGATATAAAATCAGCCACATTATTCATTTCCAGCAAAGGATTGTATGAAGCGCATATTAATGGTAAAAAAGTAGGTGATGACTACCTCACCCCGGGATGGACAAGCTATAAAAATCGAACGCAGTACCAGGCTTACGATATTACTCAAATGATTAAGAAGGGACCTAATGCCATCGGAGCAATACTTGGTAAAGGATGGTTTAAGGGTGAAGTAGGATGGGTAAAAAACGCAGGTATTTATGGTACAGATCTTGGACTAATAGCTCAACTGGAAATTACTTTATCAAATGGATCAAAACAAACAGTGAATAGTGATGGAAGTTGGACTTATAGCTATGGCCCCATTTTAAACTCTGAAATATATCATGGTGAATATTTTGATGCCCGAAAAATTAAGGAAGGTTGGTCGGCTTCGGGATTTTCTGAATTATGGCCTTCTGTAAAATTGTTAAGTGACAATACCAGTAATTTAATTGGTTCCTATAGTAATCCGGTACGGAAACATGAAAGAATAAAGCCAATAGAATTAATCATTACTCCAGAGCATGATACTGTAATTGACTTTGGACAAAACATGGTAGGGTGGGTGAGTGTAAAAGCAAGTGGCAAGGCTGGCACTGTAATTACTATTTCACATGCTGAAGTTTTGGATAAATTTGGAAATTTTTACATCGAAAACCTTCGTCGGGCGAAAGAAACAAATACCTATATACTTAGAGGTGTTGGCGAGGAAATTTTTGAGCCGCACTTTACCTTTCAGGGATTCAGATATATCAAGGTACAGGGGTATCCTGGTAATCTGGCTTTAGATAAATTTGAAGGAGTAGCACTTTATTCAGACATGAAAAAAGAAGGAGTTTTTAAATGCTCCAACCCCCTGGTAAATCAATTACAACACAATATTCAATGGGGTCAGCGCGGCAATTTTGTAGATGTTCCCACTGATTGTCCTCAACGAGATGAGCGACTAGGTTGGACAGGAGATGCGCAGGCATTTTCCCGAACAGCAGCCTACAATTTTGATGTCCAAAACTTTTTTGCCAAGTGGTTATTGGATCTGGCTGCTGATCAAAATCAGGATGGTGGTGTTCCTCATGTAATTCCCAATGCGCTTAATCCGCGGTCAGCAGCATCTACAGGATGGGCTGATGCCTCTACTATCATTCCCTGGAACATGTACTGGATATATGGAGATACCAGTTTTCTTACCAGGCAGTATCCCAGTATGAAAAAATGGGTAAAATACATGGAAGACAGCAGTAAAAATTACTTGTGGAATAAAGGGTTTCATTTTGGAGATTGGCTTTTTTATAGTGTGGCTGATGATCGGGATGGCAGGTCTGCTGTAACAGACAAATATTTAATTGCACAATGCTTTTTTGCTAATTCAGTACAAATAATGATCAATGCCGCTACTGTTTTAAACAATGCATCGGATGTACACTACTATCAGGATTTATTAGAAAAAGTAAAAGCCGCCTTTAGGAAAGAGTATGTCACTGGATCGGGACGAATGATATCCAGTACGCAAACTGCCTATGTATTGGCTTTGGAATTTGATATGCTGTTACCTGAACATCGGGAGTATGCTGCTCATCTTTTGGTAAAAAATATTACAGACTATAATTATCATATTACTACCGGATTCCTTGGTACACCATATATATGCCATGTATTATCCAAACAGGGATATGCAGATGTGGCTTATAAACTACTACTACAAGAGACTTATCCATCATGGCTTTATCCGGTAAAAATGGGCGCAACCACTATTTGGGAGAGATGGGATGGAATCAAACCCGATAGTACTTTTCAATCTGCCAGTATGAATTCTTTTAATCATTATGCTTATGGTGCTATTGGCGATTGGATGTATCGGGTGGTCTGTGGAATTGAAATCAGTGCACCCGGATACAAAAAAAGCATTATTGCCCCTGTATTATCTAATTCTTTATCATTTGCTTCTTCCAGCACCATTACCCCTTATGGAGAAATAAAATCTGAATGGAAAACTGATAAAAATGGAGTTGATATTTCTGTAGAAATACCCGTAAATACTTCATGCCTCATTAAGTTACCTACCATAAACATGTCTAAAATTAAATCGAATGATATCAATTTATCCAATGCGAATGCGATAATAACTGACAAATCGATAAATTTAAATTTAGGATCTGGCAAATACGCTTTTCATATAGAGAGTGAAATAAAATAAGTTTTAATGGAAGTCTAAAAAATATTTTATTTTCGAACCTGAATAAATCAATTGAACATTGATGAGCGATATTGAACCTATTTTAGTGATCAAAATTGGAGGGAATGTATTGGATCACAGACAAGAAACCTTATCTTTTCTTGAAACACTCAAATCTATTCGAGGTCGAAAGATTCTAATACATGGAGGCGGAAAAATGGCCACTGAAATGTCGGCAAAGCTTGGTATAGATACGAAGATGATTGAAGGTCGCCGAATAACAGATTTTGAGACTTTAAAAGTAGCCACTATGGTGTATGCTGGCTGGATAAATAAGTCTCTGGTGGCTGATATGCAATCAATGGATATAAATGCCATTGGTATTAGCGGTGCTGATCTTAATTTAATACAGGCGCACAAGCGTGTTTCAAGCGATATTGACTATGGCTGGGTAGGTGATATTGACAAAGTATTTATTAAAAGATGGTCTTTTTTATTAGAGAATGGTGTATTACCTGTATTATGTGCGATCAGCCACGATGGCAAGGGTCATTTATTGAATACTAACGCAGATACTATGGCAACGGAGGTGGCCATAGCTTTATCAAATAAATATCCAATCAAATTGATTTATTGCTTTGAGAAAAAAGGGGTAATGTTAGATCAGAATGATGAATCCACTTTAATCAGGAATTTAGAGCGAAATTATTACGAATCGTTACGAGCTGAAGGAATAATTTCAAAAGGAATGATTCCAAAGCTTGAAAATGCTTTCAGAGCAGCATCGAGTAGAATACAGGATGTTTATATTTGTGCAGCGAATGAATTAGCCCATTACTCTAGTTCAGGGACAAAAATAGTATGCCCATTACCAGCAACGAATTAGATCAATTAACTACAGAGGCTATAGCTCTATTATCTGAGCTCATCGGCATTCCAGCGCTCAGCAAAGAGGAAGAAAATAGAGCAGATTTCTTACAACATTATTTGATACAGTCAGGATTCAAACCCAGGCGAATTGGAAATAATATTCTATTATCAAAAAATAATATTGACTCTAATAAATGCATTTTACTTAATAGCCATATTGACACTGTAAAGCCATCCCCATCCTGGTCATATAATCCTCATAAAGCTTTTATCAAAGAAGGTAAGCTTTTTGGATTAGGTGCCAATGATGCAGGTGCATCGGTAGTGTCATTATTCATGGCCTTTAAATATCTTTCTTCTAAACATCAATCTTATAGCTTATTGTTTGCAGCCACTGCTGAAGAAGAAATTTCCGGTGAAAACGGGATCGCAAAACTATTGAATGAAATTCAAAACATAGATCTTGCCATAGTGGGAGAACCAACAGGAATGCAAATGGCTATAGCCGAAAAAGGTCTGATGGTGATAGATGCTGTCACAAAAGGCAGGTCAGGACATGCTGCCCGGGAAGAAGGCGTAAATGCCATTTATCTTGCCATTGCGGATATTGAAACTATTAAAATGCTCAATTTTGAAAAAACCTCTCCCTTACTAGGTAAATCGAAAGCCACCGTTACTATCATCCATGCGGGAAGCCAACACAATGTAGTTCCTGATGAATGCAGATATGTAATTGATGTACGATGCAATGAGATGTATACACTACAAGAAGTTCATTCATTACTACAGCATGCAGTAAAATATAGTGCTCTGACACCAAGATCTTTTAGATTGCAACCCTCCTCCATAGATGTAGACCATGAAATAATAAAAAAAGGTATATCTATGGGCTTAAATCATTATGGCTCACCTACCCTTTCTGATCAGGCATTGATGCCTTTTCCTTCTTTAAAAATAGGACCTGGCGACTCTTCCAGATCACATACCGCTGATGAATATATTGAACTGGATGAAATAAAGAAAGGAATTCAATACTATATTCAGCTAATGGATAGCCTGGATCTATAAATTCTTTTTTAATTAAAAAAGAATTTATTTCAACTAATTTTGGTAAAACTTGGGAATGCGTTTAAAAATAAATTTCTTCAATTTTTCGGGAAAATTTTAAAGGACTAATAGTTAGAAACCGTAATATTTTTATTGCGGATTTAATATTCCGAATATATAATAAAAGCAATTACTTGTACATGAAACTCTGGCAAAAAAATATTACCACCGATAAACTCATAGAAAATTTCACTGTAGGAAACGATCGTGAATTGGACCTTTTACTTGCTCAACATGATGCACTGGCATCAATAGCTCATGTTAAAATGCTGGCATCTATCCATTTATTAAATCAAGATGAAGTATCTGTTATTGTAAAGGAGTTACAAGTCATTCACCAATCTGCAGTAGAAGGGAGATTTGTGATTTCACCTGAAAGCGAAGATGTTCATTCACAGATAGAGTTGCTGCTTACTCAGCGGCTAGGAGAAATGGGGAAAAAAGTGCACAGTGGCCGTTCCCGGAACGATCAGGTTTTAGTCGCACTAAAACTCTACCTCAGAAATGAAATTGAAGCTTTGGTAAATCAGACAAAATCATTATTTGATACCTTAACGCTGTTAGCTGAAAAGCATAAACTTATATTGATGCCTGGTTATACTCATATGCAAGTAGCAATGGTTTCATCATTTGGGCTTTGGTTTAGCGCTTTTGCGGAATCATTGGCCGATGATCTTCGCATCATGCAGAGTGCCTATCAATGGAGCAACCTGAATCCATTAGGTTCAGCTGCTGGCTATGGATCATCATTTCCCCTGAACAGAAGTATGACGACTCAGCTCCTGGGTTTTCAAGATCTGCACTATAATGTAATCAACGCTCAGATGAGCAGAGGTAAGACTGAATTGGCGGTTAGTTTTGGGATGTCAGCGCTATCGGCAACTTTAAATAAAATGGCCATGGATATTTGCCTTTATATCGGGCAGGATTTTGGGTTTATTTCATTTCCCGATGAACTGACTACGGGATCTAGTATTATGCCTCATAAAAAAAATCCAGATGTATGGGAGTTGATTAGAAGCCATACCAATAGAGTGGCTACTACACCGAATGAAGTAAGTATGATGATTCACAATCTTCCAGCCGGCTATCATCGTGATTTTCAGTTACTCAAAGATGTAATGATGCCAAAATTACAATCCTTGAAATCTGTTTTAGATCTGGCTAATTATATGCTCCAATACATTTCGGTAAATGAAGACTTAATCAAACAACCAAAATATAATTATCTTTTTTCCGTGGAGCGTGTAAATGAATTGGTTTTATCGGGTGTCCCTTTTAGAGATGCTTACAAACAAGTGGGTGCTGAAATAGAAAAGGGAGAATTTAAACCCAACTATTCTATCCAGCATACTCATGAAGGCAGTATTGGCAATCTTTGTTTGACTGAAATTAAAGCAAAAATGGAGGCAGTCCTTTACGGATTTGATTTTGAAAGCGTACATGAAAAAACAAAGGCTTTATTGTCCTAAAACAATTTCAATTTAAAGGCACGAATTGTATAATCAATCGATTAATACATATCCATCGATTAATAAAATCTTATTTTTCATATTAGGGAAGGATCATTTTTAAATGTGGGATACTGTCTTCCAAATAATATTGTCCAATATCTTTAAATCCAAATGATTTATAAAAATCCTTTAAATAAGCTTGTGCACCTATCTTGATAGGATGGTTCCCAAAAAGATTTCTAATTCTGAAGATGGAACTTTGCATCAATTGTTTTCCACATTTTTTATTTCTATAATCAGGATGAGTAACCACTCTACCTATAGATAAAAACCCTGGATAAGGATTTCCTATATCAAATAATCGACTATACCCAGCCAGGATTCCTTTTTCATCAAAGAGTAACAAATGATGGGCCATACGGTCAAATCGATCAGCATCCATAAATATGCAATCCTGCTCTATGACAAATACTAAATGTCTTAATCTCAGGATTTCGTACAATTCATCTAATGATAATTGATTATATAGAACACATTTTTCAAAAAACATAAGTTCAATGATTAACATGTAAAGATGCGAAAGAAAATACTTTGATAAAAAACAAACAAATGAGATGCAAACCTGTTCTTAAAAGTTCCGGCTTAGTAACTATATTGTAAACTTAATAAAATTGAAACATGACCAGATTAGTAACCATAGAATCTATTGATGATCCCTATCGCTGTATATGCTCTAATGGAGTCCATACCTGGTACGCTGACGAGCCAGAATCTAATCAAGGTGGAGATACCAGTCCTTCTCCCAGTGAGTTACTATTAAGTGCTATAGGCGCTTGTGCTGCCATCACCCTACGTATGTACGCTCGTCGCAAAGAATGGGATGTAACACAAATAAAAATTTCTTTATCCATTGAAGAAATAAAGTCAGAAAATGGTATTATCAATCGAATACATGAAAAACTAGAAATAGAAGGATCGATAGATTCTGATCAAATAGCAAGACTCAAATCTTTAATACCCAAATGTCCAGTAGCTAGAATGGTTACCGGCCAAATAGAAGTGGTAGCGGATTGAATATTATATTGACTATCTGAAACAACACTTAAAAGAAGTAATGGGATAAAGTCCTTCATACTACAAACACTGGCTAATAATTTTTCAGGCTTCGTAGTATCGCTAATTGCATTACCTCTGGGTTTGGGATTTTCATTTGCATCCGGCCACCCCATGACCCCAAGATTCCAGCTTTTATACTGGGAAAAAGAATTTTTTATGAACGGTTTAATTCGTTGGGAAATTTTCCTGAAATTAAAATGAATAGTTTCGAAGATTTTGCACAACGATTTACTTTGAGGGGCTCCAATGTATTTGCGATTCGACGCTTCTTTACTGATGAGGTAGTACTTTTTCTGGAAAGCACTCCATTTTACCACATTGAATCAAATGGCAAAGGGGGAATCTCAATAATGGATAAAGAAAGACAAGCAAGCATTAGTGAAATCAAAGCTATGATAGACTTTGCCACCCGACTTGAAGATATTGCAACACTAATATAAAAAGCTAATTTAATTTTCCAGAGGAGCCCAATCTGATCGTTCCTTGGGGATTGTATTTATGGATAGACGAAGGCATAGCAAATAATTAAATAGAAAAACTCATTTTTTCATTACATATTTTTTGGGTGTCACTCCAAATTGTTTCTTAAAAGCGGCAATAAAATGAGATGGATTGGCATATCCAAGATCGTAAGCCACTTCATTAACTTGTAAATTCTGGTTATCAAAAAGCTTTCTGGCCTTTTCCATTTTTTTTACCAATACATAGCTGGCTATCGTATTACCATAGAGTTCTTTGAATCCAGATTTGAGCTGATATTCCACAATGTTTACCTGTCTCGCTAAATCAGCAATCGTGGGCGGATGATTCAGATTGTGGAGTAATATTTCTTTGGCTTGCTTTATTTTTTTTAACGTATTTACATCATTGAGAAATGGGCAGGACAAAGCGGATTCCGATTCCTTATCTGAAAAATAAAGACTTATTACTTCCAGGAGTTTTCCGTAATAGTAAGTTTGTTCCAGGCTTTTACTGACCTGATTTTTAAATAAAGGAGTAAGTGTAAACAACAGAGATTGGGTTATTGGCTTGTCTTGATAAAACTTTTGTTGAATTAATTCATTTCTTAAAATGGGCAAGTCTTCAGCGGAAAATAATTTGTGCAACCTCTCCAGTGGAATGAAAAGTGTCACTAGCTTACTGGCAGGAAAAATCTCTAATTGGAAAGCATGTTCTTGTAAAGGATTGTAGAGGAAAGTTGCCGTCTCGTGATCGACATTTCTGATATAAGGGCCAAAATGTAATTTCGATAAGCCATCAATGCCAAAGAAAAATTGAACTCTATCTTTTAGCAAAGACTGCCCTACGAATTTACTTTCTGTTTCGTTATTTTCCCACGATTCAAAATCAATCCCATCTGCTTTATATAAACTGGTTTGAATTTGATTGCTATGGGCATTTTTTATTGAATCAGTTAACATTTTATTTGTAATAATTTGAGTACAAATATACAAATATCTGATTTTAAATGGATTGCATTTATATAAGTAAAAAATAAAATTCATGTATATAGGTACTCTTTTTTCGGATATGGGTATTTTCTATCATTAGATAAACAGAATATTGCATTGTGTTTCCTTGGGCTGTTGTTCTATCCTTAATCCTTTTGATATTAAACTTTAATTCGAATGCCCAGACGATTGAAGATAGTTTTTCTATTCAACAAATTGAAGAAATCGTGGTTACAGGAGGGGTTACTCCTCATTCCGCCCGTCAATCAGTTTATCAAATCAGATCTATCGGTCAGGAAACTATAAAATTACATGGAGCTTCCAGATTGCAGGATGTGTTAGCTACTGAAACTAATATACGTTTCAATCAAGATCTGGCTACTGGCGGGTCCAATATGTCGATGCAAGGACTGGCAGGGCAAAATGTAAAAATCCTGATTGATGGAGTACCTATGATAGGCCGGCAAGGCACTAATAATGAAATTAATATCAATCAAATTGATATTAATACTATTCAGCGGGTAGAAATAGTGGAAGGACCAATGTCCGTAATCTATGGAGCTGATGCATTAGCAGGAGTGATCAATATCATCACAAAAAAAGCAGTAGAGGGAAAATACGACCTTACAGCCAGGATACAGGAAGAGACAGTGAATAACGCATACGGCTGGCCAGCAGGAATACACCAGGAATCCATGACCGGAGGTATTGCTAAAAAAGATTTGTTTGCCAAAATAAATTTGTCCCGAAATGAATTTGGTGGGTATCAAGGCTCAGCCACTGGCCGAGACTTTCAATGGCATCCCAAGACGCAGTATATGGCAGGAACGATATTGGGTGTAGATAAAATCAAAACAAGTGCTCACTATCGATTAGATTGGACAAATGAAAATATTTTCAATCCCGGCATACCTACATCAAATATAGCCAATGATCAAAATTATATCACGAATAGATGGATGCATCAATTTCAATTAGATCACAACGTTTCAACTAAAATAAAGCTAAACACGGCTTTTTCATTCACTCATTTCTCAAGAAATGTAGAATCCACTACTTTTAATGTAACCACTCAGGATAGAAGGCTTTCATTGGGTACCGATTCACAGGATACCACTATATTTAATGGATTTACCGGAAGAATACTATTACCGATCGTTATCAATAAATCGATTTCACTATTACCCGGTGTGGATGTAAACATAGAATCAGGCCGAGGGGGAAGAATTCAAGCAGGCACTCATACCATTAAAGATGCTGGTTTCATCTTATCGGGTGAATTAAAATTATCAGATAAATTACAAATAAAGCCAGGCTTGCGTATGATATACAATAGCGTATACCATGCACCAGCCGCCATACCCTCCCTTAATACCAGGTGGAATATTTCTTCTAAATCAAATATCAAACTCTCCTATGGCCGGGGATTCAGAGCGCCTTCATTGAGAGAATTATATTTTAGTTTTTTTGATTCAAACCATGCAGTAGTAGGCAATACAAATTTAAAATCCGAGTTGTCTAACAGTTTTTCTGGCTCATGGTCCTGGATTTTAAAAAATAGCGGACCTAAAGAAGTCAGTTTATCTCTAAATGGTTTTTATAATTCAATAGATAATCTAATCAATTTTGGGCAAAATGCTGCTAATCCCCTTGAAGTAACTTATATCAATATAGATCATTACAAAACCAAAGGCCTCACTGGTCAACTTCAATCAAAGGCCGAAAAGCTTTCATTAAATTTTACTGCCTCATACACCGGCCGATACAATCAGTTATACACAGAGGATCAGGCGACAAATGCATTTGTTTGGTCTCCTGAAGGGTCGTTATCCATAAATTATAATTTTCAAAAAAATAAATTTTCAATTGGATTATTTCAAAAATATACAGGAAAGACACCTTATTACGAGACCGTACTGGTAGACAGTAAACAAATCATTCATCAAGCCATCTTAAAGGATTATTTCTGGTCAGACCTTACATTAAACAAAAGTATAAACACAAGACTCTCCATATCTACTGGAGTCCGAAATCTGTTTAATATCAAACAAGTAGCCAATTCAAGTCTCGCCGGTAACGGTGTGCATACTAATGCAAATTCATTGGCCGTTGGATATGGTCGGTCCCTTTTTCTAATACTAAATTACAATATCATTAAATAACTTTTTTATGCTCTTACCATCATTTTTTAGGAAAAACTTATTTATTACTCTATTGCTAACAGGCCTGTTTATTAGCCAATCCTGCCAAAAAACTCCTGCACTGCCGGACAATTTTGTAAGTTTCCAAACAAATGCATTAGGGTTTCCTACAACTGAAAGTACTATTTCAATCATTATTGCATTTTCGAGAGCGGCAACTACTGCCGGGACCATCACTATAAACACAGCATTAGTTGGTGTAGTTTATGATACTCAAATCACTACTTCCCCCGCTCTAGTTTCAAATACTATTCAAGTACCTGTAGTTATAGGCGACATTAGCGAATCCATTACTTTAAGTAAAAAATCAGGGGCCCTATTTGAAGGCACGGAATCAATGAAATTTACTATTTCTGCATTACCAGCAGAGATGATTTTTGGCCCCAATCTCACTCTTAATATCAGTTTTGCACAGATTATTTCTTCAGGAGCTGCTGAGACTACTATTGATGGCGGTGGTGCAAATCATCCTAATAAAGTATTTATTGATTTAAGCGGCAATAAAATGACGAGTATTCCTAGAAGTGATTGGGATCTGGGTTTTGCATCTGGTAATGATTTTAGAGTGAAGCTGAATTCAGCTAATGGTATGCTTGCTTTATCTACCGGAAAGTCTGACATGAACGCAGTTACTGCGGCTGATACTATAGGTTTAGGATCCAGATTCTCACTGGGGGCTGTTTTCAATGCAATTATTGGAACTGATGTTCCTGCATGGATTGCTGGCACACCCGCCTGGATAGATGATCCATCAGGAGACCTGTCTAAAACTTCTATAACGGAGGTAAGCTCCACTGATACCAGTAATAAAGTGTATATAATAAATGAAGGAATGGGGATAGGCACTCCAGCGCCTCCATTGCCCTGGAAAAAAGTAAGAATTTTACGTAAAGGAAGTGGCTATGTAATTCAATATGCTGATATTAATGCAACTACTTTCACTGAAACCAATATCAATAAAGACATCACCCGGAATTTTCAATATATGGATCTGGAAAAAGGTATTGTAAGTGTAGAGCCGGATAAAGAACAATGGGATATCAGTTGGTCGGGATTTACCAACCTTACTAATTTAGGAGCTGGACTGGTACCCTATTATTTTCAAGATGTCATTTTACAAAATCCTTATAAAGTACAGACTGTACAGATATTGAATACTACTAAAGACTATAGTGCTTTTGGTGAAAGTGATTTGACTACTCTGAATTTTGGCGTACAGTCACAAGTTAATATTGGGGCAAACTGGAGAACAGGTGGCGGACCAACATCCGCACCAGCTATTAGAAACGACAGGTATTATATTATCAAAGATGCTTCAAATAATGTGTACAAACTGCGCTTTACTGCTTTGGATAGCAATGGTGAAAGAGGCAAACCCAAATTTGAATATGCTTTGGTGAAAAAAGGATAAGATTTCACAGAACTCGCAAAAAGGTAGCCACAGATTGCTCTGATTAATATAGATTATTGAAGTCCTCATTTCTCTGTGTAAATCTGTGACTCTATGACAAATAAATCTTATTTTCATGGGTGACTCCTTTTGTAATAAGCCACTGATAGCTCAGATTTTCACAGAAATTAAAATCCCTCTTTCATCAGTGTAAATCTGTGACTCTGTGGCAAATAAATCTTATTTTCATTGGTGACTCCTTTTGTAGTATTCCACTGATAGCTCAGATTTTCTCAGAAATTGAAATCCCCTCTTTCATCTGAGTAATCTGGGACTCTGTGGCAAATAAATCTTATTTTCATTGGTGACTCTTTAGTAGTATTCCACAGATGGCTCAGATTTTCACAGAAATTGAAATCCCCTCTTTCATCTGAGTAATCTGGGACTCTGTGGCAAATAAATCTTTTGATCATTGGTGACTCCTTTTGTAGTATTCCACAGATGGACCAGATTTTTACAGAAATTGAAATCCCACTTTCCTCTGTGTAAACCTGGGACTCTGTGGCAAATAAATCTTATTTTCATGGGTGACTCTTTTGGTAATAAGCCACTGATAGCTCAGATTTTCTCAGAAAATCAAATCCCACTTTCCTCTGTGTAAACCTGGGACTCTGTGGCAAATAAATCTTATTTTCATGAGTGACTCTTTTGGTAATAAGCCACTGATAGCTCAGATTTTCACAGAAACTCTATTTTGGATTTGTTTTCCTATCTTGACAGTCACCTTTGCAGTCGCTCGTTCATAATAGACTTAATTTCCTGATTAAAATGCGCCAAGGCTGTAATAGCCTTTTGCGATTTATCTGAAAGTATATCGGGGTAGTTTACAATCAAGTGATCGGGAATAATAATATTGGATGACTTTAAAAGAAAGATAGAATTTAATTGAGAATTGGCAGTTTATTTGCTTAAAAAATTACTGGCGACCTACATTTTACTATAAGAACTGATCATGCTTTTAAATTTTCACTATATTCATCATTTTACTTAAAAAAATTTCCTAATTTCAAAACACGAAATAAAAATACAATTAATGAAAAAATATTTGTTACTGCTTTCGCTTAGTGTAATCTTTTCAGTTAATGGAATTACACAGACTATAGATCTCCTTATTAAAAATGGTCATGTACTGGATGCAAAAAATAATATTGATCAGGTCATGGATATAGCTGTCCAAAATGGCAAAATAGTAGAAGTAGCTAAAACTATTAATAAATCAGCCTCTAAGATTATCGACGCTACAGGATTATATGTTACCCCCGGCTTGGTTGATATTCATGGACATCATTTTTTTGGCACGGATCCTGATGCTTACTTAAGTAATAGCTTTACTGCCTTACCACCAGATGGGTTTACTTTCAGAGCTGGTGTGACCGCTGTGGTAGATGCAGGGGGCTCTGGCTGGCGCAATTTTGATGTTTTTAAAAGACAAACCATCGATAATTCTAAAACTAAAGTATTTGCTTTTCTCAATATAGTGGGCTCGGGTATGCGTGGTGGAGCTTGGGAGCAAAATATTGCAGACATGGACGCCAAGCTTACATCGATGGTAGCCAAAGCAAATAAAGATCGGATAGTGGGAATCAAACTGGCACATTATAGTGGCCATGATTGGACTCCCGCCAAGCGAGCTGCTGAAGCTGGCCGATTAGCTGATATTCCTGTAATGGTCGATTTTGGAGGAAGCTTTCCGCCTCTTTCGCTGGATACATTGCTCAATTATGTGTTGAGACCTGGTGATATTATGACCCATTGTTTTGGTCATGTCGCTGGAAGGGAGGCCTTGGTTACTAATGGTGAAATAGCTCCATTTGCGGTAAAGGCTCAGCAAAGAGGGATCATATTTGATGTAGGTCATGGTGGAGGAAGTTTTGTATATGAACAGGCTATCGGAGCTTTGAAAAATGGATTTTATCCCAATACTATCAGTACAGATTTGCATACAGGAAGCATGAATGCCGGTATGAAGGACATGGATGAAGTGATGTCAAAACTTATAAATCTAGGCATGAGTTTTAAAGATATTATTACTGCCAGTACCTGGAAACCTGCACAAGTAATTCATAAAACTGAGCTTGGAAATCTGTCTGTGGGAAATGCCGCTGATATTGCTATTCTTAAAATAGAAAAAGGTGATTTTGGTTTTTTTGATGTGCGGGGCAAACGAGTGACAGGCGATAAAAAAATTGTTTGCGAATTGACCGTGCTTGATGGACAGATCGTATGGGACTTGAATGGAATATCGTATAAAGAGTAAGTGAACAGGCATCGATAAAAAGCAAATCTTTAAAATGGTGATGATCGTTGGTGCAATTTCAAAGCTTTCCCAGACAAATACAGCATCAGTACAAAAGCTATTACTGAACCAAACCATATTCCGGGTGTAGAATTAAGTGTGATAAAGTAATCATAAAACCCATGGAATATAGAAGCTACCAATAATCCTGCAACGGCATACCATGCTTCATGGCGATGTAAAAACTTTGCTTTACCTAAAAAATAACCCATAATAATGGCGAAAAGAGCATGAGCAGGTATAGCTGAAAACATTCTTACAATGGCAGCACTCCCACCATTAGAATAGGTATATAAAAAATTTTCAGCAGTAGCAAACCCCATGGCCACCATTACTGTATATACTATACCATCCATGGGTTCATTAAAGTTCTTATTGCGATAAAGAAAAATCATTACCAACAAAAATTTGCACATCTCCTCCAAAAATCCACTGAGACCAAAGGACTGGATAGAGCTATTATTGGTCAAATGATGGTCGGGATTTATATTCAAGATTCTAGAGCTTAGAATAGCAAACAGTAGACTCAGAAGAAAACTCAGAATGCCTAAAAAAAAACTAATTATGATCATCCGAATGGGCTCAGGTTCCTTATGATCTAAGAAATAGATGTATAATGCAATACCTATTCCCGGGGTGAGAATGATTAGAAGTAAAAAGAAATAAATCACCAAAGAAAAATTAGAAATGAAGCATTTATTTCAACAGTTTTAAAGATATCATCCATTCATTATAATTTTTATTATCCTCCAAATCAAAAGCTTTGGCATAGCCTAAAGATAACGTAGATTCCATAAGTGAAAAAATCACGATTTTCATATCTATCTGGGAGCCTATGTTTAAAAATTTATTTCGGGTCGATTTATAGTTGTTTGTAATCAGACCTGAAGAAAATATATTCGCCTGCATCCAATTGGAATAGAGATTTAAACCTCCCATTTTTTTAAATCTAATTGGGGGTAAGACCCATTCGCCTGTTATTTTACCAAAGGATTGAGCAATGATACTTTTATCAGAATCGTAGGATAGGCCCGGAAATGAAAATGAGGTTCTATAACGCCTGGCCTCTTGAAAATCGACATAATTATTTCCAAAAGCTGCAAACCCAAACCTGGTAAATGGATTCAAATCATTGCTAAATGAATGTCCCGCTGCCGATCGAATCCATAAAGAAGAATGATTAATAGGTAGTTGAAGGCCTATGTCGAAACTTCCTTGAATCTTGGGGTAAAATTGGCTGGATGAATAGGTAGATGAGACTTTTAGTTTTGCCTTGATTCCTTTTTCCGGGTCTACAGCTCCAATTGAGTTTCTCAAGTGGGTGAAAGACAAGCTGCCATCCAAATTGAAAAAGAACCTGCTACTAAAGCCTTTAGTGGAAATCTGCTGAAACTCGGGCGACTTTTCTAACCCATAATAACCTCCGCCTCCGAACATCAAATCTAGCCTCCTGGGTATATCATAAATTAAGGTAGTAGTATGTTCCAGTCTTAAACTTGTTCCCTTTCTGGAGTGTTTCGTAGGACCAAATAAATCATAGAAATCAGCTTGATTATAGCCTAAGCTAAAATTATATTCACCAAATCTTCCCGTAAAAGCAAAATGGAATCTCTCATCATTATTCAATATCAAATTAGAACTATCATGATCACTGGCTAAATTATTTACCCAGGTAGATGGGGTATAAGATCCGGTAAGGTTTACATTTCTGAATCCTACAGCATCGTCAAAATTAAAGCTATAGCCAAGGCCCATGAAGTTCTTATATCCCACTACTACGGGATAAGCCGATGTAAGCTTTAATACTTTTTTATACTTGCCGTCAAATGTAGTAATGCTATCTATATCTAAATCCTGAGAAGTAGAGATTGGAATTTGCCAGGTTTTGAGCTCTGGAAATTTCTCTACCGTTGCCGTTCCTAAAAAATCCATTGACTCCACACACTCCACTGGTTTATTTTGAATGTACACCGGTTGGAATCCTTTGCTTTTAAAATTGAATGCCAAAAGCTTTGTAGAATCTATCTCCAACGGTCTGAATAAACCGGTGATTGCATTACTCATGGGTAGGATTTCCTTAGTAGTGACATCTACCCTATAAATATTGCTCACCCCTGAATAGTACGAACACCCAAAAAGGTATTTACCATCATCAGTAAACCGAAAGCTTTGTGGACTGGAAATTTCAAAATTGAATACCGTGTCTATGACTAAACTGTCTGCGTCTAAACTAGCAATATCGTAAAACAATAGTGACTGATTACCTCTGTAATCACTAACCGCAGCACTTAATATTTTACCATCCGGTGAAATATCAATATCAAAAATGTCTTGTCCATAATCCAATTTCAGTTTTACTTCGGACGAATCGTATAGGATATTTTCTGTGGTATGATTAGAGGCGGAAATTCTTTCTATTAGCGAGTACCCATTGGCATGTTTGATACCCCATATAGATCTATCTTGCTTGTTTAATGTTAACTCTCCTATGCGACAATCTCTCCAAATCACTTTAGATTTTTTAGACTTTAGATCGAAGCTGTTCAGATCTCTCCATTCATCGTTATCAGAGGTATAATAAATTACATCTGCTTTATCATCGTAAGTCAAGGAAGAAACATAAAACAATGCTCCTCCTTTTATTTCTTTCAGTTTGGTAACCTTCCCGGTAGAGAGATCCATACCAGCCAAATGGGGCACTACTCCCGGGTAGTTAATAGCCATGTAAATCGCATTTCGCTTTTTATCAAAAAATGGATACGAAACTGATCCGATAATTTTATCTGAAATAGGGGTCACTTCAGTTACAGGAGACTCTGCTAATTTACTTACGTTTTTCTCTTGCCACTTCTTTTCAAATTGAATCCATTCATCCCAACTTTGGGTAAGGTGCTTTCCGTATATATTTTTAAACTGCGCTGAATAGGATCGTTTGCTGCCTTCATTCCGCTTCACCCAATTTATTAGTTTTTGAGGCCCATACTGATTGGCCAGATACCCCATGAATCTGGTGCCATACAAATAGGAATTGGTTTTGCCTTGAAAATCTGCCGTAGTACCTTCTGCTTCCAATCCCTGGGCACTATAGATAAGTGCATTTTCATGAACCCTGGTACGGAAAATCATCTCATCATAGCTGCCCATACCTAGCCCTATACCTCCACTCATCCAGGTTTCCACATATGAGGCGATTCCTTCGTGGTACCATCGGGGAGAATATCTTCTCGGGCTAGTGAGAAAACTATAGTAAGCGGATATGGGGTCTTCTTTTGCAGGATAAACTTTTCCTGAAAATAGTTTCTGAAAAAATCTATCAGACTTAGTGGCATTGTCCATTGAAACTATGTGCACCAATTCATGATTCATCAGGGCAAACATTCTTTCTCCAGCAGGACTAGTCTCAAAAGTATAACTGAAAGGTGATAGGGCCACGCTGATATAGTTATTAGGGACAGCCGCCGCACCACCATTTCCATAATCTCCAAAGTCCTGCAGGAGCACGGTGGTTTTTTGGGTCGGCGTATAATCAAATAATTTTTCGTGAAATCTCAGTGCATTGTAAAAACACCTGGCGGTATGTGGAATAATAAAATCGTGATCAGCATCATAGGAGATCAATCTCATGTCCTTTGTCTCAATAGATTTCAATTGCGCCTGAAGCACCTGACAATAGAAAAATAAAGAAAGAAAGTATATCGGCTTCGGCATGAGCATTAAAAATATAAAGTAAATGAAATAGTCAATAATAAAAAAGCCGGTCACTCTATAGAATAACCAGCTTTAAAACATTAACAAATTATGGATATACTCTTAATTTATCTTCTTCTGCAATTCATTAGCAGACTTATTCAAACCTTTCTTAGCATCATCCTGGCTTACTTTATTAAGCCCATGCTTAGCATCATCCTGACTTACTTTATTCAACCCTTTTTTAGCATCGTCCTGAGCTACTTTATTCAAGCTTTGCTTAGAGTCATCTTGCGCAATCTTATTTAATCCTTTTTTTGAATCGTCCTGAGCTATTTTATTTAAGCTTTGTTTGGAGTCATCCTGTGCTATTTTATTTAAACTTTGTTTTGAATCGTCCTGAGCTACTTTATTTAAGCTTTGCCTGGAGTCATCTTGAGCAATCTTATTTAGTCCTTTTTTGGAATCGTCCTGAGCTACTTTATTTAAGTTTTGTTTGGAGTCATCTTGAGCAATTTTATTTAATGAACTCTTACTCAGATCATTACTTTGAAGATCCTTACTAGTCAGTGTAGAGCTAGTCTCATCTATGATAGCCGTCTTTAATTCTACATTGGTCTTACTATTATCAGCCTGATATTTATTTGCTTTTTGTACGCCTCCAATTCCTGAAGCCTCTGCATCGTGCTTTGAGAAATTAAAATCACCTCCTGCGAGGAAATAACCTAGTATTGAAATAACGGCAAGGCTAATCACCCATAAAGCTATTTTGTTGGTCTTTTTCATTATTAAATGGTTTTGAAAGATGAATTAGAGTGCATGCGAGGTTCTTTTTTCATTAAAGCAATATGTAGATATAATGTAAAATCGTATCGAAAAGTTACCAGAAGCTTAATTTTTTTTTGTTAACACCCCGAATGTAAAAAGAGATGATTTATAGGTAAAATCATTATAAACTTGTGCATCCGGCTGGTTTTAAATCCATTATACTATCAATAAATCTTGATATTAAATGGGGGGACTTTCCGTATTTCTTTTAAAAAACACTTATTGGCAAACAATAACTTCGACTACTATTACTAATAAAAATCTAAGTAAAACTTGATTTGATATTCATCATTTGCCCTATATTTGCGCCTCTTTAGTGGGGCCCATAGCTCAGTTGGTTAGAGCAAATGACTCATAATCATTAGGCCCTAGGTTCAAGTCCTAGTGGGCCCACTTTTTAATCTCCCCATGGCTTGGTTTTATGTCTTATATAGCCCTACATTAGATAAATATTATTCTGGTATTACTTCTGACTCTGTTGCTATTCGCCTTGAAAAACATAATTCCTCCTCGTATGGTCAAAAGTTTACTTCCGCTGCAAATGATTGGGAATAAAACTTCAAATTAGCACTGAAGATTTCGATCATGCCAGAAGAATGGAATTGTATGTGAAGAAAAGAAAAAGTAGAATTTTTATTGTTGAATTAATAAATTCTGTATTAGTTCAAACCAGATTAATCGAATTAACTCGAAAATGATTTGTTCTGTTGTTTACCTGTCTGACAGTAAACAGGGTGCAAATGACTCTCCCGCCTTTTGGCGGGACATTAGGCCCAAGGTTCAAGTCCTTGTGGGCCCACTTTTGCAAACAGTCTTGCCAAGTAATAGTACATCTTCATTTGACCTGGACAGACATGCCAACTCCCTGCTCCGGGTTGATTACATAGTTATAGGTTATAATGGTTGCCTTTTCAGCCATGATGGCTAGTTTGTTGTATGTTTTGATAGAAAAAGATAAGCTGTCCATGGTACCTTATTGATTGCTATAGCTGATGCATAACCTACTCTTCTTAAATCTATTCCCTGTTCTTCCATCAAGGCTCCGTTTAAAATTACAGCATCTTGTCTCAGTAAATGAGTGAATGGTCTTTCTGCTTTCTATTGAAAGAAATTTCACCAGCTCTGCCCTATAAATAACCCTGCTTTTTGAATTGCTTGAATTTCACCTTCCGTTGTATCTAAAACCATCGTACTCGTCTCAGCAGATCTTTAATCTGCATACCATAAAATATTCTCTCCAAAATTCTCTATGTCATATCTACCTATGCTCGTTTCAAGGATATCTAACTTATTTTGGTACACTCCAAAGCACAGCGCGTTCAGAAAATAGGTCTTCCCTCTGAATTTTTCAAAGAAAATATTCTATATTCATTTGTTATTTTAAACCCGTAATCATCTACTAAATATCTTTTATTCGCGCTGATTTTAAAAATTGAAATTTCTAGTCCTTTAAGGATCGAAGGAAGTAGAATAGACCATACGCCTTTGACGATAATATCAATATTATATCCTCTGTTCCTATTCTTCATACTTCGAATCAATAATTGATTATGAGTTGGCGAATAATCAATTATCTGGAATTCGCTTATTAGGTCTGAAAATATTGCCATTCTTACTTTTTTTAAGGTTTAATTTTAAATACTCCTTAATCCTTTGTAGGTTTTTCCTCCATAGTGGAAAATCGTATTCTCAAAGGCAGGGCTATTATAAAGAGTATGCATCTCCCAATTAATTCCCTACATCAAACGAAATCAAAAAAAATACCAGACAGTTTAGAACAAGATTAATAAAGTAAGAAAGTTCCAATGATAAGGCTTATTTATTTTACTTTTAGTGCTTGCTTTGCATTATATGATATTAAATATTCGGGGTGTGATGTATATTCCTCAATGAGCTGTTTCGTTTTTTCAGTATTAAATTCCGTTAAATAGTAAAACGCAGATGTTAATTTATATACGTAGTAAGCGTCTTTTTTATTATCCATCTGTTTAACAGAACTTACGGCAATATCCACCATATCAATATCTTGATTAATTTCAAATATTGCAGTAGCTATTCTTAATTTTATTACACTATTATTTTCCACTTTTATAAAGTTTTTTAATACTGGCAATGATTTTACAGATTTCAAATAAGCTAATGTTTCCACTATTAAAGTATCAATTTCTGTTTCCTTTTCCGATTGCAACATTTGTATAAGTACATTCTCTAACAAATCCTTTTCACTATCTGATAGCTTTTCTATTATCGGAATATTATTAAATCCATTCCTGTGCTGATAATCGCTTGGCGGTATAACTTCATTAATTAATTTATCTATATCCATTTTAGAATTAATTATAAATTAAATTTACACCTTTTGATTGTAATATTGGAAGTTCGCTTTGAAACCAAATTGCATCTGCTCTTGGAGTATACAAAAATACTGGAATTGAACTTCCATAAGGAACGCCTTTTGCCCTACTTGTAGATAATCGTCTCCACATATCTTCAGCATTTTCAACTCCTTTCAAAGAAATATTTTTACTGGAAATCAAATTTATTAAATTCTGTCCAGCTCTAGTTTTATATTTTAAAAATTAGTTTCCTTTTTGTTTCAAAGCCCGAACCAAAATCAGGCTTTTACTTTTATACTTTCTGTTTAGCCATTTTATATTTTAACTGATAGGATTTTGGTAATTTTTCAATACCTATTTCATCTATGATTTTTACAAATGCTTTGTAGTTATTCTTTTCCCAAGCCTTTGATGCAGTCTCTAATGTCTGCCGTTGAACTATTTCTAAAGTATAATCATTACTTTCTTTCTCAACATAATCTACTAATTTTTTGATGTTCCCTTTAAGTATTTCAAGTCCGGGACTTTTTTCAAAAATCAAACCAAGATTCCTTACAAATATGTTTGGTGTAACTTGATCAATTGGCAATTCAGATTTAAAAACATTCTTGACCACACTATCATTCAAAGGATATAATATATTATTCTTATTGCCTACTTCAATAAAATTTGATTTCTCATAATCATTATAAACTATGTTTATTTGAAGAAAAGAAGATTCAAAACGTATAATGTTTTCAAATTCTTGAGATAGCCTAAAGTCTACTTTTTCAAGTATGGGCAAAAGCTCTTCTTTTATAAGTGTATTAAATTCCATAATTAAATTATTTAAACTCATTGATTGCCAAATATTTTGAAATAATATCAGGATGATCTTTTTTAAATTCACTTAAATCCGTGTAAGTCTCGATTCCATGATTACCTTTACCATCACTATTTCCGTTTTTATAATTGAATAAAGTAGCACTTTCAATAGTACCATACACAGACTTCCCAACCATAATTCCCTTCATACCTAACTTACTCTGATCTGAAGAAACAAAGTCTCCAGTTCGAGAAAACTGAAAAGCATCACCATCCAAACCACAAGGAGCACTAAATTGAGTTGGCTTATGCGGTGCGAATAAAAGTAAATATTCTACAGGAATTCCGGCAGCTATCAACGCTGCAACTGATGGGTCTGTGACTATATGTCTTAAAATATTACTTTAGTTTAGGTGAAATTTTACTTGAAATAAATTTTTTCAAAATTATAGAATCATTTTTTGAAAGTTGCATGATACTCTGAATTTCATTCATTAGCTGACTTTTACTGATTTCATTATATTGAACTTTTTCAATGTAATAATTAGCAATCATTTCCAATGTACAATTATATTTAAATTTTATTAAATTATTTCTAAATGTGGGTATTTGTTCAAAAATATCTATCAGATCATTTATGTAGTAATCTCCAACATCTCCATCCCTGTGATTACACAATGTATCCAGTTTACTCAAAATATATACATTTTTTTCATTTATAGCATCTTTTCTTAATTGTTTCATAAATATAGAAATACTCTTATAGGGCTCCACAATAGAATCGGGGGTTACAATAAATCTTTCTTTTGAGTTTGCAATATTTTCAACAATAGTTGTTTTAGATTTGCTTTTGCAGCAAACAAACAATATTACAATACTGCTATGGAACAATAACAAACCAATTCTATTAATATTTACCATAAAAATTCGTATTAAGCCAGCCATAAAAGTCGTTCCATGTAAATTTTCGGTCATTTGGTGCTCTATATCCTTGCACACTATTTTCTACAGGTCCCTTACCCGCAGTAGGTGTGCTCACTGCTATTAGGTCATCTTTCACATATAATTTTCCAAATGAGCTCTGATTACATATTTATTGGTAAGACCGGGTTTTTCTAATTTATTAATACAATTTATTTGTTAAAAATATTTTTATATTTTTCTACGATAGGTATTTTATAATAATCCGAATAAACAGGATACTTAAAACGATAATTAAAAATGCATTTTGATGTGTCTTCTATGGCAATCCTATTCTCATCTACAATTGTATAATCCTTCTTTACTAATGTTCCTTTTTCTACTTCAAATATTTCTTTTTCAGTTACCGCTCCATCGGAGCAATTACTATTAAAGAATGATGATTTTCTAATAAATAACTTTAGTTTTCCACTTTGGCTAAATACATAAATATATTCATTATTCCAATCACCGGATTCACTAAAAGGTTCTTCAACAAATATTTTAAGTTCTGAATTGGTAATTACTTTATTAAACGATACAAACGTTTCATTCCATTTGGTGAAATCAAATACCTGCTTGTAAGTTTCATTCTCTAGTTTGACAAAATATTTCACTTCTTTGCCAGATGTTGAATGTATAATACTATCTGCAATATTCACATATGCTTGCCAATCTAAGGCTTGTTTGTTTCTGATTTCTCTTTCACAGCCTACAAAAACAAAAAGCGATATTAATCCACTTATTACAAACCTCTTAAAATTAGAATGTTTACTCATTTTTTTTATTAATTGTAATGGTTTCAGTGCGCTTAATTAAACTTTCATCGACATCCTCTTTATTATCTCCATCCATTTGGGTTTGATTTACGTCACGTATAGTTTCGAAATTTGAACCTGTACCTTTTTTATCCATATGTATCTTGTCTGGGGTTGTGAAATCACCACCCCAACGCCAGCTTTTACCTTTTACTTCTTTAATTAATTTATGATCTTTTGTAACCATACTATTACCAGCATCTGCACCGTCACTTGTTTTATCATTTTTATATAAATTAAAATCAAGTGCTAAACCAGCATTATGTGCACTTTTACTTTTCGCTACAGGTGTCGTAGAGTTTGCACTTGTCAGCCCTCCTTGTTTTTTATTAGTTCTAAAGGAACTATTAAGATGAATAGGTAACTCGTTTGTAGCAGCATATTCTAAAATAGATTTTGTATCATCAATGTATCCTGAATTATCAATAATCGTTACTTTAATTATTGAATCACCCTTAAAATCAATATTTGAAATAGGATTATTACCAGCATATTGAAATGGTGTTAAATTATAATATTTCTCAGTGAACCTGTCTTTAGTTGTAAACCTTACAATACTTCCGTCATACCATCTACCACCATAATCCAACCAATTTAACCCATTATCCCCATTAAACTCCTTCCCATTATAAGTATACCTCGAATCATCCCCACTACTATTATTCATCCAAGTCCCTTCCTGAGCCATGCCAAAAGCCTGCCCGACTTCAAGAATTAAAATTGAAAAGTTCAGGCGGGGATAATAATGTTGCTCCTGCAATACCTCTGCATTGCTTATTGATCCATTTCCATCTATATCAGAAAAAGAAACTCTATTATTACCCATCTTGATAGCTATCGGGAGATCTTTAATATTATACTCATATCTCCAAATTGGAGTAGCAGTAGTAGAAGTATTGTATGCTCTGCCTTCTGGATTGTAGATGGCCTCTACTTTTCTATTTAAGTATTCTATGCCGTCAACATAGTCTATTGTGGTATTGATGGTCGTACCATTGGTAGCGTACACTTGCTTTCGTAGTTTCTTACCCTGGCCATTCGGCAGGCAGGCATTGGCTGCATAGGTAAATACTATTTTAGCTCTGCTTGAAAAGTTTACACTGCCCGGTAAGTTAAAATGATTGTAGATTATGGATGAAATGCCTTTGTATGAATCACTGATCAAATTTCCCCGCTCCTCATCTATTGAAAATTTTGTAGTCGGGCAGGCACTTGCATTCCCGATGGTCATTATCATTTGATTGGGACAGGCATATTCATAGCCTACAACACCTTCTCCAGGATTAAATCCCTTAGCTTTTAATGCGATATCGGTGGTGGCTTCGGTCACGGCGGAGAGCTTATTTGTGTTAGAAAGATATGAAAAAGATAAGTTATCTATGACACCTTGTGTGGCCGCTGTAGCTGAGGTATAGACCATGGCGGCCCTATAGATAATTGATATATTTCCCCTGGCGTCGGCATAGCCGATCTCATCATTGTAGCCATTGATAGTACGTGCCCCAGATGGGTTGGTAGATATTTGTCTAGCAGTAGTGAGACGATCTAGATAGTCGTATGTGTAGCCATATGCTTCGGCATTGCGGCCGTGGACCTTGTATAGGTCTGGGAGATATTTCAATTCTAATTCTTTAAGACTTTGATTAGTCAGATTCGTTGTTAATTCTGAATAAAAACCATTGGTTGTTTCTTTTTACAAAAAAGTGATTGATAAACAATCCCGTGTCACTTCCTTCAAGAGTAACATTTATGGTATCAGGACTTATTTCATTTCTATTAATAATAATTTTTTCTTTCCAATCTTTTTGTTTGAATGATACATATTCAACATTAATCGATTGAATATTGTCTTTTTCATCATCCGAATTTACCAATATTACTGGATGATCAATTCGAGAGTTTTGAAATAAAGAATCTTTAATAAAATGTTCGAAAAATGAATTGAAGTCTTCATTTTCAATATTAGTAGATTTATTATTTTCAATATTATTCTTTGAGTTAGTACAAGAAAATATTATAAAAACAAAATAAATTAAGAATATATATTTCATGATTTAACTTTCTTTTCGTCTTCTTTTTTTAAAGGCAATAGTATTATGTCAAAATTACCCGTCTCTTATCTATTGAATATTTTGTAGTCGGGCAGACGCTTTCATTCCCGACGCTCATTATCATTTGATCGGGACAGATATAAGTCATTTCGATGGTATTGTCGCAGGAGAGTGTGAATCTACTTGGTAAATTTAAGTAATTTAGAGTATTGTATGATGGATTTTCACTAAGCAAAATAGATGAGATCAATAATTAAATTCCCATTTTCCCTCCATTTTATCCATCCTTTCTGTATTTTGTTATTATCATCCTCCCATTCAACTTTTAACCAATCTCCTTTTATTGTTTTGGGGTGAAATATAAAACCACCATAAATTGATTTCGAAAGCAAAATATTCGAAGCGGATATATCAGGATCGCTCTTTAAAGGATTTATTTCATAATTAAACTCAATTGAAAAAACAGAAGTCGTGTGATTAGCCCAAGTCTCAAATTTTAATTTATTATCGTTTTTCTCAATATAAATATTGTTGAGTGTATCTTGAACATTAATAATTCTATAAAATCCATTTACAGTATCTATTACATTAAAAACCAGAATTCCAAAATCTGGCGAAAAAGCAAAAGAATTATTTATTAAAAAAGTATCTTTAACGGTCTCAACGTTTATTTTATATAAATTTTTATTTGGGGATGAATGAAGAATGATAAAATTTTTCAATGGTGGATCTTCAAAAACATATTTTACAATTCCAATACCCATCTTTAAAGATAAATTTTTGGTAATTCCAATTGTTTTTGATTCGCTTGATTTAGTAGTGACTGTATCAACTATCGAATGGGTATCTAAATTGACATTTTTCTTATTGGATATGCAAGAAAAACAAATTAATGATATAGCAGAAAAATACCATAATTTAATTGTATCCTTCATAATTTGTTAGTTTCTTGGTGCAGTATTAACATATTTCCAGTTTAAATTATTATAATTTAATCCGAGGTGTCCATGATTGTTGTGACCAGACAATCTTGAAGCATTATCTAATTTTGTTCCTTGCAGTCCTTGATAATTTACAGTAAACCCATAGTCAGCAGCGACATTATAAATAGTTTGATTATAAATATCATTAAAATTTGAAGAGGAAGTGGCTGTTTGATTTTTGAAACTAATACCATGATTATTTAAATATCGAAAGTCTATATCTAACCCTATTCTTTTCTTTAAATGACCATGACCTCCATGATGTTTAAGACCAGGTGCACCCGGATCGCTACAGTTATCAGAGGACATATCTCCAAATTTAACATTTAATCCAGATTCCGTTAATTTTAATATCACTCCAAATAAAGCTGCAGCAGTTTCAGGTTTTAAATAATGATCTCCATAACCAATCTGTTCATCTTGAATTGCATTATACCCACTAACATCTAAAGGTTCATGTCTTCCAAAAGCATAACCACCATCTGGAAACTTTACAAGGCCTCAGAATCCTTATCTAACTGAGCTACTAAATTATATCCTCCGATTTCGTTTCCACAATTATCTGTACACTTATTTTGAACATAGAATCTATCAAATGCATCTTCGGTTGCCACACTATTTATAGAACCATCATTATTAATATAGCGATCATCTAATGCCCCATTCGGATCCACATTTAAAATCGGATTGCTCTGTGCATAATTAAAAGAACTTACCCAAGATCTTTTCTCTGCCATCGGATCTACACTAGTCCATCTTCCTATCCCTGCATCATACCACCTCGCTCCATAATCTAACCATCTTACGCAATCTTTTTTAAGTCGATTTCAATTTCTGAAATTCCATCTAAAACACAAGGTCAAAGCGGTTAATTATACTTTTACAATTGCTTCCAAACTTACTGCCTTCTACCAATTTTTATTTTCCCTGCCCGACTACTTTCTTTCAATTGAAAATAGAAAAAGTGGTGAGAGAGGGATTCGAACACACATTAGATCAGCATGGAGGACATAAAAACTCTGATGAAATGATCCCATCCATTGATATGGCAAAGAACCTCGCTAAACATCTGGAGAGTTCCATTGGATTTCTCCTAGGTTAAACCGATGATATGAATCTATTTAAAGATCGAGATATGCTTAAACGATTAAAGAAATCTTAGTGATTCCTAACAGTGATAAATCGAATTTCCATTATACCATTGACAATCCTCTTGTAGCATCTAAAACTTGCTGGCTTATATATGAAAAAAGCCCGCTTATGCTAGGCTTTGATTATAACAATCCTCAATTGTTTGGTATTTTCCTAAATGAATCTTCCCATTTTTTGGAATCTGAATAGTAAAATTTTGATTTTTCTGAATCAATTCCTATCCAAACTGTAAAATTGATACTGTCTACTTTTTTATACGCTAAATATTGTTCAGTTTTTTCGTCTTCATCGATTCCAATTTCAATTAGCGACTGCGGTAATTTTTTATTAATATAATTAAACTCGTATATTTTTTTTACGATCAGTTCTCCCTTATTCATCAATTTAATCTCTCTAGCATTCCTTAAGTAGAAAAACCAAAACGCGAACAAACCTATAATCGCAATAACTAAAATCTTCAATAATCTTTGCATAGTCACTATTGGTTATTTTGAGTATATACAGGAGTAGTAGTATGATTTTTTCTTGTTGGTTTATCTTTAGGATCTTTTGAGGGTAGATTATTATAATTTGGTGCATTTTGAGGATTTGTCGCTCCCAAACTTTGCAAATAATTTAGTAGCTGCTCACCTAAAGTCAAATTGCTGTTAGAGTTAAAGTAATTAGCTCCAAATTCAGCTCCAATTTTATCGCTAGGTAAATCCTCATAGCTGTATGCAGAATGCGGGGCGGCAATCCTATCGCTCATTTCTTGCCTATATCCCTCTTGAACCGCTTCACCAATAGGATTAATATCTTTTACTCTTGCTTTTGCAGCAGCTGCTTGGGCAGGAGAAGTAGCATTTGCGACATTTTCACCCGATTCTTTTTGTACTCTTTTATCATATGCTCTTCCGGCATAAAACATCACATGTCCCATATCTAACCAACCACCTTTTTCAGTATAGATATATTTGTCGCTACTATTATTAAATGGATTTGTTGTAACTGGTTCTGGCCTGCCATGCGACCAATTCATTTTTGTTTGACCAAGTCTCATCATAGCATTATGGGCATTAGATCCGGTAAGCGTTCCCATTTTTGTACTGGTATTATTTAAAAATGCAATAAAGCCAATTGCAGTCCCAGCTTGAGGTTTAATAGGCTCCATACCATCTGGATCAATAAACTTGATCGGACTATTCATTGTGTAACTAAACGGACTCCATCTTGGCATGTTACTCGACATTGGATCAATACTAGTCCACCTCCCTATCCCAGGATCATACCATCTAGCCCCATAATCATAAAGTCCCAATCCAAAATCATTATTTAGTTCCTTCCCCTGCCTAACCGGCAGGCAGGCATTATACTGATATAGATTATCCGGAGCTCCATTGTCCTTCCATGAACCACCCAGGACACAACCCCATGGGTCGTAATGTGCCTCTTGTATTAGCTCACTTTGACCTGCTGCATCTGATATCGACCCATTGCCATCATAGTCTGCAAAATATACACGACCATTGCCTAAATAATCTCTAATCACGTACTCATAGGATATAGCAGCATTACATACTGATGCATTGATACTAGCAGCTAATATACTTTCAGACTCTACAGAGAAAAGTGGTGAGTAAAAGATGCTACTATTGGCTTGCATACTAACATTAGCATTGCCGGATATTGCATTGGATGCTATGATCTTTCCTGCTTTGAAGGATTGGGTGCCGCCGTTGATAGGTGTGGTGAGTGATAGTGTCTGAGCATTATCACAAAATACTACGCGGCCTTCACTATGGTGGATAGATTGAAGGGAGTTATTCCTGTATTCTATTGCACCGAGGTAGTCCATACGAGCCACTTGAGTACCAGCTTGTTTATCTACTTTAGTAAGTTTTGTACCTGATGCTGTGTATGTCATTTCGATGGTATTACCATTGGAGAATGTGAATTTACTTGGTAAATTTAAGTGATTGTAGAATATGGTGGTGATTCCTTGTATTATAAGTTCTACCCTCTGTATAGTAGGTAATTGAGTGAGGTCATGTTGTTCCAGGGCAGATTTGGGACATTATGCATCATAAAATATTTCAATAATCAATTGTCCATTTTCCTTCCACCTAATCCATCCAGTACGCGTATTATTTTTTTCATCTTCCCATTTTACTTTCATCCAATCCCCTTTGAAATCAATAGGAAGGAAAACATAGAAATCGTCTTGTAGTTCTTTTATAAAAATAGTTTCACTTCTATAATTTGGTTTTTTCTTTAAAGGATTATTAATATGATCGAATTCAATACTAAAAACATTACCTTTAAGATAATCTTCCCATGATAAAAACTCGAAATCCTCATCAGCTTTTGAAATAAAGTAATTGTCACTATCTTTTAAGTTTGAAATTTGAAAATTGGAATTGGAAGTATCTATTACATTGAAAGTCAAAAGACCATTTCCAAGTGAGTATGCGAATGTGTAGGTAAATAAATCTGATGAGCCAATACTATCATATGGAATACTTTTGCGAATAAAATTCTTATTATTCAAGAAATTAATCTTAGTATAAGTAGCTTCATTTACATACTTATATTTTAATAACCCTAAACCAACATTCCTTCTAATTTCTTTCATCGCATTGTAATCAATTTTAACAGGGATAACAAATGTATCTTTTGTTTTAGGTACTTGAATATTTTTATCTAATTGATCCTTTATTGTGACAACCTTTTCACTGCGATTTCTACAAGAAATAAATAATAAAATAATGATTATTAGATATTTTAATCTAATTACCATTCGATCATTTGAATAAGTATCATAGTGGTCTCCAAAATATTCAGAATTGTCATTATCTATAAGATTAAATCCTTTAGAAATAATGAAATCATCTTTAATATTTTCGTTCTTCATCGCATTAATTAATTATTTAGTTAACCAAAGGCCATCACCACCCACTTTATATCCTTTATCAAATAAGTAGTTTATTTTTTTTAGAAAAACTACCTTGGCTTAACTTGATTCAATTAAAACTTAACAAACCGTATATAAAGACCTACCCCCAGGTTTAATAAAATTGTCAAAATCAAAAGAAATATATTTAACCCATCATTTTTAATAAACTTAGCCAGAAGCCAGTAAATCCCTAAGAATACAAAACCAAAAATTAATGGGTAAATAAAATTGATAACTGCACCAAGCTCGAGTTTACCAAGGTCAGCTGACATAGCAATAAGCCATGAACACAAAATTGATATTAATATTCCAATAATTCTAAAACTCATAAATAAATTATATTAATAATTAACATTTACTTTTATTCCTCTGGTTGAATCCATTAGCTTTTGAGTGTGATATTGGCGGCGGCATCAGTCACATTAACTAGTTTATTTGTATTAGCAAGATACGAGAAAGATAAGTTATTCTGAAGGTACAAAGGACATTAAAGACCTCATGCAAAATTACTATCCCAAGCGTCTGTGAATACTTCTGCAGTTGGATTATAAATCCCATAAATCAACTCAGCTAGACTATTATCTCTCAACATTTCCATACCTACTTAAATCGACTCCCTGTTCTTCCATCAAGGCTCCGTTTAAAATTACAGCATCTTGTCTCTGTAAATGAATGAATGGTCTTTCTGCTTTCTATTGAAAGAAATTTCACCAGCTCTGCCCTATAAATAACCCTGCTTTTTGAATTGCTTGAATTTCACCTTCCGTTGTATCTAAAACCATCGCAATCGTCTCAGCAGCTCTTTAATCTGCATACCATAAAATATTCTCTCCAAAATTCTCTATGTCGTATCTACCAATACTCGTTTCAAGGTTATCTAACTTATTATGGTACACTCCAAAGCAAAGTGCGTTCAGAAAATAGATCATTCCCTCTGAATTTTTCAAAGAAAATATTCTATATTCATTTGTTATTTTAAACCCGTAGTCATCTACTAAATATCTTTTATTCTCGCTGATTTCAAAAATTGATATTTCTAGTCCTTTAAAGAGCGAAAGAATTAGAATAGACCATACGCCTTTGACGATAATATCAATATTATACCCTCTGTTCCTATTCTTCATACTTCGAATCAATAATTGATTATGAGTAGGCGAATAATCAATTATCTGGAATTCGCTTATTAGGTCATAAAATATCGCCATTCTTACTTCTTTAAGGTTTAATTTTAAATACTCCAAATCCTTTGTAGGTATTTCCTCCATAGTGGAAATCGTATTCTCAAAGGCTGGGCTATTATAAAGTGTATGCATCTTCTAATTAATTACCTAAAATCAAACGAAATCAAAAAAAATACCAGACAGTTTAGAACGAGATTAATAAAGTAAGAAAGTTCCAATGATAAGGCTTATTTATTTTACTTTTAGTGCTTGCTTTGCATTATATGATATTAAATATTCGGGGTGTGATGTATATTCCTCAATGAGCTGTTTCGTTTTTTTATTATTAAATTTCGCTAAATAGTCGAATGCCTTCGATAATTGATATACATAATATGCGTCTTTTTTATTATCCATTTGCCTAACCGAACTCACAGCAATATCCACCATTTCAATATCTTGATTTATTTCAAATATAGAAGTGGCTATCGATAACCTTATCTCAATCTCGCTACACTTACCTAATAAGATTCTTAATATCGGTACTGATTTTACAGATTTCAAATAAGCTAATGTTTCCACTATTAAAGTATCAATTTCTGTTTCCTTTTCTGATTGCAATTTTTGTATAAGTGAATTCTCCAATAACTTCTTCTCACTATCTGATAGCTTTTCTATTATCTGAGTGTTATTAAATCCATTTCTATGCTGATAATCGCTTGGCGGTATAACTTCATTAATTAATTTATTCATATCCATTTTAGAGTTATTTATAAATTATATTGACGCCTTTTGATTGTAATATTGGCAATTCTATTTTGAGCCATACTGAACTTGCTCTCGGATTATTTAAAAAAACATATACTGTGCTTCCATTAGGAATACCTTTTGCCCAAGTGGTAGATAATCGTCTCCACATATCTTCAGCATTTCCAACTCCTATCAAAGGAATATTTTTACTGTTAATTAAATTTATTAAATTCTGTCCTGCCCTTGTTTGTCCCAATGTTTGAAATCCTAGCTCAATAGCTTTTGCTTCTGTTCCTGGGCCTGAGAAAAATGCTCTTCCCCCCTTAGCGACTTTTCCGTATGGAAAAACAGTAATAGCAAAATTAATACCAGCTTTATAATAGTCACCTTCTCGTACATTCATTAATACATCCATTCCAGGCAATACTGCAGATTCAGCATCAGCAAGTTTTTGAACATCTTCCCCAAATGCATTAAATGATTCTCTATTATTTGAAATTTCCGCTGCCTGTTCCTGGCTTTCAGGTCCAAACATCAATGTATTATAATCGAACCCAAACATGGCCATGATTTTACGCCATATATTCTTTATTGGATCTTCTGACTTCCTTTTTTTTTGATCTTTAATTTCAGCATTATCCATTATACTCTTTACTCCATCTGTGACATTACTACTATTACTTGCATTCCAAGAAAACATTCCAGAAGGATCGCTATTACTTATTGGATTTAAACCAGCATAATGATATGAATGAAAATTTACTGCAGCCTCAGACATCGGATCGATTTGATTCCAACGAGCTAAATTTGCATTATATTGACGAGGTCCGAAGTCCAGTACATCCCAATTATAATCTGAGTTAAGTTCCTTGTTACCATAAGTATACCTCGAATCATTCCCACTTCCATTATTCATCCAAGTCCCTTCCTGAGCCATGCCAAAAGGGTAATAATGTTGCTCCTGCAATACCTCTGCATTGCTTATTGATCCATTTCCATTTATATCAGAAAAACTTACTCTATTATTTCCCAAATGATCTTTGATATTATACTCATATCGCCAGCTTGGTGTAGCAGTAGCAGATGTATTGTATGCTCTGCCTTCTGGATTGTAGATGGCCTCTACTTTTCCATTTAAGTATTCTATGCCGTCTACATAGTCTATTGTGGTATTGATGGTCGTACCATTGGTAGCATACACCTGCTTTCGTAGTTTCTTTCCATTGGCTGCATAGGTAAAGATAATTTTAGCTCCACTTAAAAAGCTCACACGGCTCGGTAAGTTCAGATGATTGTAGATTATGGATGAAATGCCTTTGTATGAATCACTGATCAAATTTCCACTTGCATCATATCCATAGCCTGCACCACCTGATCCAGGATTGAATCCCTTTGCTTTGAGTGTGATATCGGTGGCGGCATCAGTCACAGTAACTAGTCTATTTGTATTAGCAAGATACGAGAAAGATAGCTGATCTATGACGCCTTGTGTGACAGCTGTAGCTGATGTGTAGGCCATACCCGTACGGTAGATAGATGAAATATTTCCCCGGGCGTCGGCATAGCCGATCTCTTCATTGTAGCCATTGATAGTTCGGGCCCCTGATGGGTCGGTAGCAATGTGTCGCGCTGCAGTGAGGCGATCGAGATATTCGTATGTATATCCATAAGCTTCGGTATTGCGGCCCCGGACCTTGTACCAGGCCTGTGAGATATTGCCATTTTTACGAGCTATAGAGGGTATATCAATATCTGTTACAGGGTCATTATAAGTGAGTTTTAACGAGAAAAGATCCAGTGCATCGTTACCAGTACTATTGACGCTATATGGCATTGTAAGGGATGGCACGATACCACCAACTGGCGGTTGATTGATACCAGTGAGCCAGCCCTGCTCATTGTATGTATAGTCGACTGTCTGGAGAGGTGATGAGCCGAAAGTACCGAGCTGCAAAGTGGTGAGGAAGTCGCGATAATTGTATCCGTAGGCTGCTATTTGCCGTTCTGATCCCCCTGGAAATGTATTGTAGAATATAGATTTTCTTCCCCAGTGATCATAGGTAGTTCTATTACTATTGGTACCTGTAAATATACTATTGCTATGGGCACGTGATTCTGTAAGTAGATTATCAGCATTGTCAAATCCGTAGGTGATATTCTCTGCAGTGTAGCTGGTGAGGTTGAGTAAATTATTAGATGTAAGATTACTGAGCCTACCATATGTATCGTATGTATTTTTACCTATGATATTATTGGTAGTACCGAGTACATTGTATTTGTATCCTGTTTGTTTTCCTTTATTGATAGTTGCATTATTTACTGCCGTACCATCAAGATAAGCTCCATCATAAGCCATTTGTGAAAGCACAGTTGTGTAGGAGAATGCTGCATCTGGACTAGGAGGAGATGCCGATGTAATCAAACCTGTTTTAGTTGGCCTTCCATAAGCATCGTATTCTGTACCTACCCAAGTATTAATAACATGCGGTACTGATACTAAAACGGGAAGATCCTTATTATTATATACTGAGAAAATAGCTGCTGCATCGGGTACATCTTTGGAGATCAGCTTATCTTCTGCATCATATAGATATTTAAAGATGAGATCAGAAGTTGTTGTACTTGCTCCAGGTGGGATGATGGTGGTTGGCCTCGACTTATCATCGTAGTATGTATAGGTGTCTGCTTTTTCACCGCTATTAAGACCAAGTCTGCGAGAAAGAATCTTTCTACCCAGGATATCAGAGAAGGATATATTCTTATTACCGTCGGGATCGGTAACAGACAATTTCATTAAAGATCCGGCACTGAATGATGTCCCAATACTATTGAGTACATTATCGGCACCATCGTTGGCGCCATAACTAAATTGGGTAGCATCCCAACTCGGCGGAGTCTTAGAGGCTATTCGATTAAGTGGGGATGGTTCGTAAGTTGTTAAATTATATGTTGGAATTGGATTGGGAGCGGAGGATCTAAATGAGCCTGATCCATCTCCACCTTCATAGGGTACATACTCTTTAAGTACCCTGCCTTGAGCATCATATTCTGTCAAACTGACAACATCTTTACCAGCAGGGGATTGCCCTATTCCGATAGTTTGAATGGGTCTTCCAAGTCCATCCACATATGCTCTGATCGTTTTATGGGACAACGCGCTATTGGTTACTGGAGTATATTGATTACTGGTCTCTACGTAGTTATTGGCATTGCTTGCATTTTTATAAACATATGAGTAGAGTCTTTTTGCAGCACCGCCACGAGTAGATGTCAGACTAAGTCGCATGAGTGCATCGTAGGTAAATGATTGTACTTGTCCATCTATGTCTGTAATAGATGATAATAATCGTGAGTTAGGGTAATACGAATAGTTCCATGTAAATCCCTGGAAAGACTTGGATGCGATTAGTTTATTGGTAGGATTCCAAGTGTAAGATTCTGTAGACCAATTATCCATGGTGAACTGCTTAGGGAACCCAGTTGCTATGTCAATTTGATTTACTGTTCCATCTACTTGCCATCCCGTGGCAATCCCCGCTCCTGCCGCGTTCCAGGTGTATTTATATCTCATAAACTGATAAGAATAAGGATTGCCGCCAATTCCAATTGGATTTCCAGTGGTAGGGCTAAAAAGGCTATATTCTGTCCTCGATCCATCCACATCTGTGTTATTGACTTCTTTGACGGTTTGTATTGGGATGATCATATTTCTGGCGCGCATAGTATCATAGACGGCAGTACCAACAAAGTCTGCGGGGTATTTATATTTAGTTTTGTGAACTTTACCATCACTGTTCGTTACAGACATAGTTACAGGTGCCAGAAACCTGTCTGAAGCATCATAAGTATAATTTGAAGTTGTAGTAACTCCATCCTGATTGTTTATTACTGCAGATAGTCTAAAAGGAGCCGTTATTGGTTGATAACTTTTAGCAGAATATGCAGTTTGTAAACTACCATTTAGATCAACTTTAAAATTAAATTTATCAATTTTAAAAATTAACCCCGTCATTGAGGTATAGGTTTCTCCCAGAGGGTAATTATTGGTATAACTAATTTCCTGATTAGAATTGGATAAGTAAGACTTTCTGATTTCGTAACCGTCCTTTGGATTGAATAGTATTGGCCGAATGGGTAGTGTATTATCTGAATTATTAATATCAGGAACAGCATTATAAAGATATTCAGTAAAGCCACTCCCCACAATTTCTTCTTTCACTCTTCGGTAACCAATTGAATAACCCAAGAAATTACCCATAGGTACCACCGAAGTCGCAAACCATGTAACTCCTAAAATGCCTCCATTCACATAATCTTTGTGTACAGCGGCATAAGTAGGAAGGTTATAAACTACAGCACTTGAGGTGTTGCTATTGTCAGACTCTTTATAAGTATAATTCTTAATGATATCAATATTGGAGGAAGGATTTCCATCATTTATTCTTATTTGTTTAATGCGAAGACCTCCAACTGGAGTAGTCACCGTGTTGACTGTGGAGGTATAATTAATTATTTGAAAAGTTGCTTTTGCATTATAAACCGTAAGAGTGAAAATATACGGTTGGCCCGGAACTAAATTAAAGAAATTAGATAGAATCCTTTCATGCGATACGAATGAAGCATCATGAATTTCAAACTGATAATTTCCAGCTGAAGAATTATTAGTTGCATGTCTTGCAGAAATCTGTACATATACAAAACCAGCAATGGATCCATCACACTTCGTAATATTTGGAGGAGGAAATAATAGATTTGTACCAGTGACAGTAAACTCGGTAGAGGAAGTAATTTGTGAACTCGTAAAAGTAGTAACATTTGAAACGGTTGGTGTTGCTGAGCAGCACGTTCCACCTGGCACCGTACAATTAGTAAGTGTAAACTCAAAATTTGTCGTTGGCGTGTTTTGAATATTACTTTGCTCATGGGTCTCATATGTAAAACTAGTGTTGCCACCGGTTGGATATGTAATTTTTCTCAATGTCCCATTTTGAATAAAACCAGCACCTACCTCCCGATTTGCATTGGCAGCAGGCGGACTATATGCTGTTCCTATTGGTAAAACTATAGAAGATGCAGGAATGTTTAATGTGCCTTCATTATTGGTGGCACCATTATAATATCCCCAATGATCGATTGCTTTTGAAAGCCTATGAGGTAAGTCACCTGTTACATAGTCAAATGTATAGGGTGGTATAGTAATGGTAGTTTGATCACAAGTCGATTCCTGAATTGAGTTTAGCTTCAATCTTTTATAATAACTCTTACCTGGATCATTAGGGCTTTGGAAATAACTGTAATTAAATCCGAATCTTTTATAGCATGTATTTGGTGAGTTATTTTGTTTTATTTCTATTGCATCTAATCGAAATGCGGATCCACCTAAATAAGTATCCAGGTCTTGTCGGGATGTGGATGCAATAAAGTCAGCTCTATAAGTTGAAGTTCTTATAGCAGCTAACCGCTTGCCTTCCATATAATTATTATTAATATACATGTTTGGGCCTTCCGCAATTCCATTGCAATTTTGTACATCCACACCATACAAAGAATACGCCCAATTGATGTTGCAAGTAGATAATGTTTTATAAGAATATTTTTCGTTTACATAGTCCAGTTCTATTTTATGTAAATCATCAGGTGTCTCTATTTTACTTAAATACCAAGATGTTGGCATTTTATCAGAGTTATTCATGTTGTCGTAAGTAGTGTATTCTAACCCATCTGTTGCAGTAATATTACTAGTCAATCTTCCAAAAGTATATTTAGTGCCATCTGGACCAATAATTTTCCACTGGTAGATAGGATTTACTCCAGATGGATTATTTTCCCGAATAAATGAAATTTTTATATCCTGTACTGGAAAGATAAAAAAATTCCCAGTGTTTTCTCTACTAAATTTAAAATTAAGCCCGGGTAATGAGACATTAAAAATATCAGGCTCACTATCAAATTTTCCTGAAGAAATATCATCTGCTTGAATGGTAGAGGCACTTGATCCGCTTAAAGGAGAAAGTAGCGAATTAGCAAAGTCAATATATCCTCCAGGTGCATCATCAGGTTTCCCTAACGTGGTTCTGGTAATCATTCCTCCTGCTGATAATGCCCATCCTAATCCAACCCAACTAGCTGGCTCTCCTACTTTAACTCCACTAGCGTGGTAGATTATAGCAATTGGTAAACTTAATGGTCCTTCTTCCAAAGTGAAAATAGGAACAGATATATTGGGAATACCAGTAAAGGGGCTAATGGGTATATCACCAAACTTCCCAAGTGATGCAGCATTTGGTGCGGGCATAGCAACATCTTTAATCAAGTTGTTTTTAGGTTGTGAGAACCCACTGACTATTTTTAATACTACTATTAAAATGATAAAGCTTCTTTTAGTGTTCATATCAGGGTACTTATTAGTGTGAAACAATTACCTTTTGATTAAATTTTTGATTACTATCTGATAATAAAATATAATACATACCTGACTGCCATGTTGCTGTTGAAATTATCAATTTATCACTCTGACTTTCATTTGGCATTGCCAGAAAATAAGTGACTTGTCCTAGCGAATTGTAAATGACCAATTGCTTATTTTCTTTCATATTTTTATAATCAATATTTAATTCGGTATTAGCTGGATTGGGAAATGCTGAAAATGAACTGGCAATATTTAAAGATCTTATTTCGGGGTATAAAAGATTTGAAGCATTACACACATTCTTATTTGACTTACCTAGTTTATCACGTAATCCCTTATCACTTAATATTGCTTGCATCCTGGTCATTTGGCCATAAGTAAACATGAATAGATTGCGATCGTCTGTGTTGTCCATAAAATTCATAGTCATAGCAATCGGTTTTTCATTGCAAGTACTTACGTATCCATAATAATCAGCACTTCCATTTGTTGGCCCATTATGAATGGGAGTGTCATTAACATGATCATCTGTACACGGTAGCTCCTCATTCCATAGATCATATAGCCCCAAAAAATTACCCATTAAATGGACAAGGGTCTTACCTTCGTTATAATATTTGTAGTTTATAGGAGTATTAAATCCGAAATATCTTGTATCTATCACAATGCCATCGGTAGCATCCTCTCCACCTGGCATTTGTGCATAACCAGCAATATCATCGGTCAAATAGACAATCCAAATGTTTAAATAATCATCCTTCTTCCATGCATCATCACCTGATAGTTTACTGAACTTCATGGAATCGCGACAAGTCCATGCAGATTTAGAAATGGTTTTTCTAATTATTGACGGGGAATTTTTATTCTTGTCTGCAGCGAGACAAAACGATATATCAGTGCTTGAAAGTTTATCTTTAAAATTTTCTTTACTAAAAGAGGGATGTGTCAGGTTTTCCGGAGAACCCAGGCTTGCAAAATTTGTATTTAGAATTTTTATTTGCAAATACAGGTCAATATCTGATGGCGCATACTGTCCCTGGGCAGTAAGTATATGGAAAACAACAGGTATAACAAATGGCTTTTTTCTATCTTTAGATTTCCAATCCTCCGTTGACTCATCTATAGATAAAATAGATTTTTTAATCACTAAATTATTTTCAGATAATCTTTTATAAACTTGTTGCGTAGCATATTTTCGATAAATCCTTTGATTTTGCGAAATCGAATACCCAGAAATGGTGGATACTAAAAGTAGAGCTAATAGATATTTCATAAAATGTAAATATTAAGATTAATAAAAAGTGTTTATTGTTTTCTAAGAATACGTTCAAGATCAGCTAGTCGTTTTTCTAATCCTCTCACTTTTTGTATTTGAAGTTCTAAATCGATAATATACAAATGCAGCTCCTCTATACTCATTTGCTGCCGCTTGATTATATCAGACATCTCATAGCCACCTGCTTCCATTATACTTTTCTCTGAAGGAAAATTTGGTAAGTGCTGATATTGTTTTATGTAGGAATCCAGTTGACGGAGGGGGAGTAGTTTGTAATCTTTTTGGAAAACGAAATCTGCCCAGCCACCGTTAGATGGAAGCTCTACCTTGAATTTTTCGGATTTAATTCCACCCTTTACAAATAAATTGTAACCAGTTTCCGATCCTGTATTGGTGTTTGATTTCCCAATATGGACACCACTTTGCTGAGCAAAATATATTCCTGTACTCAATGTAGTCCATTGGCTTATGCCAGTTCCACATGGTATACATGATGTTCCACCACAATCGACACCCGTTTCGTCCCCATTTTTAATACCATCTGAACAAGTGGGAGGAGCTGATCCTGTACAGCCGAATACTTGAACTTCACTAAGGTTAAAGTAATCTTGAACGATGTATTGTGCCCAAATTCTTACATATCGTCCGTTTATATTTGGTATAGTCAGAGTAGCTGCAGCACCGTTGGCAATTGAGATATTATTGGTTTGTTTATAAATACTTCCATTATTTAGGGCTGTTGCAATATCTACACTCCCTAAAGGAGATGAAGTAATAAAAACAGTGAAATTTTTTACTCTTTCAAGACCTACACAAGGTGGGCAATTTCTATTGTAAACTACGACCTGGGTAATATTGTTCGAATTTAATAAGTCAACCTCCCAATATGGATTTAAACTTACTCCCGGGCAGCTCCAATCATACAGATCATTAATAATTCCATTATTGCTTTTATTTGCTTTGCTATTTGAATCATAGTCTCCTGGAGACTGAGATGATATTCCATTCTGACTTAATAATGTATTGCATTGCGAACTTAATAAGTCGACAATAAATATAATAAAGGAAAAAAGCAATAAAAAAAATTTCATTTTTGGTTTTTATTTTCTAATTGATTAATTCTTTTTTCTAAATCTATAATATACAGATGCAACTCCTCTATACTTTCTTGCTGCCGCTTGATTATATCAGACATCTCATAGCCACCTGCTGCCTTGATATCTTTCTCTGAAGGAAAATTGGGCAAATGGTGGTGTAGTTTTATATAGGAATCCAGTTGGCGGAGGGGGAGTAGTTTGTATTCTTTTTGGAATATATAATCAGCCCAGCCACCAGAAGAGGGAAGCTCTACTTTGAACTTTTCGGATTTGATGCCACCTTTTACTAGAAGATTATATTCTGATTCCGTGCTCCCAAAATTGAAAACTGTATTCCCTCCAATTCCGACCCTTCCATTTCTATAGGTGGTAGCTGCCAGATCGGTTGAAGACCATGCATTACCGGTAGCCCCTCCGCCTCCACCTATTATATTAACCGTGATTGGAGAAGAAGATGTACTATTGCCACAAGCATCAAATGCTTTAGATGTTATATTAAAATTACCAGGAGATGGAAAAGTATAAGTAATACCAAATGGGGATGTAATATCGTCTGCACCTATTTGTGCAGCTCCGTTAAACCATTGCATTTTTGTAACACCTACATTATCATTCGCTGTTCCATTTAATGAAATACTGGTAGTACCCGCAGTACCTGAAGTTGGATTTGCTGATACAGCTACATTGGTAGGTGGTTGGGTGTCGGAACATCCGCCATCAATACAGCCATTTACGATTATTTCAGATAAATTCAAATATTCCGCTGTTGGATTGCTTGCAAATACTTTTACATATTGACCGCTTATTGGTAACGAGGCATTTGATGCATTAATAGCTACTGTTGCACCGTCTCCGACTATACTTGCGTTTAAAAATACCTGACTATTATTATTGTAGTCAGTTATTGAGTTATTAGACACAAAGACTTTAAATGTATTTAGCCTTCCATACCCTGGATTACGATTAATTATCTGAATCGATGAAACAGTGTGGATAGATCCTAAATTAATTTCAATCCAGGGATTAAGTTCAAGATTGGTATGATTAAAATTTGAGTTATTTCCATCAATTACATTTGTGGCTGGGTAACTATTAGCCTGGTCGTAATTAGAACTTTGAGATGCTGTTTTTCCCTGGCTGATATTTGTGGGAGATGTACAGGTGCCACCAGTTTGAGCGGCCAATGTTGTCGTAGATGAGGTTGTAGTAATATATGCGGAGGACCCAGCTGCATTTACCGCTTTTACCCGATACCAATATGCAGTTGACGCTGTAAGCCCGTTGTCAGTAAATGGACTATTCGCGTTTGAACTTACAGCAATATATGAACTAACAGATAAAGGGCTGGCTCTTTCAAGCACATAATTTGTAGCACCAGTAGCACCAGTCCATGAGACCGTTATTTGAGATGCCGTTGCATTTGCTGTTGATATTGAAGTCGGAGCAGTTGGCGGTGAGCCTACAGCAGTAGTGCAGCCGAATACTTCAACTTCTGCCAAGTGAATTGGATTAGTCTTAGGATTTGTTGTCTGCGTAGTATTATCTACCCATATTCTAACATACCTACCCGTAACATTTAAATTTGGAATATCAATAATTTGTCCATCTATCAATCCTGTCGTATTACTATAAGAATACACAACACTCTGAGTCTCCGTGTAACCACCAACTTCATTTTGGCTTACAAAAACTTTAAAATTCTTTATTCTTCCGTTACATCCAGAGCAACCCGTTCTATTATATATTTTAATTTCGGTAACGCTATAATCTGAACCCAAGTCTACTTGCCACCATGGTTGAAGTTCATTATCAGTATGATTAAAATTATTTGAATTATTCAATATTCCATCAACTGCAAAACTTGCCGGATAAGTATTATATGGAAAATTTGAAGATTGACTAGCCGTCTTCCCCTGGCTTATATTTGTTGGAGATGCGCACTGTGAAATTGCAGCATTATAACTAAATAATACAACTAATAAAATATTGTATAATTTTAAATAATTCATTTTCATAATTCATATATTTTAAATTAATAAATTTATTTTTCTTCAACTTTGAAAAATGTTTTAATTAATATTTTCAATTAATACATTATGTAAACCAATTATGCATAATTAATTAGTTTACGTAATATTTAATTTCTAAATATTATATATTAGCCCGCCTTGTTAAAACTTGAAATTTAAGAGTGTTCGTGTTCAGAAAATGTTGGAAATAATTTAGGATAAATTAAATAATCTCAAACATCAAGTTCATTTTATTAAAGTCAAATTTATATCTCTAATATTCAATAATAAAAATTTTATTAAGATTTTTTGATATATTTATTTAACATATATATATCAAATTGTATTATTGGACTATTAATTAATAATTTAATTTAAGATAAAAAAATAATTATTTATATTATTACGTAAAATACATTTCTAACAACTTTTTAAATCATAAAAATTTGAAAATGTCTATTAACTGATACTCCTGTATTTTTTTTCCAGTAGATAGAATTACTATGTATCGTTGGTGACTACTACCCTTATCATAACTAACTGACAATAATAGAAATTCTTTTGGCTACATGCCTGTGGTATTGATCACCGTTTTACCTCTAGCTCTAAAAGTTAGAATAGGAAGTCTGTTTTCTTTTCTGGATTTAGTTAATTCAAACTAGAAGCAGTGAAACCAATTATTCAAACAATACTCCCTGCACCGGCAGATTCCATTGAAAGCTTTTCCGATGCAGCTCGCACTCACCAAATAAGTGTAAGGCCTTCCTGTGCTCCCTTGTAGGATATCCTTTGTTGGAAAGCCAGTTATATTGAGGATAGTCGTAATGTGCTTTTTGCATGAATTCATCGCGGTGGGTTTTCGCTAGTATGGAAGCAGCCGCTATGGAAAGATATAGTGCATCACCATCTACTATACACTCATGCTGTACATTTTTATAAGCTTTGAATCGATTGCCATCTACTAATATAAGCTGGGGATCATCAAATTTATCCAAAGCTTTGTGCATGGCTTTCACTGAAGCCCATAGGATATTGAGTTTATCTATTTCTTTTGGGGTGCAAGATGCCACAGCCCAATGCAGTGCTTTTTTTTCAATGACCAGCCGGAGCCGATCGCGCTCTTTAAGGCTTAGCTTTTTGGAATCATCAATTCCCGGATTTCGAAATCCTTTGGGCAAAATTACGGCCGCTGCAAATACGGGTCCCGCGAGACAGCCTCTTCCGGCTTCATCTACCCCGGCTTCTAATTGTCCTTTTTTAAAAAACGATTTCAATTTGTACATTAAGAGTGGCCATAATATAGTTTATTCACCTTATCAAGGTAATTGATCCTGAGTGAATTTTCAATTCTTTAGTTGCATTGCTCCTGTAACGGATAACAAACAAATACACCCCGGACGGTCCCTCTTTATTATGTATCATCCCATTCCAGGCGATAGTATTGTCTCTACTTTCAAAGACTACCTGGCCTATTCGATTGAATACTTTTATATTACTAATATCAACGCCACTTGAATGTACCGTCCATTCATCATTTAACCCATCATGGTTAGGACTAAAGACATTGGGCACGTACATGGAAAAGGTGCAATCTTTGTTTTTAATATTGACGATATATTCTTTGGTCACGCAATCAGACACATTTACTTTCAAATGATACTCCCCATTTTTTTCTATTGATTTCCATCGACCAGCTTGTATTCCATCCCAATTCCAAATTGAATGGATAGTATCCTCCTTCAATCCGGTGAGACTTACTCCATCAATTTTGAAAGGAAATTCCTGGTTGCAGTAATTGGATTCAATGGTAATCGGATCCGAAGCAGGAGACTCGTACAGCCATACTTCATCTAAAAAGTAATAAGAGATATCGCTTTCCTTGCAATGGTGTAAAGCATTCGGATAGTGAAAATCACCCAATATTAAAGTTTGTTCACCACCTTTTGCTTTAAAGCACTGCTCATTGTAAACCCATTTATCTTCTTTATAGTCAGGCTTAAAAGTCAACGAAGGCGGGTCAGTCAAATTACCATTAGCATTCATTTGTAAACCTGGCTCACTGGTAAAAATCGCATCCAATCCTATAGAATTACAATTGGCTCGCTGTATTATAGAAGAATAAAAACTCAATCGATAAGATCTATTCGATTTCAGGGGCTCTTTTAGTCGGACAGAAATATACTCTCTAAAGGCATTACTGGTCATGATACCCACCAAGCCCGCTCCCCGATAGGCTTTTTTGTAACCAAAATAATTATTAGGCACACTTACTTCGGGGCTATTACTACAGGCATTGAAATAATTAGGAGTGCCGATATTGGCGGCCACCCAATTTTTTACTACGCCATCAAAATCGGTTAAGGATAGAGGGCATTTATGATATTCTTCAAAGCTGGGATTAGGAATCAAATTGGTTTGAGCCATAAAAACATTTTTCATACAGCAAAACAATATGATCACCAGGTTAAACCTCATTTCTCAAATTTAATGTATTTCTCATGTTAGAATGTCACTCTATTTCCGTTGACCAAAGCAAACCAGTAATTGAATATGCACGTTGTCAACACCTAAGTCAGCACAATGAATATCCATGTATTCATAATCCGTAATTTTCCATACCTTTTCAGCCATAGATTTAAAAGCATAATGGATTCTATAATTGAAAAAAAGATAAGTATTCCCATAGAATTGCTGGCTCCGGATATCAAAGGAGAAATTCTTACCGATTCATATTCGTTGGGGATGTATTCTACTGATGCCAGCTTTTACCAGATCATGCCCCTGGCTATTGTATTACCAATGGATGAAGCTGATGTAAGATCAACCATCCGGTTTGCTCATGATCACAAGATAAATATCCTTCCTCGAGGTGGTGGCACTAGTTTGGCAGGGCAGACGGTAGCAAAAGCCATCGTGATTGACTTCTCTAAGTATATGAATAAAATCCTCGAATTCAATGAAAAAGAAAAGTGGGTGCGCGTGCAACCGGGTATAGTCCGGGATGAGCTCAATGAAGAAATGGCTAGATACGGATTGCATTTCGCCCCTGATCCAGCCACCTCCAGCAGAGCAAATGTGGGCGGCATGGTAGGCAACAATTCCTCCGGTACTAAAAGCATTCTCTTTGGAAAAACAGTGGATCACCTGTTGGAAGCAAAGGTATTACTCGCTGATGGTACGGAGATGTTATTGAAAGAATGTACTCCCTCTGAATACCGCCAGATTGCTAATCAATCAAACCGCGAAGGCGAAATCTATCGATACATAAAAGAAACTATTGAACATAATACGGATGAAATCAAATCAAGATTTCCCAAAGTGATGCGCCGGGTTGGTGGGTACAACCTGGATGAATTCGTATATACAGATCATTGGAACCTGGCAAAATTGATTTGTGGAAGCGAGGGCACATTAGCTATTTCATTAGAGCTGAAGATAAACCTGGAGCCACTGCCTAAGTTCAAATCGGTGGTGGTAGCCCATTTTGGAGAGCTATTGGAAGCTATTAGCGCAGTACAGCCGATGCTTCCATTTAATCCTTCTGCAGTAGAGATATTGGATAGGACTGTATTGCATCTTAGTGCGGAAAATCTTACTACCAGGCATTTGTGTCATTTTATTGATGGTGATCCGGCTGCCATATTGATAGTGGAGTTCTATGCGGACACCTATGAAGATGCTATGCAACGGCCAAAGGATATGATTGCTGTATTAAAAGAGCTAGGTTTTGGGTATTCTTTTCCATTATACCCTACCGGCAAAGATTATGAAGATGTATGGGCACTGCGAAGAAAGGGACTGGGCTTAATGATGGGTATCAAAGGCGATAAAAAAGCCCTAAGCTTTATAGAGGACAGTGCTATTCCCATTGAATACCTTCCCGAATATATAGACCAGGTATTGAAAATATGCGCAAAACATAATACGGAAGTTTCCATGTATGCACACGCGAGTGTGGGCGTGATACATGTACAACCCTTGCTCGACCTCAGGCAAGAGCAAGACATTGTCAATCTCAAAAATATTACAGATGAAACTTTTGATCTGGTAATGAAATATGGTGGCTCCTGGAGTGGTGAGCATGGTGATGGCCTGGTGCGCAGTGCCTATAATGAAAGGTTTTTTGGAACAAAATTGTACAACGAGTTTAAGGGAATCAAAAAATTATTTGACCCTGAAAACATCCTGAATCCAGGTAAAATAGTCGATTCTCAAACGATAGAAATGAATCTGAGATATGGCACTAATTATAAGGATACCGATGTAAAAACTTCTTTTCATTATCGCGCCGAAAATAGTTTTGGAGAATCAGTGCATATGTGCACCGGTGTAGGGGAGTGCCGAAAAATGATAGGTGGTACTATGTGCCCCAGTTTCAAAGCGACGCGCGAAGAGGAACATTCTACCCGGGGGCGGGCTAATGCATTGCGATTGGCCATGTCCAATCAATTAGATCAGGATGGACTCAATAGCAAACGGCTGCATGAAGTGATGGATCTGTGTCTATCCTGTAAAGCCTGCAAATCAGAGTGCCCCAGTAATGTAGATATGGCTAAGATGAAAAGTGATGTCGCTCAACTTTATTACGAAACCCATGGTACTACCCTACGGGATCGGTTGGTCAGAGACTCATCTAAAATGGCAGCTAGCCTGTCAGGATCTTTTGCCCGTATTGTCAATTTTGTACAACGAACTTTTCTTTTTAAGTATTTGATAGAAAAAATTGCAGGAATAGATAAGCGCAGAACGCTTCCAGAATATACCCATGAACCCTTTTCCAAATGGTTTGAAAAAAATAATAAATCAACGAATAAAGCTTCTGATAAAAAAGTAGTTCTCTTTGCAGATACTTACCTCAATTTCCATGAACCTCATGTGGGAATATCAGCATTGGAATTGCTCAATTCTTGTGGTTACGAAGTAATCTTAGCCAATGTAGGGTGCTGTCAACGGCCCAAGATCTCTCACGGGTTTTTGAAAGAAGCCAAACAGGAAGGAATAAAAACGGTAGAGGCTTTAAAAAAATATATTGATCAGGGATTGACCATCGTCTGTTGCGAACCAAGTTGTGCCTCTGCTCTAAATGATGACCTGCCCGACCTTATAGATGATATAAAACTGGCAAATCTGGCGAAAGAAAAAATAATGATGATAGATGTTTTTCTCCATAAAGAGATTGAAAACGGAGCTATCCATACATCATTTGAGTCTATCGCTGGAAATATACTTATTCATGGACATTGTCATCAAAAAGCGTTGTATGGCACTAATGGCATGAAATTTATTTTGGGTCAAACCAATAATTCGGTAAATGAAATACCATCAGGATGTTGCGGCATGGCGGGATCATTTGGCTATGAAAAAGAACACTACGATATTTCAAAAAAAATAGGAGAAGACTCACTTTTCTCTTCGGTAAAATCTATGAAGAAAGATACTGCTCTGGTTGCATGTGGCTTTAGCTGTAGACATCAAATTGAGCATTTTACCGGGGTGAAAGCGAAGCATTGGGTAGAAGTAGTACGTGGAAAATAAAAAAACAGACATCAAAAAAGTCATGAAAGCAATTTCTTGTATAAAACCTGGTCTACTTCAATATGTTTCACTTCCAGAGCCAACTCTGAAAGACGGACATTCCCTGGTAAAGATAAATCGAATAGGAATTTGTGGAACTGACATCCATGCTTATAAGGGGAATCAACCCTATTTTACTTACCCTCGCATTTTGGGTCACGAATTATCCGGAACCATACTGGAAGCGAGTAATCCAAATTTTTCTATTGGAGATCAAGTGACCATCATCCCATACTTAAATTGTGGTAAATGTATTGCGTGCAGATCTTCCAAGCCAAATTGTTGTACCCATTTGAAAGTAATGGGGGTACATGTAGATGGCGGCATGCTGGAAGTAATAGCTGCACCACATTCCAGCTTGTTGATTGAAAATGAATTGAGTTTTGAAGAGCTCGCTTTGATAGAACCCTTGGCTATAGGTGCGCATGGTATTGGCCGCGCAGATATAAAACCAAACGAATGGGTTTTAATTTTAGGTGCTGGTCCAATTGGTTTGGGACTAATGAATCTAGCAAAAATCTCCGGAGCAAGAGTGATTGCACTTGATACCAATGATTATAGGCTGAAGCAGGCTCAGTCCATTGCCCATGTAGATCATGTCATCCCTCCTTCTGTAAATACATTTGAAGAATTAAAGGAACTCACAGATGGTGATATGCCTACTATCATAATAGACGCCACAGGAAACTTACAAGCAATTAATAATGCTTTTCAATATTTGGCTCATGGAGGTAAGTATATATTAGTAGGCCTCCAAAAGGAGTTCATTTCATTTAGCCATCCAGCGTTTCACAAACGCGAAGCCACCCTCATGAGCAGCCGGAATGCCACGAGAGCAGATTTTGAATATGTAATAAAATGTATCAAATCAGGTTTAATATCTCCTCTTCAATATATTACCCATAGCGTATCCTTTGAAAATATGGTGTCTGATTTTGAAAGTTTGATAGATATTAATAATGGAATGATTAAAGGATTGATAGAATTATAATATTAAATAAATGACTTAAATTAATGAACATGAAAAAGCTTTTTATCATGATTATAGCTGTGATATTAGTTCAATATCTCACTATAGGTCAAAATAGATTTCAACCAACCTGGCAATCATTAAAGGCTTACGAAGTACCCGAATGGTTTAAAGATGCTAAGTTTGGAATATTTATCCACTGGGGAGTGTATTCAGTACCTGGTTTTGGGAATGAATGGTACCCCAGGAATATGTATCAAAAAGATTCCAAAGAATACAAACATCATATTGAAACCTATGGAAGTCAATCGCAATTTGGGTACAAAGATTTTATCCCTATGTTTAAAGCAGAAAAATTCGATCCCGTTCAGTGGGTAGCTTTATTTAAAAAAGCCGGTGCTAAATACGTAGTACCTGTAGCTGAACATCATGATGGTTTTCAAATGTATAAATCAGCTTTATCAAAATGGAATGCATTTGAAATGGGGCCAAAAAGAGATATCGTAGGAGAACTAGCTAATGAAGTAAAAAAACAAGGATTGATATTTGGTGTTTCCTCGCACAGAATAGAACATTGGTGGTTTATGAATGGTGGTCGAAAGTTTGAATCTGATATTTTGAGCCAGGCAAATAACGAATTTTATGGCCCGGCAAGGGAGCAGGATGAAACAATGACTCCGGAATACATGAACGACTGGTTAATGAGAAATATGGAGCTGGTAAATAATTATCAGCCACAACTATTCTGGTTTGATTGGTGGATAGAACAACCAGCGCTGGAGCCATATAGAAAATCATTCACCTCTTTTTACTATAATAAGGGCCTGGAATGGAACAAAGGTGTGGCTATAAACTATAAAAATGTATCATACCCTGTAGATGCTGCGGTATTGGATATCGAAAGAGGCAAACTGGATGGGATTCAAAAATACCCATGGCAAACCGACGATGCTATAGGCAATCATTCATGGGGATATGCAGTTGGTAATACGTTCAAAGATGCAAAATATGTAATTACTAACCTGGTAGATATAGTAAGTAAAAACGGCAATTTATTATTAAATATAGGCCCACGACCAGATGGAACAATTACAGATGAAGAAACTCAGACATTACTCGGCACCGGAATATGGCTGGAAATAAATGGTGAGGCAATATATGGCACCCGGCCCTGGAAGGTATATGGGGAAGGTCCTACTGAATCAGCAAGTGGTAGCTTTTCTGACCAAAAGAAACCATTTATTGCCCAGGATATAAGATTCACTACAAAGGCTGACTATCTGTATGTCATCTCCCTGGGAAATCCGGATAAAAATATTATGGTTAAATCGCTTGGACTATTATCAAAAAATGGGGCAATATCAAAGATCGAAATGCTGGGTAATTCTGAAAAAATAACCTGGTCACAACAAGCAGAATCTCTGGTGATTAGCCCTTCTAAAAAGTATCCTTCTGAGGATGCGGTTACATATAAAATTGAATTCAAAATGAACCAGGAGTAAAGAAAACTAACCTTCTTTCTCTATGTGAAGAATTGATTATCAAACAATTAATCACGACCTCCTTTTGAATTAAAAACCTTTGAAACTATAATAGCCTCAAAGGTTGATATTTTTTATTATTCAGTACCATCAATTATGTTTCCTGTTTGATTTTACTTTAGTATTGGAGGTTTTCACTTTATTGCCTCTTTTGCCAGTGACAGTAGTAGTAGTCTTCTTAGCCTTTACAGTCCTGTTACCGTTGGTAGCGTGTACCGTAGTCGTCTTACGATTTACTCTATAATTATTCACGGCAGATCTATTTCTGGTAGTAACCGATACAGATGTTACCCGGGCAGGTGTATAAATTTTATGAACACGGACTGTTCTGTGAAATGGTGCGGCTACAAAAGCAGTGTGATATCTAATCCTAAAAGGATGAAATGCTGTATAAGCCATTGGTCTCCAGGGTCTCCACCAGGCAGGATAGTAAGCCCATCGAAAAGGACTAACCCAAGGGTGATATATGGGGCCATAAACAAATCTAACCGATGGCCAATACCAAACATTCACCACTACAATGTCATCAGAGTTATAGTATACATGTGGGCCTCGTTGCTTGCTGGTGGAATTTTCATCATCACCTTTAGGCTCAAATACAAGGGATTCACCGTAAATATCTTCATCACCCACTATTTGAACGATGGCAGATTCTTTACCATTTTTTTCAAGTTCTATGACGGCGATATCTTGATTTTCATTGGCCGAAATCGCTACTTGCAATACAAATGCATGTTCATCCCCTTCCGATTTGTCTATGACTTTTATATAGTCAATATCACCATCTTCGTTGAGGTCCAGGTTATTCACATGATTGTCTTGCGTATTAATCATTTTTTCAAATTCCTCCGGTGAATTTGCATTTTTAAACATTTCTAAAGCACCTTGTAGGTCAAAATTGTCTCCGGGCAACCCGGTAGCGTCATCTGACTGAGCAATCAATTGAAATGAATAGATCGTTGATGCCAGAATAAAAAAAAGAGATTTAATGAGATTTTTCATATCAAAAATATTTTATATAATTAAAACTAAGACATCAGATATTAATAAAGGTTTAAAGTAAAACAAAAATAAGTTTGTTTTGCAAAGAATATAACACCTTTAGGGGTAGTATTTTAAAACCAGGTATTAGTGGATTAGCTGCTATTTTTGCATATTAAAAATAAATACTTATTGCGAAGAACCTACCAGGCTATTATTTTTTGTTTTGCAGTAGTAATGAACGGATTTGCTCAGTCAGATCTGCGTATCGGTGAATGGAAGAGTTATATGTCGCATGCTACTGGCAATTTTGTAGCTCAAAGCCCTGACTATATTTTTTTTGGTAGTAATGGCGGACTAGTCCAAATCAATAAAGCGAATGATGAAGTAAGATTTATCACTAAAGTAGAAGGGCTTAGTGATATTTCTGTGCAGGCATTAGCCTGGGATCAGCGTACTAATCGACTGGTGATAGCTTATCAAAACAGCAACCTGGACATTTACGATCCAAAATCAAGTGAGGTAATAAACCTACCAGATATTCTGCGCAATACCAGGATATTGGGAGACAAAATTATTTCCCGTATCACTATTCCTCCGGCTTCCGACTTTGCCTATTTGGCTTGTGGGTTTGGAATTGTAGAATTGAATCTGAAAAAAAATGAATTCGGGTTTTCTGCTTTTTCCGGAGTTCCTGTATATGAAATTACCATTTATAAAAGTAAAATTTATGCGGCTGCTGAGAGCGGGTTGTATGCGATAGAAAATGATAAAACAAAAGTAAATCCCGGGGATTTTGGTCAATGGCAGTTTCTCGATGCATTTGGTTCTGGTGCCTACAAGGCAATGACCGTATTTAATAATACAATGTACCTGGGGTCGGGGAAGAATATTTATACATGGGATGGGGCAACTAAAAATTTGATATTTGCTGAACCTTCCAGCCTGCATTCGATTGAATATTTGAGTAGTAATTCAGATTTGCTATTAGTTGGATTCTCCTGTAATAATAATTGTGATGGAGAATTATATAGCATTGATAAAAACAATACGGTATCCTCATTGAATGGATCTTGTGTGCCCAGGCCAATTTATGCGATAATAGATGAAAAGGGCAGAGGATGGTTTGCTGACAGGTTTCAGGCTTTTAGATCCAATAATAAAATAACTGAGGCGTGTAATTTTAAATATTTCAATACTCCATTTTCACCATTTTCCACAGATATTGCTCTTAAAAATGATAATGTATATGTGGCTTCCGGAGGGATCGATGCCTCCAACAGTTATCTATTCAGAGGAGATGGATTCTTCTCTTTGAGTGAAGGTATCTGGAGAGTGTACAATCGCGGCAATCAGCCGGCTATTCAGCAAGCTGATTTGGTCGATCTTTATAAAATGGCCGTCGATCCTGTTACCGGGATTTTATACATTGGTACTTTTTGGGGTGGTCTGATGCAGTGCGATATGACTAATATTGACGATCCCGCCATAAAAATATTTGATAAAAGCAATAGTAGCCTGCAAGGTGCTGTTGGGGATTTGGCTCGAACGCGAATTGGTGGTCTTACCTATGATCAGAAAGGAAATTTATGGATGACCAACTACCTTGCTGAGAAACCAATATCTGTATACCAAAAAGATGGAACCTGGAGTAGTTTTACTACACCCAGCAATACTACCTTACTTGCATGCGCAGCAGATTCCTCCGGGCAAATTTGGTTTTCTGTTTATAATCAGGGAGTATTAGTTTATAATCCCGGAAGTAATATCACTAGTACAGCTGATGATCAAATGAGGTTATTTAACAATGGAAACAGTGTAATAACCAGTAATATCATTAATGCCATTACAACGGACCTCGATGGCAGTGTATGGCTAGGTACTTCAAATGGAGTTTTTGTATTTGAATGTGGAGAATCTGTATTTGATGCATCGTGCAAAGGATCAAAAAGAGTGATTGTCCAATTAGACCTGGGAGCCAATTTATTAGACAATGAAGATGTGCAATGTATAGCTGTAGATGGTGCGAATAGAAAGTGGTTTGGCACCCGAAACGGAATTACAGTAATATCCGCAGCAGGCGATCAATTAATAGCAAAATATACTAAAGACAATAGCCCTTTATTTGACAATCTGATAACTGCTTTGAGGTACAATACGAAATCAGGCGAAATGTACATTGGCACGGGTAACGGCTTGCAATCGCTTCGAACTGATGCCACAGGAGCAAGCAAGAGTAATCAATTTAGTGACATATTTGCTTTCCCTAACCCTGTAAGACCTGAGTATACCGGACCTATTACTATTCAAGGGCTGCGAAGAAATAGTTTTGTAAAAATCACTGACTTTGCCGGAAACATAGTAAATAAAGGAAGTTCCAATGGGGGTACCTATACCTGGGATGGATTTGATAGTTTTGGCCGTAGGATATCCAGTGGGATTTATATAGCCTGGATTAGTGCCGGAGATGGATTTGAAAGCCCCGATACTAAGGTTTTAAAAATAGCCATAGTAAAATGATTTTCATCCGCCGTTCCCTGAGTATTTCAAAAAAAAATTCAATATCTTTCAAAATGGATTATTCATTTCAAAATTTTAATAGAAAATGAAAAGAAGAGAAATCATTCGCAACCTGGCTGCTTTACCTCTTTTGGGAGCTATACCTAGTCAGGAATCTATATGGGCTTCGGAAGCTACTAATATGCCTGCAGATAAATTGGTTGGAGAATCTATTTATTCGGGTATTGGAGTTGAGCCTATTATTAATTGCAGAGGTACATTCACTATCATTGGTGGATCTATAGAACGACCAGAAGTGTCAAAAGCAATGGAGGCAGCTACTGGTTATTTTGTTCAATATGACGAATTAGCTATGGGTGTAGGAAAGAAATTAGCCGAATTGACCAAAACCGAGTGGGGTATGGTCTCATCAGGCTGTGCGGCTGGTATGAAACATTTTGCTGCAGCTTGTATCACTGGTGGAAATCCAGAAAAACTTTTGCGTATCCCTGATCTCACTGGTTTTGAAAAAACAGAAGTAATCATACCCAGTGAATCAAGAAATGTATACGACCATGCCATACGCAATCTGGGAGTTACTATTATTGAAGTAAATACAGCCCAGGAACTTGAAAGAGCAATTAATAAAAAAACAGCTCTCATCTATATCATGACCGGGCCATCACACGATCAAGGTCAACCATTATCTTTAGAAGTAATTGCCTCCATAGCAAAGCCTCACGATGTGCCCATATTGGCAGATGCAGCAGCGGAAAATCTCACCATTCCCCCAGTTCATTTAGCACGAGGTGCAACGGCAGTAGTGTATAGTGGTGGAAAGGCTATCTGTGGCCCACAGTGCGCCGGGCTAATATTTGGTCCAAAAAATTTATTGATGTCAGCATGGCAAGCAAGTGCTCCTCATCATGGTCCGGGCAGAGATAATAAAGTAGGCAAAGAAGAAATGATGGGCATGTTAGCCGCTGTAGAGACCTGGATTAAAAGAGATCACCAGGCGGAATGGAATAATTGGTTGAATAGATTAAATACTATTGCTGCCAAAGTAAAACAAGTGCCTGGAATCTCTACCGAAATTATCACTCCTACAGATCTCTCTAACCTGGCTCCAATTCTTACTATTTCGTGGAATGCAGCCGATTTGAAAGTAACCGGAGAAGAAATAGCGGAAGAGACTGCCCGTAAAAAACCAAGAATCGCAATTGGAAGTCGAACAAACAACGGCATTACATCAATAAATCTAGTACCGAGCCAGATGCGTGAGGACCAAGTTGCTATAGTTGCCGATCGCCTATATTCATTACTGTCCACTGTTCGTACAGCGAAGTCAAATGAAATGATGGCGCCTTCAGTAAATCTTACAGGCCAGTGGGATCTTGAAGTAAGCTATTTTTCAAGTATGAGTCATCATTCATTATATATAAACCAGGATGGCAACTGGATTCAAGGCAATCACCAGGCTGATTTTGGAGAATCAGAATTACTGGGAATGGTAGAAGGGGATAAAGTGAAATTGCGATCAGTTTTGCGAAAACCTGGTGACTCCATTACTTATTTATTTAATGGTATAGCAAAAGATGATGCGATCACTGGATCAATATTTTTAGGAGAATATCTAACTGCTTCATTCACTGCCCTGCGTACTAAGTATAAAAATGCCAAAAAACCATTCAGCATACCTGGTGGGCCACCTTTAGCTACCTAGGAAAGACCCGGATTAAGAATGGGATGTTGATTTTTTCTTTACAGTATCGAACGGATATCGGAGAGCTAATTTTCTAATTTCGAAACTAAATTGAGTAAATATTTCTTTAAAGTTCCTTGCTTCCTCTTCAGTATATTGATAAAAACCGTGACCATTGGAAACCCCTTTGCCACCCGATTTTACGATGTCATCAATTAACTCAGGCACTTCTGTACCATTATAAAGTGTGGGAAATAAATCTTTCATTACCGTATGGTAGGCTGGAACCCCGGTGAGATCCATCCATCCAAATATCCCTACTAAGGTCATCCAATATCCGGCATTATTGCGACAGGAACGATCAATGTCTTCAACGGTTGCATAGCCATTTTCGACCAGGTAAAAAGCCTCGCGGTACATAGCATACATCAGTCTATTGGTAATGAAACCCCGAATATCTTTTCTTACCAATATTGGTTCTTTGCCCCAATGAGAAGAAAGATCATACAACTTTTCTCCCAAAGAAATATCGCTTAAATCACCGCAGATAATCTCTAAAAACCTGGAGACATGAGCAGGTTCAGCCCAGTGTAGCCCAAAAAATCGATTTGGATGCCTGGTCAATTTTTGTAAATCAGTGATGGGAATGGCAGATGTATTACTGGCCAAAATGCAATCAGAAGATATTGCTTGCTCTGTTTGAGTATAAACAGCTTTTTTAATTTCAATATTTTCAATGGTACATTCGATTACGAGAAGACAATTGGCTAATGTTGAATAATCTTCTGATAGGAAGAAATTATTCAGGTACTCACCAGGGTCTTTATCAATAAGGCCTTCATTTTCTGAATTAATTAAATGAGTCTTTATTCTATTTTCGGCATGAATTAAATCCTCTGGTAAGGGAGCAATAGCTATCACTTTATGACCAGCTATCAATAGACAAGTACAAATACTGGATCCCATCAAGCCAAGCCCGACTACCCCGATGGTAATTCTTTCCAGGTTCATACTCTTTTCCATTTTCTACATATTAATAAGTAGCCCGACCACCCGATAAATCAAATGTAAATCCATTAGTAAAGCTATTTTCATAAGAGACTATAAAAGCTGCCATATGAGCAAATTCTTCTAAAGTACCGCATCTTTTCATGGGGATTTTATCGGTCATGTATTTTACTTGCTCGGCAGGCATGCCATCTACCAATGCAGTTTGAATCACTGCCGGCGCCAAAGCGTTGATGGTAATTCCGGTATCGGCGTATTCCTTACCCTGCACTTTAGCCATCGCTATCACAGCTGCTTTGGAGGCAGAATATGCTAACATACCAGCGTTACCCTCTTTTCCAGCAATAGAAGCAATGTGCAGTACGCGGCCAAAATTTTTCTTTAGCATGATGGGTAAAACATATTTTGAAGTATAGTAGCTACCCATAAAATTAATATCGAATACTGATTTGACATTTTGAGTATTGGTCTCATGGCTTTTCATATTAGTCATACCAGTAATACCAGCGCAATTGATCAGAATATCGATCTTGCCCCATTTATTTTCAATTTGATCGATTGCATTTTTTACATCCATTTCATGGGTAATATCGAGCGTGTAGGTAAGGAATCGTTCATTTTCATGTCCTTTTGATAACTCTACTTTCAATTTATTTAAAGACTCCTCGTTAATGTCTATCAAGGCAAGATGTGCATTTGAGTTGGTCATTTTTATAGCAATAGCTTTGCCTAAACCTGAAGCAGCCCCTGTAATTACAACTACTTTATTTTCAAATCCAGAAGTCATGTTGATTTATTTGATGTTAAGTTACATCATTAGTTCTTTAAATAGATGCGGAAAATTGACAAGATTCATGATGGAAGTACCAGAACATTAAGAGAATAGATTATCTAATCCTGAATCAACTATTACCCAAAGTAAATAATAAAAATAAAATTCAGCTGGGACAAATTTGCATGATTGTTTTTACAAGGCTCAAATAAAGCCAGAAAAATAGTGGTGGCAATTATATTTGTTATTTCAAACAACCACTCCGACCGTAATGAAAAAAATTACCTGGCTCCATCTTCTAACTGCTTTTGTGGTGTTGAAAATCATGCTGCATCTTTATGTTAACGGCCTTTGGTCTCTACACAGGGATGCTTTACTTTATCTTTCGCTTGGCCGTCACCTCGCATGGGGATATGCCTCTGTGCCACCATTTATTAGCTGGGTATCATGGTTTGAATCGAATGTGCTTGGCGGATCAGTTGAAGCTGTACGCTTACTTCCTACACTTTTTGGTACAGGCACCGTGGTCATTACGGCTCTCATGGCAATGGAATTTATGCCAAAGGGCGTAGGTCAACCATCGGGCAAATTCGCCATTATCATCATCGGCTTGGCTGGGTTACTATCTGGGGCGTATCTACGGCCTAGTATGTTATTCCAACCTGTAGTTTTTGATATTTTCTTTTGGACCTTATTATCATGGATTTTTCTGAAATACTTAAAAACGCAAAATTCATCGTGGATTGTCGGGTTTGGTGTAGCGACTGGTTTTGGCTTACTCAACAAGTACACAGTCCTGATTTTTCTGTTCGCCATGTTGCCAGGGCTGCTGTTAAAGAGGCAGCGACACATTTTTATGGATAAAAAATTATGGCTGGCCATGAGCCTGGCACTGCTTATTTTTTCGCCAAATTTATACTGGCAATGGGATCATGGGTTCCCCGTAGTCCGCCATATGAGTGAACTGGCTGCTACTCAATTTGCTAATGTTACGCTTAGTGGCTTTTTCGTAGACCAATTACTATTTCATATTCCAGTACTTCCTATATGGCTGGGAGGGCTGTATTTTTTGTTGTTCTCAAAAAGGGGGCAACCGTTTCGAATCTTTGGCTTGATGTATCTGACAGTCTTGGTTGTGTTATTGTTTTTTAGCGCTAAAAGTTACTATTCGATTGGTGCTTACCCTGTTCTGTTGGCTTCTGGAGCTGCCTTTTGGGAACAGCTAACTATGGATAAAATGCGCTGGTTGCGTTATGCAATTCCAGCTTTCGCCCTTTTCCTGGGAATTTTAATCATGCCGGTATTACTGCCCATTTTTTCACCCGAAAAAGAAGCTCGTATAGTTCAAAATACCGTAAGAATACCCGGGCTACAAGGCTCACTTCGATGGGAAGACGGCAAGTATCACACCCTGCCACAAGATTTTGCGGATATGTTGGGTTGGGAAGAAATCTCCGAAGCAGTTGGCAAAACATGGCAGGCTATCCCCGATAAATCTACAGCAGCTATATATGCAGACAGTTATGGGCAGGCTGGTGCTATCGAACATTTTGGTAAAAAATACAGGGTACCAGAAGTGATCTGTTTCAGTGATAGCTACCGCTATTGGTTACCAGATTCAATACCATCTCATTTCCAAACATTGATTTATGTGAACGATGAATTAGGTGATGATATGGCCGGTTTTTTTCAAAAAATAGAAAAAGTGTGGGAACTCGATATGCCACTTTCACGGCAAAACGGAAACCAGGTTTATCTATGCCAGGGCCCAACTACTGCTTTTTTTGAACGGATGAATAAGGCTTTTTTGGCAGCAAAAAATAATGGAGAGATTGAAGATTAAAATCGCCATGTACTAATTGATATTTTATACTAAATTCAACCCATCATTAATTTTGAATTTCAGCCGAGATAGCACAGGGGTAGTGCAGCTGTTTCGTAAACAGCAGGCCGTGGGTTCAAATCCCATTCTCGGCTCTTTTAGTAATCCTATATCATTTTTCGAATACTCATCATATAGCCCAAATGCAAAGCTTCATGATAATTATTAAACTGAAATCCATCTTGAATATTCGCCAAATGGAATCCAGTACTGGTAGTCTTCTCGATATAGGTCAGAAACTTCCCATCATTAAAATCCCCGATGGTAGAATCTACCAGAGAAGAAAGTAATTCTTTCAATTCATTTACCTCTTCTAATTCTACAAATTCTGCTGGCTTCGTTCCTGATCGATACTTTGCTAATAATTCGCTGGAAATATGCATTGGAAGACTGGAAAGCAGATAGGCGAGACTTTGTTGAGTTACAATGATATGTCCTATGTTCCAGATCAAATTATTATTAAATCCTGCTGGAATTTTATTGAGCTGATCCAGTGTATAATTTTCAAAAAACTGAACACTCAGCTTTCTGCTTGATTTCCAAATTTTAAAAGTTGCTTCCATGGGCAAGAAATTGAATTATTAAAAGAGATTTATCAGAAATGAAATAAATGAATTATGGCTTAGCATTTGTCCTGTGTATCAGGTCTTGTTTTAATGTCCTTTCTTCCAGCCATATCCTGGAAGAGTCTATACTACCCTTAATGTATTTTTCGATCAGGAGGCTTGCGATGGGAGCAGCATAAGTGGCACCAAAGCCTGCATTTTCTACTATGACAGCAATTGCTATTTTAGGATTATCCTTGGGAGCAAATGCGCAGAAAACAGAATGATCCGCACCATGAGGATTTTGAGCTGTACCTGTTTTTCCACATATAGTTATATCCTTGATAGCTGCAATTCTGGCTGTCCCATCTGTTACCGCTCTTCCCATTCCGTCTACAGTGATATCAAAGAATTTTTTATCAATATCAATTTTATGAGGAGTTAAAAATTTTGTTTGTGGATAAAGCGTATTATTTTTTATTACTCCTTTGAAAAAATGTGGTGTGATCCACCAGCCCTCATTTCCTATTGCCGCGCAAAGGTTTGCCATTTGTGCAGTGGTCAATTGAATAGCTCCCTGCCCAATTCCAATGGAAATTTCATAAGCTGCTTTCCAATTGGGTGTCTTGTATACCCGGGTAAAAAAGGCATCAGAGGGGATAGTACCCGTAAGCTCATTAAAATAATCAATACCCAGCGTCCTGCCCAAGCCAAATTGTCTCATATAATCTGCAAATTCATCAATGCCTTTTCCAGGATTGTTTGATCCATATTTATTCATGATGTCCTGGATCTTTTGATAAAAATATACATTGCAGGAATGACCGATGGCCTCCATTACATTCGGAATATTGCCATGGGCATGAGTACATTTATATACTCGCCCCATGGTATAGCTACCATTGCAATAAATGCCCGTATTGGGATTGATAACACCCATCTGCATGCCGGCTAAAGCTACCACTGTTTTAAAAATGGATCCGGGTGGATACTGTGCTTGCACCGTTCTGTCAAATAATGGTTTCAGAGTGTCCTGGATTAAAGCAGAAAAATATTTTCCTCTGTCTCTGTCTACAGTAAGTAGGTTAGGATCGTAAGTAGGAGCACTGATAAGACAGAGTATCTCACCAGTAGAAGGCTCAATGGCTACTACAGAGCCAAGCTTGTTCTGCATGAGTCTTTCCCCATACTCCTGTAAGTCCCCATCTAAAGAAACCATCAGTTCATCACCACTTTGCGCCGCAGAATCCTGAGTCCCATTTTTATATGAACCCACTGTGACGCCGAGATTATCTTTCAATAAAAATTTAAATCCTTTGACCCCTCTTAATTGTGATTCGTAAGCTTTCTCAATACCACTGGTGCCCTTATAATCACCGCTTTCATAAAGCCCGTTTGATTTTTCTACCTCGGCCTGATCCACTTCGCTTATATAACCCATGGCATGGGCTGCTATTGGCCTTGGATACCCTCTTATATAGCGCAACGTAGAAGAAAATCCCGGAAATTCATGCATCATTTCCTGAAACTTAGCATATTGGGGTACAGTCACTCCTTTTATAAAGGGAAATGGCTTGCTTTTTGAAAATTTCTTACTCGCCCAATCTTTATTTAATTCAGTTATATAAGTAGCCTTGTCAATACCTAACAGGCTGCAAAACTGTGCCGTGTCAATATTCTTATCAATCTTTCGATACAAGGCATTGATATCATAGACGGGATTATTATAAACCAGTAGCTTTCCGTTACGATCGTAAATAGCACCTCGTGCAGGATAGGATACAGCTTTTTCAAGTGCAGCAACCTTTGCTTTGTTGCGAATGTCTTTATCTAAAAATTGAATATAAAAAGCCTGAAACAATAATACTCCTCCTAAAATCAGTATGACCGCTTGTATAATATATCTGGAATCTTTGTTCATTCAGGATCAAAGATAAACATATATAAAAGCACAAGTAATATGGAAAGTATAAAACTGAAAATTGTCTTTAACAGGATGGTAAGCGTATGCACCGGAGTGAATACTTCCATTGAAAAATAGAATAATAAATAGGCTAGTAAAGAAATACTGGCATAAGTCACAAACCAATTGAGTCCTAAATGAAATTTACTGGGTATTGGTATTCGGTTGTAGCCCCCTTTGGGTTCCATATAATCCAGTATAAATGGTCTTATAAATGCAAGAAAGGTACCAGCACTGGCATGTACTCCCGGGGAGTCATAAAACCAATCAACTGCAATTCCTGTTGCAAAACCCAGAATTACCAATAGCCACCTGGGCAGGTTAACGGGCAATAGTATGATCCATAGTGGCATAATTATCATCGAAATATAATTAAACGAGCCCAGATACAAATGCACTTGCTTTAATACCAATACCTGGAAAAGAAATAGAAAGACAAATCGAAGAATATGTTTTAATATGGCTGAATTCATTCTTTGGTGTGTTGGCTAAGACTGTCTATTTCCGTTCGATGCAGATCATCTACTACATACACATAATTGGCCTTAGCAATATCATTGAATAATTTAGTTTGAATTAAATAAAAGTTTTCCCCGGGCAGCACGAAAGCCCTGGTGACTAAACCTACCGGATGCCCCTTAGGAAAGTGAGAAAATCCTGTGGTAACAATGGTATCTCCTATTTGTACATTTCCATGTTTAGGAATTGCTTCTATATTCATTAATAATGGAGAATTGCCATCCCATACCAGGTTGCCTATATAGCCAGATCTTTTAACCATCACACTTACTCGGGCATTACTATTTAATACAGACATTATAGATGAATACCTTGAACCGACCTGAGTCACAAAACCAATGATACCGTTTGACTCTACTACCGTACTATATTTTTTTACTCCATCTAAAGAGCCCTTATTGATGGTAATCATATTATTAGTCAATTCAATCGAGTTATTGACAATTTGAGCAGGTAATAATACAAACCGCTGATGAGTCGTAGTATCTAGTACAGAATCAACTCTGCCAGCTGTTTGCAATTGTATGTCTGCCAATTTAGCCCGTAGAGCAGCATTTTCAGCGGCGAGGCCATCATTAACTTCTTGAAGCCCAAAATAGCTTTTGATTTTACCTATTCGCTCATACATTTTGCCACTAAGAATACTGGAAGAGTTTAAATAAATTTCTCGCTGAATGTCATTCCTGTTGACAATAAGTCGAATACTTATAAACTCTAATAAGAGAAACAAAAAAACGAAGGCATACCGGTAAAAAAAAGCAAGCAGATTTTGCATATTCCGGTGCTAAGATCAGACACTTTTCCGGTCAATCAAAAAAGAATATCGATCTGAATTTTTTAAAGCCAGTCCGGTGCCTCTTACCACAGCCCTTAAAGGGTCTTCAGCTACCCGTACAGGAAGCTTGGTTTTAGCGGATAACCTCTTGTCTAAACCCCGGAGTAAAGCTCCACCCCCGGTAAGATATAAGCCATTTTTATAAATATCCGCTGCCAGTTCAGGCGGAGTAGATTCCAATGCTCTAAGTACGGCATCTTCTATTTTCTGGATAGATTTGTCCAGTGCTGTAGCTATTTCAGCGTGGCCAACTGTGATTTGCTTAGGAATACCTGTCATTAAATCCCGGCCATTTACAGGATAGTCATCTGGGGCATTTTCCAATTGTTTTAGAGCGGAGCCTACATTAATTTTTAGCTGCTCGGCAGTGCGTTCGCCGATGAGTATATTATGTGCGCGCTTCATATACTCCATGATATCGTAATTAAACTCATCACCTGCCGTGCGTATGGATTGATCGGTTACTATGCCAGACATGGCAATCACGGCAATTTCCGTAGTTCCGCCTCCAATATCTATAATGATATGGCCTACAGGCTCTTCCACATCCAAACCAATACCCAAAGCTGCTGCCATTGGTTCGTGGATAAGATAGGTCTCTTTAGAGTCTACATGGTCTGCACTGTCAAAGACTGCTCTTTTCTCTACTTCTGTAATGCCAGATGGAATACAAATCACCATTTTTAAATGGGTAAAAAAACTGCGTTTGGTCCCAATCATATTGATGAGTCCCTCTATCAATTTTTCAGCTGCTTGAAAATCAGCTATCACTCCATCTTTAAGTGGCCTTATAGTCTTGATGTTTTCATGTGTTTTTTCATGCATCTGCATGGCTCTGGAGCCTACAGCAATAGTTTCACCAGTTTTGCGATTGATGGCCACAATAGATGGCTCATCGATCACAATCTGATCATTTTGCATTATCAATGTGTTGGCTGTACCTAAGTCGATTGCCAATTCCTGTGAGAAAAAATTAAACCACTTCATTCGTTATCGTATCCTAAAATTTGTTAAGAGCAAAAACTTTGCCTAATTTGTAAAAACTCGAAAATTACGGGATTTGAACGCAAAGGAACTAAAATATATTAGCAATACAAGTCGAGCTAAGCATTTTATTTTCAATAATTTAAGTTAAAATTGACCGACTGTCACCAAGCTAAGATCTTTTTCCTGAAAATATTTATTTGCAACCTCTAAAATCTGCTTTGAACTAATTTTTTCTACGCCTTCAACTAATTGATTATAAGTTTCGGAGCCACCTTCTAAGCTCATCATTCTTACCAGCTCTGAATAGCCAAACGCGTTTTCTAAGTAATTTAAAAAATTTCCCATTAAATAGTTTTTTACAGAAGCCAGTTCAGCGGTGGATATCAATTTGGTTTTGAGTTTCTCTATCTCCTTGTATATAGCGGTGATAGCCAGATGAGTACGCTCTTTATCCACCTCCGTTGAAATCAAAAAGTATCCATCCATCATAAAAGTATCCATACTAGAATAAATATGATACGTGAGGCCTTTTTTCTCCCGAAGATTTTGCATCAATTTTGAACCATAGTATCCTCCCAAAATAGTATTAAATACATACATGGGTACAAAGTCTGGATGGTTCCGGCTAAACATAGTGCGACCGATCCTAATAGATGTCTGAATAGCATCTGATCGTTGGATATGGATCTCACCATGTACTTGCTTCAACTTTACAGCCTTCGGTTTCTTGAATTTATATTTAGCAGAAATAATGCTACCTAAAGAATTTTTTACCAGTTCTGCTGATACATCGCTGAATCCACCTGATAGAAAAATATTGCAACTACTCATTTGATAGCAATCCTGAAAATGGTTTCGAAGATCAGCTTGAGTCAGAGCATCAATTGAAGCAATTGTACTATTATATCCATATGGATGATATGAGCCAAATAAATGCTCAGTAAATGTCCTGTAAGCAATCACATCACCCCTGGTTTCATCTGATCTTAATTTTTCCTTTTGTTGTCGTTGGTAAAGCTTTAGTTCAGGTAGGGGAAAGCTCGGTTCGGTGATTTGTTCTATCAGTAATGCTAATGCTTTGGGCAGATATTTTTCTAATGTATAAAGTTTGATACCAACTGTATCGATATAAAAGTCGAAATTGATTGAACTACCCCATTGATCAAATCCTTCAGCCAGCTTTGTAGCAGACCTGGATTTTGTGCCTCCTTTGAGTAATAGTAATGTTGCCGCCGCTACACCTTGTTTTTTTTCAAATGGCCTACCCGCGGGAAAAGTCAGTTCTAGTTTTAAGGCAGGTATCGCTCCCCTGTTAATTGAATAAAATCGGGCATTATTGGGTAAAATCTTAGGTTTGATTCCAGAAACCCGAAGCGCTGAACTCTTTGTGAGGGATACCTTCATGAGGGCGACAAAGATAATCAATACCCTTCGTTAGCATAGGATCATGTCTTATGTTGATTTCAAAATAATCCTTTATTTCTTTTTTGACCACATAATTCTTTTGGACTACTATTAAAATGGTAGATTTCTACTAATTTAGAATATTAAATATTTTTTACGAGTCATCAAATTTGTAATATTAACGATCAATGAAAAAATATTTCCTCATACTATTTACAATTCCTGTTTTATCATTTATAATACTTAACAGAAAATCGAACTTACCCAATATAATACTTATCTATATTGACGATATGGGTTATGGTGATATCGGTGTAAATGGAAACCTTGAATATCAGACTCCGAATATTGATCGGTTAGCCAGAGAAGGTATGCGCTTCACCAATTTTCTTTCGGTGCAAGCAGTATGCTCTGCATCCCGGGCAGCTTTATTAACCGGTTGTTATCCTAATAGAATTGGGTTTTCAGGTGCTTTATTTCCAAATAGTAAAATCGGAATTAATAGCTCAGAAACTACACTGGCCGAACTAGTAAAACAAAAAGGATATCAAACCAGTATCATTGGTAAATGGCACTTGGGTGATAATAAAAAATTTCTTCCGTTGCAGCATGGTTTTGATTCTTACTATGGAATACCCTACTCCAATGATATGTGGCCTGTTTGGTTTGATGGAAAACCGGCTACTGAACAACAAAATAAGTTTCGCTTTCCACCCCTGCCATTGATTACCAATAATGATAAATCAGAAGAGGTCAGGACTTTGGAAGATCAAGGACTTCTCACAAAAAAGTATACAGAAAAAGCAATATCATTTATAAAGTCCAACAAGAATAATCCTTTCTTTTTGTATTTGCCCCACAGTATGGTGCATGTTCCTATAGCCGCATCTCCTGACTTCAAAGGAAAAAGCAAGCAAGGGGAATATGGTGATGTCGTAATGGAAGTGGATTGGTCAATTGGGGAAATAGAGAAGATCTTGAGAGAACTAAAGCTTGAAAAAAACACGTTGATCATCTTTACCAGTGACAATGGACCCTGGCTCAATTTTGGAAATCATGCAGGATCAGCTGGTGGCTTTAGAGAAGGTAAAGGAACTGTATGGGAAGGTGGCCAGCGTGAACCTTGCATTATAAAATGGCCTGGGGTGATACCTGCCGGAGTGGTTTGTAATAAACTCACCGCCACCATAGACATATTTCCTACTATAGCTTCTCTCTGCAATTTGAAATTGCCGGAAAATAAAATCGATGGGGTAGACATTCTGCCCTTATTAAAAGGCCAAGATGTAACACCCCGCAAATATTTATATTATTATTACAACAGAAACTCGCTCAAGGCGGTGAGAAGAGATGATTGGAAACTCATGCTACCCCATACCTCCAGAAGTTACGAAGGCTTTCTACCGGGCAAAGATGGATTTCCTGGCGCTACAGATGAAAAAAAAGAAGTAAGCCTGGCATTATATGATCTGCGTAGAGATCCGGGAGAACGCTATGATGTACAGGAGCTATATCCGGAAATAGTAAATGAATTACAGCAGGTAGCAGAGCTAGCCCGGGAGGACCTGGGAGACGACATAACCAATCGGGTAGGTAAAAATGTAAGGCAAGCTGGAAAGATAGATGAATGATTTATAAAAATAAATCTGGCATCAGTTCTGAATTTGGATCTACTGCATACTTTGAAAAATCTGTAATGCCTTCTTCCTTCAATATTTCCTCATCTATACAAAATCTGCCACTACAAGTAATTGCATTTCTGCAAAAAATATAATACGCAGTATCAGCAAGTATTTCTGGTGTACGTGACATCTTTATCATTTGGTCACCACCTAAAAGGTTATTTACAGCAGCTGTAGCAATAGTGGTACGTGGCCACAAAGCGTTAACTGCAATCTTGTCTTTAAATTCTGCAGCCCAGCCAAGTACACACATGCTCATATTCATTTTAGACATAGTATATGCCAAATATGACTCATACCATTTGGGGTCAAGCGATATCGGTGGTGATAAAACCAAAATATGCGGATTGGCAGACTTTTTTAAAAATGGCAGGGCATACCGGGTAGTCATAAAAGTACCTCTCACATTTATATGATGCATCAGGTCGTATCGCTTTATCTCTGTATGGGCAGTATCTGTAAGTGAAATGGCACTTGCATTATTGATCAAAATATCAATGCCTCCGAAAGTCTCTACCGTCTTTTTAATAGCACCCTCTACCTGGTCTTCATATCGAATGTCTACCTGTAAAGGCAAAGCCTCACCTCCGGCTGCTTCAATTTCTTTAGCAGCTGAATAAATAGTGCCTGGAATTTTAGGATTCTCCTCTATTGATTTTGCAGCAATAACAATATTGGCACCTTCCCTTGCCATCCGCAAGGCAATAGCTTTACCTATGCCGCGGCTGCCGCCGGTAATAAAAATGGTCTTATTTTTAAAATCTGACATTAATTCTGTTTTATAAAACTTTAAATTACAACTAATTCACTTTATGTCGATCTCACTTTCATAAATGCATTTTTGGGTAACTTTAACATGCAAATATTATGCGCAGCATTTTTCCCATATTGTTATTCCTTAGATCCACCATCTTTTTTGCCCAGGAAAACCTGGTACCCAATGGCGATTTCGGGGAAGTATTCAACTGCAATGGAGTAGCTTCTATAGCGCATTGGTTTGTACCGCAAAATAATAAAATAGATCTTTCCAATCTTTGCCCATACGTAGATTGGTGGAGATTCATTCGTGATCAGAAACAAGGCATCAATAATAGTCAATGTGGATATATAGAAACCTATTACAAAGGTTTCGCTGATGATATTATTTATAGTGGCAGGCTATATTTAGCTATTAAGCTTCTCCAAAAGCTGGAAGCTAATAAACCGTATTATTTTGAAATGATGGTTCGATCGGTGGATACTTTTCCAAACTATAAGCTAGTAAATACTGTCTTTACTGATGCTCAGGATGTAGCCTTTACCAATGAAATACCCATTTTTGATTTCGACATCCCACGAAATTTTTTCTCTGTAAAACCTATTATAGTGAGCCAGTTAACTCCAGACTACCAATGGCATAAAGTCAGTAGCTGCTTTATAGCCTCGGGCAATGAACAATATATGATCATCGGAAACTTCAGGAATGACGCAAGTACAAATATTTTGGTTAATGGAAAGACCAATCCCAACTTCCCCAATGGTTTGATCGCCAATTATGCAATAGATGATGTGGTACTGGTAAAAATGGAGATTGCACTAAATGATACATCAAGATGTGTATCGGATACATTGATTCTAGATGCTACAAAATCATTGCCAGAAAATTTGAAATACGAATGGAATGATGGGTCAACTAATTCCACCTATACCGTATTTACAGATCAAAAGGTGGAATTAACTATAAAATATTCAGCATCATGCCTTGCCAATAAAAGATTCCAGGTTAGATCATTTGGGAATAATAATGGAAGGGATATCGATTTGCCTATTATGGATACAAGCATTTGTCCTGATCAAACTTTACTGTTAAAAAGTGGTATTCATCTAGTCAATGAACAGGTAAGGTGGGATAATGGTAGCGAGTCTCCTGAAATAGCGATTAGTTCTCCGGGAAGTTATAAAGCTCAGATTTCTACAACATGTGGCACCACGGTAAATCAATCTTACCGTGTAGTAAAAAAAGATTGCTCGGATGGAATTTTCCTACCCAATATAATCACTCCCAATGGTGACCAGATCAATGATGTTTTTAGACCGTTTTTCAAACCTGATTTCCCTGGTATAGCATATTTCGATCTTTCTATATATAGCAGATGGGGCGAAAAAATTTATTCTTCTACCAATGAAGATTTTGGCTGGGATGGTACTTTATCGGGCAAGTCGCTGAACTCTGGTGTATATGTGTATGCTTTAAGAATAATAGATAGAGCTGGAAAAAAATACAATAAACAGGGTACGGTGAATATTATTCACTGATACAATTTTCAAATTTGGCGAATTGTTTTATCGATTTTGTGTTGCATTAACCCTGCAATATTTTTTGCTCTATACTTAGCTTCTTCTGCTTTCTCTCCGACAAATAAATCATCTACTGTTTCGATAAATAAGCTAAGCCATTCATCAAAATGAGTTTTATACAATGGAGTAATGGTACTTAGTTTAAGATGCACTTCCATGGGATTTCCGGAGTATGACTGTTCACTTAATAATACGGTTGACCAAAAATCATACATTATGGGTAGGTGTAAATTAAAATCTAATTTTACCACATCCGTAAATATGGGCCCAATAATGGGATTCGTTTTCACTCTGTAATAAAATGAATCTACTAAAGAAATTATATCCTTTCGTGTGTGAATGTCAGACTTCATAAATCGCAAAGTTATAATCCTAATGATGCCAAACCTAAACGAATTTCTCCATAGCTATACTCCGCACCAAGATCTTCACGCAGTTGAGTCATCGTTTTACTGCTATTATTCATCAAAAACCTGACCAGGTTATCTGCTTTTTCTCCTGACATTATTTTTCGAATATCTATACTGCCGTTTTTCACAAATTGAATAAAATGGGTTTCAATAGTAGATACACTCAATTTCCTGGCTTGAGCAATTTCGGGTATAGAAAGTCCTTCTTTAAACAGGGCATAGGAAAGTTTTTGAGTTTCGCCTTTAACCAATTTTGGATGGAGTACCACATCGATTTTTTGTGATTCTTCATGTAAAGACAGATTATCACTTTCAGAGAATTCTTTTATAATGGAAATAAGTTGCTCTCCAAATTGCTCCAATTTAATTTTTCCGATGCCATGAATTTTTGATAAATCCAGAAGGTTTCCTGGCAATTCTTCACTAAGGTGTTTAAGAGTTTTCTGAGAAAGTATTTGGTATCGATTAATTTGACGATCATCAGCCTCGGCATCCCTCCACTCTTTAAGTATCTGATATAAACTTTGATGTCCGGCCTTGCCCGAAATTGACTCTCCCGGCTTAAAAGAGGTTTTCTTTTTCTTCTCGTTTTTTACATTTTCATAATCAATCGCAGCATTTGCTTTGGCTTGCAAAAACCGCACTGTTTCAAAACCATTCTTTGTACACGCATCTAATACCATTTTCTTTTCAAAAATGATTCTTCGGTTTACATTTCTGATCTCTTCCAGTGATTTTGTGATTTCCTTGTTATCTGTATCCAGATCGATTCTCTCCAAAGGAGTATAAACTAATAAACTAAGCTTGTCAGCCAAATAAACTGATCCTTTTTTAATTCTTTCTTGTAACTCTTCATTTTCTTCAGGCAACATATTCCCCTCATAATATGCGGGCAATTGGGTTGCGAACTTCTTTACTACCAGATCTATTCCATTGTAAAAGTTCTCTATTATAGTCGACATCAGCTGGAGGGGCTCTGCCCCTACTTTTTCCTGGTTAGTGTCCAGGGTAGCAGCCAATCTATGTAATGATTTTCTAATCGAACTAAAATCAAATAAATCATTTATCCATTCTATTTGTGATTGTCTTTTGGCCGCGTTTAATCCAGACTCATTTAATTCCACTTCTTTCGTTGCTTCGTTAAAAGTATGAATGGTTTCATCTGATTTTATACTTTCTGATGAAATAGGGCTACTCAGAATAAGTCCCTCGAGTGATTTGCATCTACTCAATGCGACATATACCTGCCCATGAGCAAAAGAGGCCTGAGCATCTATTATAGCGTGCTCAAAAGTGAGTCCCTGGCTTTTATGAATAGTAATGGCCCATGCCGTCTTTAGTGGAAATTGAATGAAAGACCCGACGATTTGCTCTGTCATTTCTTTATATTCATTCAAGGTATATTTAATATTCTGCCATTCAGATCTACTTACTTGTACTTCAAATTCGTCATGGTCGCCCTTCACTGAAATGATTTCATCTTCTATATTACGTATTACTCCCAGCTTGCCATTAAAATAAAGTTTTTCTCTGCCTGGATCATTTCTAACAAACATCACCTGGGCTCCTACCTTTAATTCGAGATTCGCGTCATTAGGATACATATGTTCTGGAAAATCTCCTGTGATATCAGCTTTAAAAAAATGCGAATTATCATTCAATTGATCGAGCCTTTCCTTATTGATGGACTGTGCTGAATAATTATGCGTCGTGAGGTGAATATATCCCTTGGTGTCTTCCGGCTTGAGTTGGTGACGGTATCTTGCATTTAGAAGCTCTACCCCATTTTGATTAAGTTTCTTATCTCTGACTTGATTTAATAAATTAATGAATACTTCATCCGATTGCCTATAAATATGAGTGAGTTCAATAGTGATAAAATCACTTTGCTTCAAGGCAAGACTATCAAAAAAATAAATGCTGGAATAATGTTCTTTCAATAGGTTCCATTCTTGTTCTTTGGCTACAGGTGCAAGTTGGTGTAAGTCTCCAATCATCAGTAACTGGACCCCCCCAAATGGTTTAAATCGATTTCTAAATTTTCTGAGCACTGCATCAATTGCATCTAACAGATCAGCGCGCACCATACTGATTTCATCTATCACTAATAAATCCAATCCGCGAATGGTTCTAATTTTTTCCGAAGAATATTTAAACTCCTTTTTATCGGGTAGGTTGGGAATAAATGGCCCAAAAGATATTTGAAAAAATGAATGAATAGTGACTCCACCTGCATTGATGGCAGCCACGCCGGTAGGAGCTACTACAGCGATTCTCTTATTAGAAGATTTCTTCAGGTTTCGAAGAAAAGTAGTTTTACCAGTGCCCGCTTTTCCCGTAAGGAATATATTTTTATTGGTGAATTGAACATATTCTTCTGCTAGATGAAGTCGGGTATTTAATGTTGACATTAGTTTAAATAATCTAAGTATATGAAATCACAAATGTACATTTAGTGTGTCTCGACTATCTAAAAATAATCATTTAATTTCGGTTGTAACCGTTTGTAACCAAATACAAACTTATCCATTCCTCAATACCTTGGTAAATTCAATTTTACCTTCTAAAGCCAATCTAACAAATTCGTCTTTACTTCCATTTACGATCCACATTTCCACATTATTTGATTGGCAGATTCGTGCAGCTTCCAATTTGGATTTTATACCTCCAGTGCCCAAAAACGATACGCTACTTCCATTCTGCAGATATGCAAGAGCGTCAATGTCTTTTACTTCTTTTATTAGTTTTGCCTGAGTACTAGATTTAGGATCCCCATCATATATTCCATCAATATCAGAGGCCAGTATTAAAAGATCCGCTTTAAGTAATGCAGCTACCAGTGCCCCCAGTTTATCATTGTCGCCAAATTTGATTTCATCAGTAGCAATGGTGTCATTTTCATTAATCACCGGAATATAGCCATTAGCAAGAAGGGTATTGATAGTATCTAACGTATTAGACCGGGACAAATCATTCTCAAAATCGCGATAGGTCAACAAACACTGACCAATCTTAATACTATAATCATTGAATACTTCCTGATAAAATCGCATCAGTACGGGCTGGCCAATGGCAGCCAAAGCTTGCTTTACAGCAATGGCATTCCCCCTGGTAAGCTCTATATAATGCTTGGCTGCAGCAATAGCTCCGGATGTAACGATCACGATTTCATGATCATCCATCAAGGCATTTATTTGCCGGGCCAAGTCTTCGAGTTTACCCCTGGAAATTTTTGAAGTTCCCTGAGTAAGGGTGGTACTTCCCAGTTTTATTACGATTCGCTTTTTAGTCATAAATTTATTCTCTTATCTGGCCATCTCCATACACATACCACTTATTGGTCACGAGGTGATCGAGACCCAGAGGTCCTCTGTGATGCAATTTATCAGTACTTATGGCTAATTCGGCACCTAATCCAAATTGTCCGCCATCAGTATATCTTGATGATGCATTATGGATCACAGATGCAGCGTCTACTTCTTCCATAAATTTCGCCGCCGAAAAATTATCTTCTGTTAATATTACAGCCGTATGCCCTCCTGAATATTTATTAATCACTCCAATGGCTTCATCCAATGAATCTACCAAAGAAAACATAATTTTTTTAGAAAGAAATTCTTCGTACAAGATATTTTCATCATCATTGATCGGTATTCCTATCATACTTATTTTTGAAAAAGTACTATCTGCCATTACCTCGCATTCTGAGTCAATCAATTTTTGACTTACTCTTTTAATAAATGACTGATAATCCGGAAGGTTTTTATTGAAAAGTACTTTATCTGTAGCGTTGCAAACACTTATTTTATTCAATTTGGAGTTATAAATAATCTCTACACTTTTATCCAAATCTGCATCCTCGTGTACATAAATAAAATTATTACCCCTACCACTCACCAATACCGGTGCTGAGGCTAGAGACTTTACCATTTCTATCAATCCATCACCACCCCGGGGTACTATTAAATCTATTTTCTTTTTAGAAGATCGTAAAAGGTCATTAGTTTGCTCCCTGCTGTAATCAAGATATTGAATCAAATCGGTTTTTAGATTATTTTCCATTAACGCCTGTTGCCAAAGTGATACCAAAAATAAATTAGAGTTTCTGGCTTCTTTGCCACCTTTTAAAAGTATTTTACTACCCGCTTTAAATGCCAATGCTGCAGCTTCAATAGTTACATCTGGTCTGGATTCGTAAATGATGAGTATGGTACCAAAGGGCGCAGATCTGTTTACTATTTTTAACCCTTGCCCATGTTGGTAATGGTATCGCTCTATTCCTACGGGATCTTTTTTACCAATAGTATCAGATAACGATTGGATCATCCCTTTGAATTTCTTTTCATCGATCCTCAATCGGTCATACAGCGCTACATCTGAGTTATCTGCCCCAATCATATCATGCTCATTTACAGAAATTAACTCTGCTTTATGTTGCAGTAGCAAATTGATCATCGAATTTAGTACTTCATTTTTTAGTTCCAAAGCCATCAAGCTATTATTAAAAGTGCACAAAAATAGTGGTTTACCGGAGTATTGATAATTTTATATAATACTAAACCCCAACACCATGACAATTAAAGATTCTGGTAGAGCTTAAAATGCAATTTATTATTCTCAAAAAATGAATTTAATTTTGCTCAAAATCATTCACAAAATAACCAGGCCTCACGGAGGCAGACTTCGCTTTCCATTTTTTACTTACAGCGAGCAGATTTTGAGGAGCAAATAGAAATATTACCGGTTGGTTTTCATATATAATCTGCTGCAGCGATTGATAGTATTGATTTCTATTTTTACCTGGCTCACTGTACCGTATGAGTTCAATCAGACTATCTGATTCATGGTTCATAAAGCCTGTGATATTTTGACCATCATCCGTATAGCTTTTACTATGCCAGGTTGAATATGGATCATCTGGTCCGGGATACTGTACTTCGGCAAGAGCTGCAATTTCAAAATTGTGAGCATGAATATCCTGTAACATGATAGGCAATGGCTTCGGTATTACTTCTATTGATACGCCTGCCTGAATGGCTTTCTCTTGCATGTGCAAAGCCACTTTTTGTCCGAGTCCACCGGGAGTAGTGTAAAGCCGAAGTTTGAGTTCTTTAGTCTTATTTAAAATCTTTTTGTCCACTGTGCCATTATGATTGGTGTCAAACCAGCCTGCACTGGCTAAGTCCGCTTTTGCTGCATCAATATCAAATCTAATATCGGACAACTGCTTATTGTAATAGGTCTTTGATGGTTGGAAGGGAGCATTGATTCGTTCAGCAAAGCCCTGAAACAAACTATTTTTCAATTGATCCAAATCGAGTAGATGTGCCAATGCCTTCCGGGTATTCACATCATTTAGTAATTCACTTTTATTATTCAGAGCAAAATATACATATCTGTTTGGAGGCCCTTGTAGAAAACTGATTTTATGGACCAAGGCGGTATCTTCTTGCATATTTTTAAACATCGCTGGACTCAGCTCTGGTACGATATCCAAAGCGCCGTCTTTTAAGGCAATAACGGCATTAGATTCCTCTGGTATTATCCTGAATATAATCTCATTTGGATAGGCTCTGAAATTTACTGCACTATCTTTATACTTACTGCCCCACCAGTTTGGTTTTCGCTTGAGTCGCAATATCTGATTAGTAATCCATTGATCTATTTTATACGGACCAGCTCCCGAAGCACCCTCGCGACTTAACGTTGGATTTGAAAATTCATTTGCAAACTGAGAAGCCATTCTTCCGTAAGTGGAGGCACTGTCTTTGAGCGAGAGTGATTTTAATGAGCTCCAGGGAATATTATTTAAAATAGCCGAGGGGTCGTATAAATTTTCCTGTAAAATAAAATTATTGGTAAACGATTGTTCGTCCAAAAAATAATTATCGTCCGTCCAAAAAATAAATTCTTGTGGATTATCCGTTATTTCTATACTATCAATTGATTCTATTACACTTCTTTTGGCACCAGATTCTACAAATGGATTTAATGTGGCTTTCAAAGTAAATACTATATCTCTTGCCGTTATACTGCTACCATCATCCCATACGGCTTCTGGTCTGATTTTTAGTTTGTAACCAATGATATTTCCATTTATTAAAACTTCTCCCTTTGAAATGGCTAATACGGCTTTTGATTCTTGCGTGTACGGATCAAAATCCATTACTGGCAAAAAGAGTAAATTTTGAATGGTTGCAGATACTGAAGTTTCTGAAAGCACCGGATTGAGTAAATCCGGCTCCCTTGAAATTCTCACGGAAATGACATTATGGTCTTCTGTTTTAATATCACTCCTACAAGATTGAAAAAGAATCAATATTGTAAAAAAGTAGGCAAAAGTTGGTTTATTAAAAATACACACAGAACAAAACAATTCTTTATAATTAATTGTTTTGCAAAGGTATATTCAAAATGGGCAATAAGCTCCAATGGAAAAGAAAAATATATTAATTGCAGGTGGATCAGGGCTATTAGGTCAGGTGGTTTCGACATTTCTTGAATCAAAAGGATATCTTGTAAGAATCCTCACACGGCAAATAAAATCTTCTGTTCGAAATGAACAATTCGTATGGGCGCCAAATGCAGATTATATAGATCCCATGGCATTTGAAAATGTTTTTGGAGTGATACAACTATCGGGTGAATCCATTGCAGGGAAAAGATGGAATAAAGAGTATAAAGAAAAGATATATAACAGTAGAGTCGGTACCACAAAATTTTTGGTAAAAACCATCAATCAATTAGAAACAAAACCTATAGTATTCATATCTACATCTGCCATCGGTATTTATGGAGATAGACCAGGTGAAGTCTTAAATGAAAAGAGCCTCACGCATCAAGCTGATTTTTTGGCAAATTTATGTCATGACTGGGAGCTTGAAGCACAGCTCGCTCACTCATCTATTCGCACCTCTATTGTCCGCATCGGTTTGGTACTTTCTAAGTATGAAGGGATATTGGCAAAAAGTATACTTGCTGCGCGTATGGGATTGGTTCCTGTTTTTGGAAATGGACAACAGATGTATTCCTGGATACACGAGCAAGATCTCGCTCGAATAGTTCATACTTTACTTGAGAACAAAAATGCAACGGGGATCACTAACGGGGTTTCACCTAATCCTGTCAGTCAAAAAGAATTCTCCTATACCTTAGCAAAGCATTTTCATCCATGGCATATTCCGGTACCAGCTCCGAGATTCATGCTTAAAGTGGCTTTGGGAGAATTTGCAGATTCGTTGTTTCTTTCCCAAAATATAGTGCCTGCTCATCTTCAGTCCCTGGGCTTTAATTTTGAATTTCCACAATTAAAAAATGCCCTGGAATCATTGATTAAGAAAGTCTAAATTGGGTAAAAATTAAGGTTCAAATGGATACTTATAAAAATTGTTAAAATTGCGGTATGCCTTTAAAAAAAGATAAATTAGGTGGCGGTACCCATGCAGATGGGTCCAAAAGTAATAAGTTCTGCAGCAAGTGTTATGCGAATGGTATGGTATGTTCGCCAGGCCAGATATAAATGCTAGTCAAATGCAGGATCTCGTAAAGGGAAAACTGAAAGAAATGGATTTCCGGTGTTTTTAGCCAACTGGTTTACCAAGAGTATTCCAAAATTAGAAAGATGGAAATAGACTTACTATTTTTACTCATCCATATTTTCAATAGGTGCAATCAGATCCATAGTTTTACTACTTTTTGCTAATAATTCATGCATTTCTTTTACTTCTGCGGTTGTAAAATATCTCCATTTTCCCAGGGCAATTCCATGAATAGTAAAATGCATAATACGAACCCGCCGTAATGAAGTAACGGAATAATCCAGGGCCTCACACATTCTTCTGATCTGCCGATTCATACCTTGCACGAGGATGATTTTAAATCGGTGAGGACTCTCTTGTTTTACAATACATTTTTTGGTGACTGTACCTAATATTCGAACCCCATTTTGCATTTGGTGAATAAACGCTGGTGTAATCAGCTTGTCTACAAGTACTATATATTCTTTTTCATGATTATTTCCAGCCCGTAAAACCTTATTTACGATATCTCCATCATTGGTCAGGAAAATTAATCCCTCACTTTTTTTGTCAAGTCTACCAATAGGAAAGATTCTCGATTTAAATTTAATAAAGTCTATGATATTAGATTTGTCTTTAAGATCGGTGGTACAAGTAACTCCAATGGGTTTGTTAAATGCCAAATAAATAGTTTCTTTTTGCTTTCGGATCAATTCCCCATCTAACCGTACCTCATCAGCAGGAGAGGCCCTATTACCTTTTTTTGCGACAATATCGTTGATTGTTACACGCCCCTGCTCAATGAATACATCTGCTTCTCTTCTGCTGCACAGTCCGCTATCACTTATAAATTTATTAAGACTAATGTCCATATTCCAAATGTATAAAAGCTCCTTGATTTTTTAAATATTTTTCATGATGGTGTCCCAATTTCCAATCCAGGATCGTCTTCTTATCGTATATCGATATGTAACTAATTTTTTAACTCTGGCATAATATAGGAAGGCTTATATTACTGAAAGTAGTTTATATTTACTTATGTAAAAAACTAAATTTTATATATGAAAAAAATTTTAATTCCCATTGTCATGCTATTCTTTTTGGGCAATATCTTCGCTCAGGAAATGATGCACACCCTTGCGAAAGATGAACGGAAATCCGCCATCAAATATATTAAGTGGACTTCCAAAGAAATGAAGAAGACTTTAAAGGGGCTTTCTCCAGCTCAGCTCAACTTTCATGAAGCCGCTGATAAATGGTCCATTCAGGATTGTCTTTATCATATTGCATTTTCAGAAGGTGCACTTCGAGGCGCTTTAGATGGTGCTGTTGCAGCACCTGCTGATCCGGCGGCGAAAGCTGAATTGAAAGCTACAGATGAGCAAATAAAGAATGGTGTTACCGATAGGACTAATAAAGTAAAAACTGCGCCACCTTTCGAACCTCAAAATACAGGGTTCAAATCCTATGACGAAGCTATGACCGCATTTAAAACTAAACGGGCAGCGCTGATAGAGTTAATAAAAACTACACAAGTGGATCTTCGAAATCACATTGTGAGTCTACCCTTTGGGAATATGGATGCCTATCAAATGGCATTATTCATCGCGGGACACTCCAATAGACATACCAAACAAATGCAAGAAGTAAAAATGGCTAGTGCTTATCCTAAAAGCTAATCATTACTTATTTTAAAGAACAAAAAGCCAGTGAGGTATATTCTCTGGCTTTTTTTATTCTCAGAAAAAAGTAAGATTAACAATTGCGAGCCATATAAATTCTAAATTTGCATGATGTCGTTTCTAAAAAACCTTTTATCAGTTGGTATCACCATTTGTACATTTTCTATTTTCACAAATGCTCAAACCCTTAACATTTTTGAACTCAATAAAAAATTAGGCAAAGGTGTCAATATGGGCAATATGTTTGAAGCGCCATCTGAAAATGAATGGGGTAATCCTTTCCGGGACGATTATTTTCAGAAAATTGCTCAATTGGGGTTTAACCATGTCCGTATACCCATTCGGTGGGATGTAGAGGCCCGGACGATGCAGGTATCCCCTTATACCATCAATCCTACTTTTCTGGAAAGAATAAAATATGTGATCGATAAAGCGCTCGCGGAGAACTTAATGGTAATCATTAATATGCATCATCACGATGCCATATTTCAAGATCCTGATGGTGTGAAACCAAGGTTTCTAAGTCAGTGGAATCAAATAGCTACTTATTTCAAAGATTACGATCAGCGATTAGTGTTCGAAGTAATCAATGAACCTAACACCAATCTGGTTGGTAGTAAATGGAATATCTTTTTTCGGGACGCCCTTACTGAAATCAGAAAAACAAATCCTACCCGGGCAGTGCTGATGGGGATTGCTCCCTGGGGCGGTTTATCAGGAGTCCCCAATTTAGTTTTGCCCCAAGATGATAATATCATCATTACTGTACATTATTACGACCCGTTTACTTTTACACATCAAGGGGCAGAATGGGTAGATGGATCTACACCGTGGCTAGGAACAAAATGGGAAAATACTACCCTGGAAAGAAATGAAATAATCAGTTCGTTTGCCTTTCTCCAGGCATTTGCTAAAGCGAATAATAAACCCATTCATGTGGGCGAATTTGGAGCATATAGTAAAGCGGACTTGGATAGTAGAGTGAAATGGTCAAATTTTTTAGCTCGATGGTTTGAATCGCAAGGATTCAGCTGGGCATATTGGGAATGGAGTGCTGGCTTTGGTATATATAATCCGGTTACTGATCAATTATTGACTCCCCTTGCAAATGCATTATTAAATGATCCTATGTCGCCCGCAAAGCCTCAATCTACGATCACCATATTCGAAGGAAATTTCGGAGCTGGTGATGGGTGGAACCTTTCTATACAGCCCGATGCATCTGCTACTTTAATAAGAGAAAATGGCAATGGAATCGTCGATATCACCAAATCCGCAATAGATGGATGGCATATACAGCTCACTAAAAATAATATAGCGCTAAAGCAAAATAGTCGCTACCAGGTAACCATAAAAGCCGGTGCTACTGTACCCGCATCGGTGACTAATTATTTAGGTAGAAATGCCTCTCCATGGGATAGTTATTCTGGTTACAAATCCATTTCTTTGACAAAGGGTTTAGAAGAATACATCTATAGTTTTGTAATGACTTCGCCTACAGATCCGGCAGCGCGCATTGTTTTTGATTTGGGTGCTAAGGAATCTAAAATCACCATAGCTAATATCAAGATTGAAGAAGTACTGGATGTAGCGGTAGCATATAAAAATGACATCAGCGATAAAGTATTGGTCTTTCCGTCTCCCGCCTCTGAATCAATATCCATTTCAACCCAGGAAAGTGTACGTGATTTAAAAATTTTCAATGCCCAGGGTATACTCGTAAAAAATCTAAAGTCAAATTTTAATAGACAAGCCATTGATATTCATGAGCTCAGCACCGGAACTTATTTTATGCAGGTAATTAGTCCTAAAGGCCAGGCCTTGAAAAAATTTATCAAGATGTGATCTTTGTTCGCCTATCTGCTTGAAATCCAAATAATTCAGGATTATTTAACCTACACCAAATTGATTACTTGTTTTTTGGAAAAAACTATATATTTGCCCCCGCTTTGAAATAAAGCAGCTCGTAAGAGTGGAGGTGCCTTAGCTCAGTTGGTAGAGCACAGGACTGAAAATCCTGGTGTCCCTGGTTCAATTCCTGGAGGCACCACTTCTGAAATCGATATAAGTCACTTAGAATTAATGTTTTAAGTGACTTTTTTTATATAAATATTTTGCAATAGAGCGCACTTTTGGGCATCGTATTGGTTCAATGAATTTTAATCCTACAGCTTTAGACCAAATGCAATCATATCTATATATTTTGACTAAACTAAAATATATAGAATTTTGAAGGAGAAAGAGATCACAAAATTTGAATTGACAGTATCTCGGGAGAGTACTTTGTAGCTGCAGAACTTTCTCGATTAAGGTCATGTTTTGAGAGATTTTACTCTTAGACACTTTCTACTTCGTGCCTTTGTGGTTAATTATGGATACTTCAATATTGATGGTCACAGATTACTCTGATTTACAAAGAACAAAATGAATTTATTATTCTGTATTTTCCTGATATTTCCGGCTTCTCCAATTAATTTTATGAATAACCATTCAGGTTGTGGCAGTATATTTATAGAGGCTTTTGGCCCCTAGATTCATCCATATTTTAAAAACAATGACTATTCGATTTACAAAATCATTGAAAAGGTTTTTTCCAGAATTAACAACCCTTAATGTCCATAGTGATTCATTGCAGTCTGTGCTGATGGAAGTAAATAAAATCTATCCCGGTATCAGACAGTATATTTTGGATGAACGAGGTAGTCTGAGAAAACATGTAAATATATTTATCGATGGAGAGATGCTCAATGATAGAATTACCCTGAGCGATAATATAGATACTGCCAATGAAATATATATACTTCAGGCTTTGTCTGGTGGGTAAATTTTTCAAAAAAAGATTAGTCATTCTATTTATGAAATCAACGATATTATTAGGTACAAGAAAAGGACTCATAGCCTACACGTTGAAAAATGGAACCTGGCAACTTGAAAATTCCTCGTTCGAAGGTATTCCTGTATCCATAGCCTATGCTGATGATCGTAGTGGTACCTGGTGGGCTTGTCTCGATCATGGACATTGGGGTGTTAAATTGCATTATTCAGTTGATAGAGGGGTCACGTGGCATGAAGTCCCGGCGCCGGCATTTCCAGAGGGCAGCGAGGTGAAGCCTGGCGTGCCTGCTACTACTCGCTACATATGGGCCATGAACCATGGCAGCATAACTAATTCATCACGACTTTGGCTAGGCACTGACCCAGGAGGGCTTTTTCTATCTGAAGACAATGGCCAAAACTTTCAGCTAAATGCTTCTTTGTGGAATCATCCCACTCGAGTAAATGGATGGTTTGGTGGTGGTAGGGATTTGCCCGGCATTCACTCCATAGTAGTAGATCCGAGGGATGAAAATCATATATTTATAGGCATCAGCTGTGCTGGAGTATTTGAATCTTTGGATGGTGGCAATACCTGGCATATTCGGAATACAGGTCTACGGGCTGATTTTTTACCAGACCCTAACCAGGAGACGGGGCACGATCCTCATATTTTGGTGGCAGCACCATCTAATCCAGATATTCTGTGGCAACAAAATCATTGTGGAATCTTCAAATCTATTGACCGTGGCCTGCACTGGATAGATATGAGTGAATCAGATGGGCCAGCAAGATTTGGATTTGCTATCGCGGTGGCAGATGATAATCCGGATCAAGCCTGGGTGGCTCCCGCCAAAGCGGATGAAAACCGAATAGCAATAGATAAAGCACTCTGCATTTGCCGCACAGACGATGGTGGAAAAACCTGGAAACAATTGAGAAATGGATTGCCACAGCAAAATGCTTATGACATTGTGTACAGGCACGCTTTGGCATCTGCGGGCGATACAGTTGCCTTTGGTACTACTACGGGCAATTTATTCTTTTCACCTGACCGGGGTGAACACTGGGAAACTATTAATAATTATTTGCCCTTGGTGCATTCGGTGCAGTTTGTGAGGTGAGTGGGATTGGATTGGATCAGTCGTTTTTCTTAATAATTTGCATTAATTTATAATTTTCTCTAGTTGGTAAATATTCTTCCAATTAAGATCAATTAAGTGCCTCAGTAACAATGTTTTGATATTGTTATAAACTTGCTTCCAAATGGGAATATTTCCTAAGTGAACACAATAAAAAAGGGGCAACTCCAAAGAATCACCCCTTACTATTATATTCTAATTTTAATACCGAGTATCAATATCCAGTATTTTGTACTAATGTAGGTTTTCCATCTTTTTGACTATTCAATATTTCATCCTGTGGTAAAGGGAAATAAAGGTTTTTAGAAGTGAATGTTTTATCAGACATATAACCACGCTTATTGAATTTTCTTCCTGAAGGCTCTGTACCTTGTGCAGATTCTTCTTTGGAATATCTATTCAATACACTCTCTGCTATACCCCATCTTACGAGATCAAAGAATCGATGGCCTTCCATAGCAAACTCTAGTCTTGACTCCATATGTACCGCATTGCGCGCATAGTCAGCTCCTTTGGATGCAAATGTTCCAGAAGGATATGGCTCTACTTTAGTAATTTGGCTGGCATCTTGTTTAGATCCGTTTTTAGCTCTATTTCTCAATTGATTTACCAAAGACTCAGCTACACCAAGATTACCTAACTCTACCTCCGCCTCTGCCAGCCATAGTATTACCGAAGACAGTTTTAGTAGTCTATAGTTGTTATTCACATTTCTTCTGCTGGTAGAGTGGGTAGTACTACTTTCTTCCCCTAAGTAATACATCCACTTTTTACCTGTGAATGGGCCAGCATATGCTTGATCACGTATCCATGTAGATCCTGGCATGGGACCCCAATCTAAAAAATTGATCCCTCTGCGACCTACTGTCCAGTCCAATCTTGGATCTACAGGCACTGACTTATCTAATGTAAAAGCAACGCTGGCACTGATACCCTGATCATTGGGTACATCTACTTTACTATATGTATCAGCACTACCATCGGCTGCACTGCCTATCATAGGCAATCCATTATCATCTGTCTTGAAAGCATTTATAAGATTATGCGATGGCTGATAAAAACCGCAGCAACCTCTGCCAGGAGCGGTAGATGAGTATGGGTAATTAAGATTATCACCTGCATTACCATTGGAACCATTGGTGCCATCATTAACTGAAAACTCAACTTCGAATAAGGATTCGGTATTATTATTCGTCACCGTACGATAATTATCATGATAGTTAGTCATCAATTTTTTACCTGAGTTATTTACAATATCATCTAGTAATACCTTAGCAGCAGCCCATTTCTTTTGGAATACATAGGCTTTTGCCAAATAGGCCATAGCAGCCCATTTGGTAGCACGGCCTTTCTGTGACTGTACAGAAGGTAGATTTTTAGCGGCAAAATCAAAGTCAGCTTCAATCTTTGGCCAGATATCATCTGTATTGGCTACTTTGGTGGAGTTTGGATCATCAGAAATATATATGATCTCATCTATATAAGGCACTTTGTTCCACATTTTCTTCGCTTCAAAATGATAGTGACCTCTTAAGAATCTGGCTTCGGCTGTCACTTGAAGTTTTTCAGCTGCAGTCATATCTTTCACATCAGGGTTATTTGCTAATTGGATAGCATCATTGGATCTTGCAATACCGTCGTAAGAATGCTGCCATTTGCCAAGGAAGTAGGTATTATCGGCAAGCCAATTGTATTGTTCAATAAATGACTGTTCGGGTTGATCGCCGGCATCTGTCCCTTTAACGGCATCGTCAGAGCTAATACCTCCAAATACATAATTAGAGATGGTAGACTGTCGGCCTGTATTACCAGCACCTACACCATCAAGTAAAGAATATGCCCCTATAAGTATGGCATTCACTCCATTTTTATTGGTTAGCTGAGCCAGTGAAGCCCGCCCCTGAGGATTGACATCGAAAAAATTATCGCTGCAAGAGAAATAGACACTTGTAAAGACGATCAATAAAATATATTTTTTCATTTTTCTTTGTATTAAAATGATTAATGATAATTTTTTTTAGAAAGTAAGTTTTACACCGAATAAGAAATTTTTAGATACAGGATATGCGCCTTCGTCTATGCCCATATGTATATCCTGATTGTCAGTTGCGGATGATCTCAGATTGATATCAGGATCTAAGCCGGTATATTTAGTGAACGTAAATAGATTCTGACCTTGTATATAAATTTGAGCATTGCTCATACCTACTCTCTTGATCAAGGTATTTGGAATAGAATAAGTCAACTGCATATTTTTGATCCGCATGTATGATCCATCTTCAAGGAAATAGGTAGAGATCTGCTGACTGGTAGCATCACCAGAGTTGAGTCTGGGCAGTTTAGCTATATCACCTGATTTTTTCCATGAATTATTGAGTATTTCTATAGATCTATTGCCCTGGAAAGTATTGAAATCTGTCCAATATCTCACATAATTGAATATTTCATTTCCTTGAGAGCCCTGAGCGAATAATGTAAAATCAAAGTTTTTAAATCCTAATCCAAGATTAATTCCATATGTAAAATCAGGATGAGGATTACCTATGAAAGTACGGTCAGCAGCGGTAATCTTTCCATCGCCATTTACATCCTGGAAGTTAAAAGTGCCTTCTCTGGTGTAAGTACCAAACTTGGGAGCAGCATCAGCCGCGGCTTGATCTTTGAGTACACCATTTACAATATAGCCATAGTAGCTAGCCAGAGGCAAACCTGCGCGGGTAGCTGATATAGCTGGTAATCGAGTACTGAATCCAAATACTGTTGCATTAGGATCATTATTTAATTTTACTACTTTATTTTTATAGTGAGCAAAATTTACTCCAAGGTTATACCTTAACTGTCCTATTTTGTTTCTATAATTCAATCCCAAGTCCACTCCTTTATTAGATATCTCACCTATATTGGTATAAGGTACTGTACCACTACCACCGGAGCGTGGAGGTTGTATCTGGGTAAGCATATCTGTGGTGACTCTACTGTATACATCCACTACCAATTCAAGATTATTAAAGAGTACTGCATCGAGTCCAATATTAGATGAAGTATTGGTTTCCCATTTTCCATTAGGATTGCCAAACTGCACAAGGTCGAATCCTCCAACGATAGAAGTACCCGTACCATTGATATCGTATGCATTATTGATAGGATCTGGCGCATATAGGGTATATGCATTGTATACATTGGGTATCAATTGATTACCTGTCTTACCCCATCCATATCTCAGTTTCAGATCATTGATCTGCTGTATGTTTTTCATAAAACCCAGTTCATTCAATCTTACACCTACAGAAAATGCAGGAAAGACACCCCATCTGTTTTTAGGTGAAAAACGGGATGATCCATCTCTGCGCAAAGTGAAATCTGCTAATAAGAAGTCTTTGAAGGCGTAATTTATTTTTCCAAACTGTGATAACAATGCTGTAATAGTATTTCCCGTACCTGAATTGTTCAATCCGGCAGATGAACCCGCATCAAGATATCTGTAGTCAAGATCATCAAAGGCGAATGTACTCCTGCTAGCATTGAATGAAAAAGCGTCGGTAGTCACAGCCTCTGTACCTACTAATATGTTGAATGCATGATTATTTATTTTTAGATCATAATTTAAAGTATTGAACCAAGTAACTGATTTATCAGTACTACTACTCACTGTAAGGCTGTTTGCGCTTCTTGGTTCTGCAGCTTCTATATCACGATGGAAATAAGATGACTGATTGTAAAGATTATACTCCAATCCAAGACTGGTACGTGCTTTCAGGTTTTTTAATATACTAAGCTCACCGAAAACATTTCCAAAAATATGATTGCCTTTGAGAATATTATCTTTTTCACGATATAGTCTAGCCAGTGGGTTAGGTGCATTCCCTAGGTTTACACCACGGCTTCCAGCGAATCCATTATAAGGTGATGTGTTACTACCCCCAAAGAAATTGGGGCCTCCGGTAATATCAAATACGGGTATGATAGGATGTACTCTCACCGCAAACATGATCGGATTAGATTCATTATTATTAGTGATACCTGTTCTTTCATCATAGGAATATGTAAAGTTTTCACCAAAAGTGAATTTCCCTTTGGTAAATTCAGTATTGGCTCTTACGGAGTAACGATCGTACTTGGTAAATCTGAGTATGCCATTTTGCTTAAATAAATTCCCAGAAATGGCATATCGACCACTTTTACCACCTCCAGTAGCACCTAACTGATAGTTTGATATAGGAGCTGGATCAAATATCACATCTTGCCAATCAGTACCTTGCTTATTTGCTTTAGTAATATTAAAAGCTGTTTTGCCCAAGTTGGGATCCGCTATGTCATTGGTATAGGTATAGTTAGCAGGAATTTCACCATATATATTTGGGTATATATAATCGGCTACCGTCTGCTCACCATTAGTACCAAACTTATACTGTACGGATGGTGAGGTGATGGATGGATTCTTACCAGCTCCCTTTTCTGCCTCATATAAATACTGGCCAAGCTGCTGAGTGTTGAGTAGATCTAGTTTCTTACCAGGATTCTGCATACCCGTATAATAATCGAAAGTAATCTGTGGCTCTCCTATCTTACCTTTTTTAGTAGAGATAATCACCACCCCATTATTGGCACGAGCACCATAGATAGATGCTGATGATGCATCTTTGAGTATCTGCATAGACTCTATATCATTGGGGTTGATTTGATTGAGAGTACCTTGAGTGGGCACTCCATCTATCACATACAATGGGCTGTTATTATTGATTGAACCAAAGCCTCGTATTCGTACCATGGTTCCACCCCCAGGAGAATTGTCATTGCCTATATTTACTCCGGCTGCTCTACCTTGCAGCATTTGGGTCACTGAAGCTGCGGGAAGGGCTGTGAGGTCCTTACTATTTACTACCGTTACTGCACCTGTGATATCTTTTTTCCGCTGAGATGCATATCCAGTTACTACTATTTCATCTAAAGTACTTACATCTGATTTTAATATAAGATTTATCTCACTTACACCAGATATATCTACATCAGCAGATAAAAATCCAATAGAAGAAACTGTGATTGTCTTAACATCATTAGGTACAGAGAGTGAAAATTTGCCATCCAGATCAGTGGAGGTACCTATGTCAGTACCTTTTACCACTACAGTAGCTCCAGTTAGAGGAGAGTTGTCATCACCAGCAATGATGGTACCGGAGATAGTGCGTTGTGCATTCAAACTAATGCTGAAGCATACTATGCCAATGAAAATTTTCCATCGACACGAAGAGAGAGGAAATAAAAACTTATACATGATAATTTAGATTTTCAACATACAGATATTAAGGGATCAGATTAAATACCTTATGAATGTAATACAATATTGAAGAATGAAAAAATTAAATTTCTTCTATCGATAAAATCCCATAGCCACCCCGCCATCGACATTGATAGCATTGCCGGTAGTTTTATTTAGCAAGCCACTCACGAAGGCAAATGCAGCATTGGCAATATCTTCAGGCAATATGATTTCATTTAATAATGTGCGCTTTGCATAATATGCTGGAAGTTCTTCTACCGTAATTCCATAAGCTTTAGCCCTGCCTTCAGCCCAGCCCCCGGACCAGATATTTGAACCAGCTATTACAGCATCGGGATTTATCATATTTACCCTTATTTTATCCCCGCCGAGCTCTGCAGCCATTAGGCGGGTGAGATGTGCCTGGGCAGATTTGGCAGATCCGTAGGCTGCATTATTAGGCCCGGATACTACTGCATTCTTAGAAACAATATTGATGATATCACCACCCATATTTTGCTTTTTCATTATATCAATACCGACTTGCGAAACCAAAAACTGGCCTTTCACCAAAATATCATACAATTTGTCCCAGTCTTCTAATGAATGGTCGCCGATAGACTTGGAGATACTGATACCTGCATTATTTACAATGATATCTACCCCACCAAAAATATAGCTCAGATTTTGAAAAGCATCGTCGATAGATTTTTTACTGGTTACATCAAGCATGGTAGAGGCAACGACATCTTTACCAAAAATTTTAATAAATTCATTCTTAGTCTCTTCCAATCGCTCAGCGCTGATATCATTCAAAATGATGCAAGCCCCTTCCTCTGCAAATTTCTTTGAAATAGCTTTTCCAATACCGCCACCGGATCCTGTCACCAATGCAATTTTTCCAGAAAGTGCTTTGGGTTTCGGCATACGCTGTAATTTTGCCTCTTCCAGCAACCAGTATTCTATATCGAAGGCTTCCTGACGGGGCAGCGCAGTATATTCACTCACTGCCTCTGATCCTTTCATTACATTGATCGCATTGATATAATATTCACTGGCCAGTCTGGCGGTAGTCTTGTCTTTTGCAAATGTAAACATACCTATACCGGGGTATAGAATTACCACGGGATTAGGATCTCGCATAGCGGGACTATCAGCATGCTTACAACTGTCATAATACGAAGCATACATCTTGCGATATGCTTCAAAGGATGGTTCTAGCTTGGTTTTTATTTCAATGGCATTAGTCAAATCTTCACCGGCAGCCAGTGGTAATACCAAAGGTGAAATTTTGGTGCGCAAAAAATGATCCGGACATGAAGTGCCCATGGGTGCGAGTTTTTCCAAATCATTGGAGTTCACAAATTCTAATACCCGCTCATCACTGGTAAAATGACCAACCATATGCCTTTCAGAGGAGCAAAGCCCTCGTAAAATCGGTGCTATAGTGGCAGACTGAGATTTAATAATTTCAGGTTCTACATCCGCTATTTTTAGGCCACCAAATACAGGTCGCTTTTTATTGTAATTGGATTCGAGGTATGCGGCACATTTTTCGATAACTTCCAGGCTGTTGATATAACTTTCATAAGAAGTATTACCCCAGGTAAATAAACCGTGTGAGCCCAGCATGATACCTTTTAGTTTTTTACCATTCATCAGGTTTTCTTCCAGACAGGTTCGCAGTTTTAGACCGAGATCAAAGCCTGGTCTTTGCCATTCCACCCAGCCGATCTCACCGTCAAAAAGATCATGGGTAATCTGTTTGCCCTCTTTAGCTGCCGCAATAGCAATAGCAGCATCAGGATGTAAATGATCAATATGCCTGAAAGGTAAAAAGCCATGCAGCGGAGTATCTATGGAAGGTGCTTTTGAATTAAGGTCAAAAATGCAATGATTGAATAGAGCTACCATTTCATCTTCATGATCGATGCCCCTATAAACCTGCTCCAGGGAGAGAAGTCTTTCTGTGTATAAGGCAGCACAACCAGATTTTTTCAAAGTACCTATATCCCCGCCTGAGCCCTTGATCCACATCACTTCGGTAGTATTACCAGTCAAAGGGTCTTTATCGTAAATCTTTACAGAGGTGTTTCCACCACCATAATTGGTCAATCTTAGATCAGCTCCTAAAAGATTGGATCTATATATGAACAGATCTACTTCGTCTGTGATGATTTTTGCTTTTTCATGATCCCATAGGTAGGAAACATACTTGAATGAAGGATTGTCTGACATTGGTCAAATATATTAAATGTTGGCGGGGGTATACAGGAAAATTTTGTGAAATCGTACAGAATGTCATATCAGGTAAAATACTTCATTAAACCATCCTTTTTATTCCTGGAGACATTGATATGTTGACCGTCACTCAGAATCAAATAACCACCATCGCTTTTAATGTACTGACTTACTTCGTTAATATTCACTATAGTGGAATGGTGCACTCTCACAAATGATTTATATTCTTCCAGGGAAAATTGAATTTCTTTCAGGCTTCTGCTGGCCAAAATTTTTTCTCCGCTTTTTAAATGAATATGGGTATAATTTCCTTCTGCCTGGCAAAATAAGATGTCTTCAGAATTGATCAATTTAAAGCCTTCTAAATTGGGAATGGCAATTTTTCTAAAGGTATTTTCTTTTTTGGCGATCACATCGAGTAGAAATTGAAACTGATCCGAATTTGGATTTGACTTTTTTTCTGCAAATCTATCTACAGCTAGTATGAGTTCCGCAGGATCCACAGGTTTCAACAGGTAATCCAGCGCACTATATCGAATGGCTTTTATGGCATACTGATGAAAAGCCGTAGTAAATATCACAGCAAGTGGAATCTCTTTTATTTCTTCAAGCACTTCAAATCCATTTTTATTAGGCATTTCTATATCCAGGAACAGCAGATCGGGATTGAATTTTCTTATACCTGTAATGCCCTCTTTAGATTTATTAAACACTGCGATGACCTCTATTTGAGGACAGTACTGCTTCAATAATATTTCCAACGAAGCAGCAGCGTCTACTTCGTCATCTAAGATAATGGTGCGTATCATTAGAGTAAAGGTAATTTAATGGTTACTTCGGTTCCTGAAGGGTGGTTATCTATATCATAGAGGTCATTTATGATGACTTCAGGAATAAAGTCACCCGATGTATCCGTGAGCAATATTCTTTCTTTTGTAAGCTGTATTCCCATAGATCTATGAAGCTGCAGGTCACCTTTCAGTTTCTCAGAGGCAACCCTACCAATTCCATTATCAATTACTTTAATTTCGACAGCATCATTAAAATGCCTGGTTGAAATAATCAGGCTCGCCTCTTCTTCCCTGGGCATCAGGCCATGTATAATAGCATTCTCTACAAAAGGTTGGATAATCAGCGGAGGGACTTTTATATCTTCTTCATCGATATCATCGGAATTAATAATTTTAAAATTAAAGTTTTGTTTGAATCGTAATGCTTCCATCTCTATATAAAGTCTCAAAGTAGTTAATTCCTGCTCCAGGGTAATCAATGGCTGCCCTGAATTCTCCAATATCTTTCTTATCAACTGAGAAAACTTCAATAGATAAGCAGATGCATTCAACTTATCATTCACTAGTATAAAATGATTAATAGAATTGAGGGAATTAAAAATAAAATGCGGATTCATCTGAGCTCTCATAGCGAGGTTTTCCACTTCCAAAGCTCGCTTTTTGAGAGATTGGTTTTCTTCTTCTTTTATTTTGTTTTCATTGAGTATTTTTATTTTTTCGGCAAGCGAAGCATTTGATTTGATCAGGCTTCGGGATCGAAATTGGATAAATGAAAACATAGCTCCAAAGAAAGATAAACCATAAAATGAATACGCCCACCAGGTCTTATACCAGGGTGGGGATATGGTGATATTTAGTTTCTTATGTTCATCACTCCAAATTCCGTCTGAATTAGTCGCCTTTACTTCAAAGATATATTTCCCCGGATCAAGATTAGTATAGGTAGCGCTCCTCTCATTTCCAACATATTGCCATGTACTGTCAAACCCCTTTAAACGATATGCATACTGAATTAAATTAGGCGCTGAATAATCTAAAGCGAGGTAATCTAAACTTATAATATTATGGTTATAGTTCAAACTAATCTCATTTTGAAATGAAATATCCTCTTCCAATTTAAACTCTTTTCCCTTTATTTCGAAAGGCTTCAAAATGGTTATAGATTTATTAGAAATCTTTAAATCCGTTATGAAAATTGGTGGTTTAAATTTACTTAAGCTAATATTATCTGGCTCGATATAGTCAATACCATCACTACCTGCATAATATATTCTATTTCCAAATCTGCTTCTTCCAAAGCTAAATGCATCATAGCCCCTATTTAACAAACCATTTTCAAAAGTAAAATTTGTAAACTTTTCTGTGTTGGGATTGAATAAAGACAAACCAGCATAGGTAGACAACCATAGATTGCCGTTATTATCAGGGTAGATAGAAAAAACATTATTATTTATTAATCCATCATTAGTAGTATAATTTATAAACTTATCCGTTTCAACATCCAATTTATTTAAACCGCCGCCATAAGTACCACACCATATGTTACCCATTGAATCTTCATAGATAGCAAAAGCAGTATTTTCACTTATTGTATTTATATTTTTTTCATCATGTGAGTATACTTTGAATGAATCTAATGATTTTTCATACTTTAATAATCCACCTCTAGTACCTATCCAAATTTTTTGATTTCTATCTTCAAAAATGGTTCTAGTCGATCCCAAACTACCATAGAATTTATAATGTCGAAAAATTTTGTTTTTTAAACCGATTTTATAAATGCCATCGTTCCATGTAGCTAGCCATAAGTTTTCATTTGAATCTATATAAATTTTCCTGATATACTGATCTCTAATACGCTTTAATTCTGGTATTTCCCTTTCAATATCAATAAATTTACCGTTTAGTTTATCATATAAAAAAACTCCTTTAGATCCAATCCAAATCCTTTCGTCACTTTCTCTGAAAGCACATATCATTCCTATCTTTAGCCAAATGTCCTGTGCTTCTAACGGTAGAGAATTTAAAGGCGTAATATTTCGAGAATTTAAGTCTAAGAAAGCAGGCCCTATTTTAGTTGGAATTAAAAGTGTATCGCGGCCGTATTCAAACACTTCAGGATATTCAGGAATAGCTCTAAATTCTGAGAAATCAATTTTTACACTCTGAAATTGTAATCTATTTAAATTAGTCTTCATTAACTTATCCGAATTAACCCAAAGAATATTATTTTTTGATTGAAATAATAATCTAATCGGAAATTTAGAATAAGTGGAAGAATCCATTGAGTTCTTAATGGACATGTATTTATTAGTTTTTGAATTATATGAAAATAATCCGTTTAATGTACCAATCCATATTTCATTTTCATTTTTAAGGGCAATTCCACTTAATTGTTCATTTATTAATGTTGAATCTATAATTGAACTAGAAAAGTTCACTCCCGTTAAATGGAATCTTAAAATTTTACTATCACTTGAAATCCCTAAAACATCGCCATTGGCAGTAGAGAATATTTCTAATATATATAGATTATCAATAAATTGATAAGAAGTATCATTCATTGCTTTCTGAAAAGCTAATCTATTATAAAGATTTATAATAACTGAATTATTGATAAAATTGACTTTGTATATTGGGCCAAGTTTATTAAGAATAGATCTTTTGAGCTGGTCAGCTACTGAATCATAAATATATAAGCTTTTTTCACTAAATACCCATAATTTTCCGTCAGGTGCATAAACCAAATTTTCAATTGGTATTGCACCTATTCCGTATTTTAAGCTATCATTATATCGAATAAATATCTTTTTTTTTAAATCAAAATAGTTCAGACCATTTTGCGTCCCTATCCACAAATTATGCCTAGGATCCTCTAAAATGCAGTTAATTTTATTATCACTTATAGTAAAATTATCTTTTGTATTATTTAAAAATTTATGAAGAGTAATCCCATCGTAGTAAAATAATCCACTTAGCGTCTCAAACCAGATATAACCACGACTATCTTCAAATGCAGACCCAGCATGATTACCTTCAATAACCTCGCTATTTTTAAAGTTAATACTTTCAAATTTTAATTCCTGCACAGTCTGAGAAAGTAGTGAAGTGCATATTAATAAGATTATAAATAAAATAAATTTTTCATTTATATAAGAGCAATTCATATCTCTGAATTTATAGTATTGAAATTAATTAATTCTACTGGATGTAAGAATAATTATTATTTTAAATCAATTTCAAGAAAAGATGAACTGTTTTATACTTCATCTTACTCCTCAAAAATTCCAATGACCCTAAAGCTCTCTCAATATCAAATCCATGATCCTTTCCTTGTGATACCATATACTGATAATATTTAGAATCAATAGGTAAAGTCTTCACTTCATTGTCTTTTTCCCTTTAAAAATAGTCGAATACTTAACTAAAAAAGCCTTCTATTGTAAGTTAGTAGATATGAGTCTATAACCTGTATTATTTTCAGGATAACTTGAATTGAAATTGCCTTTTTATCTTAAAAACAAGATCGCCCCGAAGAATCATGTTCATCGAGGCGATCTTTTATTGTTTATTAATCAGCAAGACTTTTATCTCACCATCAACAGTTCACGGTATTTTGGCAATGGCCATTCATCATCATCTACGATTAGTTCAAGTTTGTCGATGCAATAGCGAATGGGATCGAAAAAGGCTTTTACTTTTTGATTGTAGGCCAGGGCCCGTTTGTGAGCATCTTCGATGGCATTTGCTTTTTTACGCGCCTCTGTCATCTCCTCTACCAAAGTCTGAATCTTACCTATGTATTCAGATATTTTTTTGATAGTATCTACTGTAGGTTTGTAAATTTTGGCTGGTATACCTATTATCTTCTGCCCTTTTACGTTTTCTACCAAACTGGTTTGATATTTTAATGAAGTAGATACAATATGATTAATGGCCAGATCACCTAGTACTCGGCTTTCTATTTGTACTTTCTTGATGTAGTTTTCCCATTCTATTTCTACTCTGGCATGTAATTCTTTATGAGAATAGACGCCATGCCTTTCAAATAAGTCAACATTTTCTTTTCTCAAGTATACATTCAAAGCAGACGGAGTATCATTGATATTACCCAGCTTTCGCTTAGCCGCTTCTTTTACCCACTCCTGTGAATAATTATTTCCTTCGAAAATGATTTTTTTAGCGGTTTTGATATACCCTTGAAGTACTTCAGAAATAGCTAATTCTTTTTTCTGACCACCTTCTATCAGTTTGTCCACTTCGGCTTTAAATTTAAATAATTGATCAGCAACCATGGTATTCAATACCGTCATGGGCTGAGCACAGTTGGCACTGGAGCCCACTGCTCTGAATTCAAATTTATTACCAGTAAAAGCAAAAGGAGAAGTACGATTACGATCCGTATTGTCCAGAATCAAAGCAGGTATTTTATTTACCCCTAATTTCATAAATACATTATCGCCCTTTTCCAGTGTGATTTCTTTATTGGCAGCAAATTCATTCAATACTCTATTCATAGTATTACCTACGAATACAGACATAATGGCTGGTGGAGCTTCATTCGCTCCTAATCTATGCTCATTGCCTGAAGATGCGATAGATGCTCTCAGTACATCTGAGTTTTCAGCTACTGCCTTTACCACATTCACAAAGAAGGTAAGGAATCTAAGATTCTCTTTAGGTTTAGAGCTGGGGCCCAGTAAGTTTATTCCACTATCTGTACTCAAAGACCAGTTATTGTGTTTTCCTGATCCATTGATTCCTGCGAATGGCTTTTCGTGAAATAAAACTTTTAATTTATGTCTTGAGGCTACTTTACCCATTACATCTATCAATAATTGATTGTGATCGCAAGCAAGATTTAACTCTTCAAAGGTTGGTGCCACCTCAAATTGCGCAGGAGCCACTTCATTATGCCGGGTGCGCACAGGCATACCCAGTTTTTGAGCTTCAATCTCAAAGTCTACCATGAATGCATTTATTCGGGGAGGAATAGATCCAAAATAATGATCTTCCAATTGCTGACCTTTTGCAGGAGCATGGCCAAATACAGTTCTTCCAGCCATCATCAGGTCTGGTCGAGCATTGAAAAACGCTTCGTCAATTACGAAATATTCTTGCTCCGGACCTAGTGTTGCAATTACCTTTTTTACATCTCTATCGAAATAATCTTTCATCACAGCCGTAGCAGCTTTATCCAATAAAGCAATAGCTTTCAAAAGCGGTGTCTTGTAATCTAAAGCTTCCCCGGTATAGGAAACAAAAACTGAAGGAATGCACAGTGTAGCGGTGCCTCCTAAATTCTCCAGGATAAATGCAGGTGAAGATGGATCCCATGCCGTATATCCCCTGGCTTCAAAAGTAGAACGTATACCACCTGAAGGAAATGAAGATGCATCTGGCTCTTGCTGAACCAAGGCTGATCCTTTAAATTTTTCAATCGCTTTACCAGTCTTGTAGTCTATATCAAAAAAAGCATCATGTTTTTCTGCTGTAGATCCTGTCAATGGCTGAAACCAATGCGTATAGTGAGTAGCTCCTTTTGAAACTGCCCATGATTTCATGGCTGCTGCCACTTCGTCTGCTGAATCACGATCGATTTTAGATCCGGAGTTGATAGCTTCAGCTATTTTCTTGTAGGCCTCAGGACTCAGTAGAGACTTCATTACATCATCATTAAATGTACTACTGCCATAGTACTCCGTGATCTTTTGATCAGGCAGTTTTACATGTGGAGTAGGTCGGTTTTGAGCCAGTTCCAGGGCTTTAAAACGGGATATTGCCATTTTTGAGAATTTTTTTAAATATGGTTTAAAATCAACCCCAAAATTATCTCATTTATTGTAAAATAAAGATTATAGGTATCAATTTTTACAAAAAAGGGGCTATTTTATTGTAGTTTCCAAGATATTAGGTATCCTCTTAAATCGCATAAACAACCTTCATTTTCCACCAAACTCATGTAAAAATTTTCCTTTATTTATTTTGTAGCTATTTTGCCTATTGTAAAAGAATATGCTGGCACAGACCAATCACAAATATTTTTTACTATCTTTTTAAAGGAAGTATGTACTATTATTTTATCTAATTCATTTAATTGATTGAAGGCAGATAAGTCATCAGAAGCAATGGTCTGCCATTGCATCTCTCCCGAGGTCTCCGGTGAACCCTTCAATTGCACTGATAGAATCTGAGTTTTAGAGGAATTATTTACTATTTTGATTATTATGGTCTTTTCGATGGTATCTGCCACGGCACTGCTAAATAGTCCATTTTGCCCTGAAATATTTTTCCCGTCCTCAGTAATAGAGAGTGTATGCGTACCTCTATTGGTGCTATACATTTTCTGCACCAGATAGTTAGGTGTAGTCATCGTCTTCAGATTATCAAACCAAATCAGATCTGGTCTCCATTGCCAGGCATCTACATGGGCTAGTAGTGGGGCATAACTACACATCCGTACTATATCGGCATTGCGTTCCAGGCCGGTCATAAATGCCGCTTCCGCCAAGGCACTTTCCCAGTTGTTTCTACTTTCAGGAACAGCGCCTTCTTTACTATGGGCAGCATACTCGCCTGCAAACACTTTGGGACCTTTCCGTGGGTAATTGTCATATCTATTTACATTTTCAAAAAACCACGCAGGCGGTTTATAATAATGTTCATCGATTAATGATGGATTTAATTTTCTAAGCTCTTTCCAGGCATAGTCAAAATAATCTCCCTGAGGGTACGGCCCTGCTCCAGAGACTATTTTGAGGTAGGGGTATTTAGTCAATAACGTTTTCTCAAAAATGGCATATCGCTCTATATATTGGGGTTCCCATTGCTCATTACCTATACCTAAATATTGAAGGTTGAATTTTACCGGATGCCCCATTTGATTTCTAAGAGAGCCCCATTTGGTAGAAATATCTCCATTTGCAAATTCTATTAGGTCTAATGCATCCTGAATATAAGGATCCAATTCACCCAGGGCAACCACCTCACCACTGTTAAACTGGCATGCCATACCACAATTCAGTATGGGCAAGGGTGCAGCGCCCAGATCTTCTGCCAACAAAAAATATTCAAAAAATCCTAAGCCGAAACTTTGGTAATAATCTGGTGCCGGTCTATTAGTGAATTCTTTATTCCATCGATTCATGATCAGTCTTCGATCTACCGTATTACCCACCGTATTTTTCCATTGATATCTATTGGCAAGATCTTTCCCTTCGACAATACAACCTCCTGGAAACCGGATAAAACCTGGTTTTAAGGCAGCGATTTTCTCCACTATATCTTTTCGAAGACCACCTGGTCTTCCTTTCCACGTGTCGTACGGAAATAAGGACACCATATCAATATTTATTTCTCCACTGCCTTCGAAAGTTAATTGAAACCTTCCATTCTGAGTAGTATCACTGGTAATAAATGATGTTTTGTAGGACTGCCACTCTTTCTGAAAAGCAGGTACCTTGGCCTCAGCTATTATTTGTCCCCGGGCATTTAATACATTTAATTTCAGCTTTATATCGCCTTTTATAGATTGAGCTAATATTGAAAAGGCGCATTTTTCATTTTTGCGTACTGCGATACCTCTGAATCCATCATTTATGATTTTGTAATCACCATCGGCCCTATTTATTATTATATCCAAATACTTTTCATTGGCACTTCCATCACTTCTATTTACTACCACATACCGACCTTTCTGATATGAGCTTCTTACTTCATGCCAACCCATCATGGGTGTGGGAAATTCAAAGGACCTGTTTTTTATCATTTCGGCATATAAACCTCCGTCTGCTGCAAAATTGATATCTTCAAAAAAAACGCCCCACATAGTGGGTGAAATCTCAAATTTTTTTTCATCGGCTTGTACTGTCAAGACTCTTTGACCTCTAGCAATCAAAACACTAAATAGAAGAAATACCGTAAAACAATTTTTACTCATATCCATATTATTTCAAGGATTAATTTTTACTTTTATATTTATTCACTTTGTCGTTATTTATTACTCCGCCCCAATTCATTCCAAATCCAAAATCATATACGTGGCCTTCACTATCCATATGACACTTCATATCCTGCGGACCATCTTCAGCTTGTAATTCCACCGCACTCATGCTGGCAGGCATTTGCATAGGCAATAATGCGGAAGGCTCCACAGCTCCGGAAATGATATCCAGTATAGCCTGATCCTGCACCCGGAAATTGATCAGGATTCCATCTGCTAATCTTTCAAATTCATTAAAGACCATGGGATTGTCCAAAGTAACTGATACAATTACAGGTTTGCCATTCATTTTGGCGTACGTATCATAGATGGTATAAAGATCATTTAAATTAGTGGCTTTTACTTTCTTGTCTTTGTAACTTCTATTAGTACTGGACTCCAAGGGGTCTCCACCAGCTATACTCGTAGCCCGCGCCAGGCTAGCCTGATATTCTCCATATTGCAGACTAATGGGTACATAGCCATTGCCTTTATTGATTTTTATATCAGCAGAGTCATAGCCTATACCGCCCGCAGTGGGATTGGTAACAAATACCAAAGCTGCATCTGCTATAGATGGATCGCTGGTAATATTGAAATATTTTTTTACAATTTCAATATTCACCGGATAATCCGTTCTTTCAGGGGAAACTTCTCCAAGAAAATTTCTGGAAGCTGGATATACTTTTTGAGGTATATAAATAGTAATGCCTTTTTTAAGTGGAAGTGCTTTATTGATATTTTTGAGCATTACAATAGATTTTAATTGGGCCAGGTAGCCCGCTTGCATAAATGGAGCAGATCCTACAATGGCTTTTGTTTTTTCTACATCCAAATAGGGATTCTCAAATAATCCTACTCTGAAAATATTGCGTAGCAATCGGGTAGCTGACTGCTCCATCCTGGTGCGCATAAATGATTCCCCATATTCTTTGATGCCCATTTGATAAGCTTCTAATATGGGACCGGCATCATTATTTCCACCAAATTGGTCTACGCCTGCCATGATCACTTTGTAATGTCTTTGCGCTACCGAAAGATTTTCTACCCCATGAGATTTGCCAGAGGTAAAATTGTCCAATTGAGTTTTGTCGCCTGTAATGTTCCAATCAGTACACAAAACCCCATCATACTGATATTTTTTACGAAGAAGATCATTGATAATATACTTGCTGTAAGAATTCCCTACATTTTCATGATTGACAATATCCTGATCCCAGGAAATAGTATAATAAGGCATTACTGCGGATGCAGATTTTGTTTTGCCATTTAGTTTAAAAGCACCCTCTAAAAAAGGTATCATATGGGTCTCAAATTGGTGGTCGGGATACACGGCAAATTTTCCAATTCCGTAATGGGCATCCCTTCCACCTTCACCTGATCCCCCACCCGGCCAATGCTTCACCATGGTATTGACACTGGTATATCCCCAGCCGTCTTTAATTTCATCTTTTCCGAAGGAAGTCTGAAATCCATCACAATAGGCACGGGCCATATCTGCAGCCAAAGCCTGGTTTTCTCCAAATGTACCACTCACTCGCATCCATCTTGGATCGGTAGCTATATCTACCTGTGGCGATAAAGCTGTAGCTATACCTAATGCTCGATATTCCTGCGATGCAATCGTGCCAAAATTTTCTACTAAGGCAGGATCAAAACTAGCCGCCATACCCAGTGAACCTGGCCACATGGAAATAGTACCACCGGAGCCAGCATTAAATTCCATATTGGCAACCGTGCCATTCCTGGGGTCAGAGCTATTATTTGCAGGAATACCTTTCCCTATTTTTTCACAAAAAGCTTGCACATTATTATTCCAGGTAGCTGCTACTTCAGGGGATTGCACCGTAGTAAGAAGAACATGACGGACATTATCTTTTGAGAGGAAACCTTTTTGCTGATCGGACAAATCAGATGCTTTTGCTCCACTTTGTGGAAAAATTTTACCATTGTAGGTGGCTGCAAAATATCCAGCGGCCCTCCCGGGAAGAGATTGATGTTGGCTATAAAGCATCAGACCGGCAATTTCCTCTAGGGTGAGTTTAGAAGCAAGATCTTTGGCCCGCTCATCTGCGGATAGCCTCCAGTCTTCATATTTATCCAGCTTGCCATTTTTATTTAAATCTTTGAAAAAAAGCTTTTTATTTTTGATCAATTTTACTCCTGAAGAAGTATTGTACCCAATCTTTTGACCACCGGGGTTCTCTACATAAACTATGCTCTCCTGGGCCATTAAATGATCAATATGCATGCTTAAAAAAAATAAAGCAATTACAATAAATTTAAATTTCATGATTCGAGATTTAGGTTTTTTTTAAATAGTTTTTAAATAATCCAGGCTTTTTTCAGAACATATCGAGGGTCAGTTACCATATCTTGTTCCACAAAATAATATTCAACACCAGTTTTACGAGCTGCGTGAATTATATTTTTTAAATCAATGACGCCATCACCGGCGGAAGTCATAAAAGGGAAAAGCGGAATCCATTCAGAGGCTGACCCTCCGTCTCCTGCAAATCTCTTTTGCTCTTTCATATCTTTTATATGTAACATCTTGTAACGCCCTTTGTGCTTTGTGAGTAAATCAACAGGATTAATGCCTCCGGCGGTAGTCCAAAACAAATTCATTTCCATAAATACAAGATTGGGATCAGTATTATCCAAAATCTCTTTTGCTTTTTGAGTGCTGAAGGTGTACGGCCCGTAAAACTCTACCTGTTTAAATCCCATTTTCGATATCATGCCTATAGCCTGGGCAAAATCTTCGCTGCACATTTTAGGCATAGAGAAAAGCTGAATTCCATACTTGGTTCTTTTCGCGTTAGTGGTATTTATAATTGCATCTGGAACATGAAAAAGGGCCATTGTTATGGAAGATTTTTGAATAAAATCCTTTCTATTCATGATGAATTATATTGTTATCCAATATTAGTAATATATTATCAAATAAACGCTTTGGTTATAAATCTTTATTTTCGGCTTCAATATCAAATTGAAACATGAATCAGATCAATCGCAGAAAAATATTAAAGGGAGTAGGCTTACTTACTGGCAGCGCTTTACTTCCTTTCCCTGTAACAGGTAAATCAATTTTTAAAACTAAACCAGAGGAAAAACCATTTAAGAAAAAATTTCTTTATTGTTTAAACACCTCTACCATCAGGGGACAAAAACTAGGAATCGAAAAAGAAATCGATCTCGCTGCTAAAGCGGGCTACGATGGTATGGAAGTATGGATACCTGTATTGAATGAATATAAAGCTGGCGGAAAATCTATCAAGGATCTGGGAAAGCGAATTTCTGATAAAGGATTGAAAGTGTTTGATGCCATTGGTTTTGCACCCTGGATCCATGAAGATGCTCAAATCCGGGCAAAGGCATTGGATCAGGCGAAGGCGGAAATGGAAATGGTTCGGGAGCTTGGTTGTCCACGTATTGCCGCACCACCTGCCGGGGCAACGGACAAAGAAATATCTTCTTATGATGCTGCTGCAGAAAGATTCAGAACTTTAATAGAGATAGGTGTTCAACAGGGTGTAATTCCGCAGCTGGAGCTTTGGGGGTTTTCAAAAACTTTGTATAAATTAAGTCAATTATTATATGTGGCTGCACAATGTGGTCATCCGCAAACCAGGTTGCTAACCGATGTATTTCACTTGTACAAAGGAGGCTCTAACCCTGATGCAATGAAACTGATTGCTGCCGATGCTATAGAAATATTTCATATGAATGATCATTTGCCCTCTTCAGAAATGGCTACCATTACTGATGCTGATCGGGTATTCCCCGGAGATGGGTCGGCACCACTAAAACAGCTCTTGCAGGATCTGGCAAAAAATCGTGATAGAGTGATATTATCCCTGGAGCTGTTCAATCCTCAATATTACAAAATGGATGCCGCTGAAGTGGTGACTACTGGATTGGCGAAACTGAAGGCTGCTGTGGCGAATGCGGCCGGGTGAGGGAAAAAAATTAGTAATGCCCTTTTAATGAAAAGATATATATTTTTCCATCCCTAATTTCATATATAATTCTATGTTCTTTATTTATTTATCCCCATGTAGAATCTATTTTATTCCAAATATAATTGGACACTATACTATGATATTACGAGGCCAATTTTGAATTCACTTAAGATAAATTAGTCCACATAAGGTATACCGGAATTTTGCATTAGAATTTCTATGCAAAATCTGAGGTGTTGAAAATGAATTATTTAAATTGATTTAAAATGGTAAGAAATAATTACATTTTCAAAACTCAGGTCTTATGACTCCTATCAGATCCATACGATAAATGTAGGGATGCTGATATTCATCATCCGCACTCATAGGAGGTTAACCTCGATAAATAGTTGGTTTTCAATTCAACTATTTCATCGACCGTTGGCAATTTTTGCTTCAGCTGCAAAAATTGGGTTTAACTATTAAGACTTGAAAGATATTCATCAGGGGTCATTATTGGGATGGCTGCTTCTTTAAAATCTTTTACATTTCTGGTGATCAGAATATTGCAATCCATTTTCAATGCAGAAAGATATTGCAGAGAGTCTTCAAAATCAGTGAACTTCGATGAAAGACCTTTATCAATAATATTATCTGTTAGATCAGAAGTTTTTGCAATAATTCTAAGTTTTCGAAGTTTCTCTATACAGACTTCATTTTTTTCTAATTTTGAAAGAAAATAATACAATGTCGAAAAAGAAAGCGCCGAGAGAACTAATTTTATTTTCCCGCTATCAGCTATCGTTGCAATTTTTGCAATGGAATCATAGTAGGGTACTCTCTCACCCAGCAGATCCAATATTACGTTAGTATCCAGGAACAATTTATCCATTAATTGTATTTATCAACTAAATGGTCTCCATATTCTTTTTTATAATCTAAATCAGCGGGTACTTTGACACCAGTAGCCATACTTTTTACAAATGGCGATATTTCTATCTCATCATTTGGATTCACTGAACCCTTTTCTACCAATGATTTAAGATATGATTCTATCATGGCAGACAGGCTTCTTTTACGTGCAGCAGCATACTCTTTTGCCTTATTAATCACCACTTTATCCAGCTTTAATGTCAATTTAGCATCCATCACTTAAAAGTTTGTACGTACAAAAATAATAATTGTATCCGTACAATCCAAACATTTTTATAATCGTGAGCACCATGAAGAATATGGCAATAACTAAATTTCAAGCTGGAACGTTTGCATGTTCATCAGGAGTAATAACAAAAAAAAGCAGTCGCTTTCAAAAGAAAGCAACTGCTTTAATTAATTGGAGTAGAATTCAATTAATAGATTATTTCTTCCTCACGTAGATATCTCCATTGTATGTCTTAAAGGTAACTTCAGCCCCTCCACCATTGATATCGCCTTTTTTCCATTCATTGATCACTACTTTATACACACCAGATTTGGTATCTTCTTTTTTCACCGGTCCTGTACTTTTAATGTCTACATCAAAGCCGGTGTAGATATCCCCTTGATCGGTCTTGAATTTCATACTTGCTTTTACATTAGCAGGAAAAGTAATGTCTACATCGCCGTTGTAAGTGGAAAAAGCCATGGGCACTCCTGGTTTTACTTCATCAAAAATGACTTTGATATCATCGTTATAAGTAGTAGCCACTACTGATCCCTTTATATTATTCGCCGTGATTCCACCATTATAATTGGTAAGATCTACTTCTCCCTGCACGTTGGAAATCAAAAGATCACCATCATTATACGTATGCATTTTTACATCGAAGCCAACAGGCACCTCAATCACAAGATCCATGTTTTCATTCCAGGAATTAGAAGTGACTTTTACAGTATTTTCATCTTCAGAGGCTGAGAGATCTACATTTCCGCCACTTACTTTCCGAAGACCATCCATTTCTTTATTATTCTTAGAACCATTTAGATCCACATTTACATTAGTGTTGACCCGAACGCCATTCTTTGATTTTTCCTTTTCCTTTTCTTTGTTCTTATCTTCAGCTTCAGTACTATAATGCACGAGTACATCTTTGCGCGCGGTACCTTTTACAGTAATCGATCCTGTGTTGAGATTTGCTATAAGTTTGCCTCTTTTGGCTGGATCAGATAGTGGAATAGTAAATTCACTTTGAGCTTTGATATCCATCGCCATACTGATAAATAGTAGTATGATGGAAAGTTTTATGCTTGTTTTCATTTTTAAAAAAGAGTTTTTTATTATTATTAATTATTTTATTTCTTTGATATAGGCATCCCCATTGAAGGTTTCTACATCGAGATGTGGTCCGCCTGACCTGATCTTAAAGCGATCCATTTCTACTTTGTATTTCACTCCTTTGGAGGTAGATGTCTTGCTCACCATAGGGGACATGGTTTCCAAAGATTCTACATTAGTATACAAATCACCATTAAAGCTTTTGAATGACATAGTCGCTGAGATGGAGCTGGGAAAATTTACTTTTACGTGGCCATTGAGGGAATAATATCTGCAGTCACTGGAAGGATTTTTGCTATAGGTAATATCCACATCTCCGTTGATGGTAGAGGCTTGTGTTGCCCCTGCAATTTTTTCAAGAACTATACTGCCATTTATATTACTTGCATTTACCTCACCTAGCGTATTGGATACCATCACATTCCCGTCATTGATAGTAGAGGCTATTACATGTACCTGATTGGGAACTTTCAGTTTGAACGACATCTTGTAATCGTATCCCTGATCTTCTCTGTGGTTGTTTCTTTGCCAGCTATAACCCCAATGGCCATTTTCAGAATTTCTTTTACTCCAGGTATTCCAACCAAATTCCTGACCAGTACCTTCCACAAAAAATATCAATGAATCTGCTCGGTCCAATACTCCCAATTGGATTTCTGATTTACCTCTAGCCAATCTTTCTTCGGTTTTTGCATTTATTGTCTTTACTACTTCCAATATGATCTGATCGCCAGATATACCTTCTATAGAAACATCACCTGAAATATTGTAAACCAGGATTGCGTTTTGATCCGACTTTTTATCAAACTTATAAGTCTTTGATATTTTCTCTGTGAAGGTCTGACCAATTATATTGCCGGCAAGGCATAGAATGGACAGACAAATAAATAGTTGTTTCATAAAATATAATTTAAATGGTATTTATAAAATCAGATTTGTTTGATATAAGATTCCAATCGTTTTTTTACCAGATCGGGAGTTTCTTTATTTTGAATAATTTTTTCAAGTTCTTGAATTGATTTTTTCTCTTTAAAGGCTACCATACACTCTGCTAAAGCCACCTGCACCAGCGGAGAATCTTGTTTTCCAATTGATTTTACTAATTGCTCCCGCACCCAGGCATCGCCACCATAATGTTGTAAAGCTTCCACTGCTGATAGTCTAACATTGATGTTTTCATCGGTATTCAATGTATTCAATAAAGCACCGATTATTTTTTTATTTTCCTTATCCAGATCGTAGCTATAGCTCACCGCCCTGAGTCTCTCCGTAGGGGCATCATCTTTGAGCATAGTCAGCATCATAGTTTCTCGCAAATCACGCACTTCTTGCTTTAGCTGAGCCAGATCACCATTAGTTGCAGGTGACTTTTGGTTGGGGATAATAAATCCTATTACTATACCTGCGATCATAGCTGCAGCAGCCAGCGCATACCGAATATATCTTTCTTTTACTTTTGTTTCATGACTACCAATCCCAATGTTTTTTTCCTTTTCGATTAATGCCAGAAGTTTGTTTTTTACATAAGCAGGTGTATCACTATCCGATGGCAATGAAAATTGATGTTGAAGGGTATTCAAATCAGCTAGTTCTTCAGGTTGGATTTGGTTCTGTTCTATAGCGGTCTCCAGTGCCTGCCAATCGTCCTGATCCAGCTCATTTTGCTGATACAGTATTTTTAATCTATTTAGTTCTTCCTGATTCATTTACTTCTATTTTAAACTTGATGGTATAGTGTTTTCAATTCATTCAATGCTCTGAATACTTTTACTTTCACATTGCCTTCGCTACATCCCAGTATTTCTCCTATCTCTTTATAGTTTTTTTCCTGGTACTTGCTTAGTAGTAATACCTCTCTTTTATCTTCAGACAGTGCTGCCAAGGCACGATTTAGTTGTCGGATGTCTTCATTCATAAGTATTTCATCGTCCGTACTACAGTCATCACTAATATGATCTTTAACATCATCTATGGACAATTTTATAGGTTTGTATTTTCGTTTGTATTGATCATTCAACACATTTCGGGCTATATGAAACATCCAAGTTTTAAACTGTCCGCCTCGAAATTGAAGTCGATATTTTAACAGTCGGTAAAATACATTCTGCACTAAGTCCGCACTCAATTCTTCATCCCGCGTCATTCCTTTGAAAAAACCAAACAACTGCGATTGATATCGATCATACAAAATCCCCAGAGAGTCCAATTGGCCACTGTAAACCTGGTACATCAATTCATTATCTGTCGGTATCGTCACTGTTAAGTAATTAGGTAAACTCTGCAAGTTGCAGATGGTTACAAGCTTTGATCAATTATTAAAAGATTCTCGTCACATGCCTATTGTTAGTACTCCGAATGTAAGAGATATAGAAAAGAGTGATTTTAAAGGATAAAGTTGCATTGTACGGGTTTTAGATCAGGAGTTAACACTTTGTTTTTATGACTAATTGCAGAAACCTTTTATCCCCTCAGCTCCGAAAGAGTACAACTATTAAATGATGGTTTTTCATCCCTTCACCGCGCGAGGGTTATTTTATATGCTAGAATAATTCATGCACACTGCATTTTAATTCCATTTTCTGACATGATAGAAAGTAGAATTACCAGGGCTGTTTATAGTTTAAAAAATATATTATGCTTGTACAAAGACCAACATAGATACCATTCCAGGAATAAGACTACTACCGCATTCACTACTCCTATTATATTTACTGATAATCCCAATGGTTGTAGGGCACCCGAAGTAAATATCTCCACTGTTTTATTTACCCACTGGCCGCCTACTGTTTCAAAAAACAGATAAATAAAAATAGAATTCATACCTATTACTGTGACTATCCAGGCATATTCTTTCCATCCTTTTATTTCAACCAGGAAGTAAGCTAAAGCAAAAAACAATATTACCCAACCGGCCGATACTATGACGAATGAAACGGTACAGATCCTTTTGATAATCGGAATGTGTAATAAATAGTCAAAGCTATATCCAACGACTAATAAAACAGCTCCTGCGATGAGTATCACTTTGAGCATATCTGGCTTTGATTTTTCATCTTCTTTGGAATCCTGTACCAACCATTTTCCCAGCATAGCTCCCCAAATAGTATGTGCTGCCGTAGGAATACAATTGATGGCTACCCAACCCCCATTATTGATCTTGCCCATCAGCATCATATCCGTCATGGAGCCCAGATTTTTACCTATCACATATGGTTCGTTGAACTCCGCGTTGGTGATAAAATTATATGCTAAAAATGTTATCAATAAAAGGCCCAGAGAAACTAGAAATTGAAAAGTAAATGACTTCTTGATGATCAGGTAGGCGATTAAAGTAGTTACTGAAAGTTGAGATAATACGTTCCAGAGTTCCCAAACCAATTTGCCTTTATAGACACAGTGCAAGCCTACTCCACATGCTAATAATTTGACACATCTCCAGGCTACTTTTGGAAAATTCTGAGACCAGGTGATACCTTTCGATTCGTTTTTATGGAATGATAAATACAATGCTGTGCCTGCCATAGTCATGAAAGCAGGTTGCACCAAATCCCAAAATCTCAAGCCATGCCATTCATGATGAAAAAATTGGTCTATGATGAATTTAGGAAATTGTGTTTCATGCAGATGTTCATATAAGGTGGCTGCTTCTCCTGCAAGCAGTATCATGATAATACCCCGCATGACATCGAGCGATACCAGTCTTTGATTCATAAATGGTTATTTCAAAAATTTAGTTAATGGTACATTCATAAAATTGATAGGATATTTTCCAGCTTATTTCCTGGCCTGGCTCCACTTTTATGTGAATGTATGGCTCCGGGCTCAATGTTTTTTCAGCAGACCAGAATACAAATTTGGAAATCGCTTTGTCCCCGATGATTCTTACGCCAGCACCTGTATGGTGATTTTCTATCCGTAAGTCATAGTCATCAGAGGAATTTCCGTATCCTGTTAATGGGGCGTATTGGAGATGATCATTTTTTGAGAATACTTTGGAGAATGTAATTTTATGACCTTCAATATTTCCTGTTTCGTCTTTGTTTGAAGCAACTCCCTCAGGTTTGAATGGAAATATGATTTCAAAATCTGGCCCTGTAATTTGCTTATCCATCACAAAAAAATTGTGATTAAATACATTTCCTTCTAATGTCTTTTGCCCGGTATTTTTTAGGGTGTGTGCTATTTCCAGTTCTGGCTTTCCCTCTACCAGGCTTACCGTCTTTTTATAACTATACCCATAGCCCTGGTCTTTCAGTTTATGAGTGAAAATCACATTACCCGGGTGCTTTTTTACTTTCCATTTCCCATTTTTTACTATTTGGTAGGGGTTTGCAAAAAAGTACTTTTCTTCCTGAGGTTTTGTGATCATTCCTATTCCAATTTTGAGAAATTTTTCACCCACGTTGGCTTCATTATATCCAATAGGGTCGAAAGCTTCCACAGGACCCATGATAGCATCATGCAGGGTTGGCGAGTAGTGCGAACTATCAAACCACTGTCCAAAATAGGTATGACCGTTCCAGGATAGGGCAGGCATTACACCCGACCAATCAAAACGGGCACCTCTGTAATAGCCATCTTTCACATCAGGCAAATAAAAACCAGCATCTATAATTCCATTGGTGATAGAAGCATTTGGTTGAGCTTCAAATCTGAAGAGAATAAAAAGTTGCAATGTTAGTATTAAAAAATATTTCATTTATATATCAGTCTTTGATTTGTTATATTTTTAATTTTAACCCAAGTCTCTGTAATCCTCCAGTAATCATTACACACAATAATGCAAAGAACATGCTTTTAATTAATCCTACTATTCCCACCAATATGAACTCTGGTAAATGAATTCCAAGTACTCTGGTAGTAGCGTATGCGAAATATGGAATCAAATAACACATCAAGGTATCGGTACCCGCAGGCCGAATGAAAGAAAACCAGGACTCATGACCTTTGATTTCGACGATAAAATAGATTATCAATAAAGTAATTATAGTGATGGCACTGCATACGAATAGCCAGGCAGGAGTAGCACCTAATTTTGCCAACCCCCAATATGGCCTGGTAATAATGGACAATAACATCAAAACAAGAGCAAAGCCTCCAAGTGATAAGTAAAGATTTCTAGTATCATTTTTATTTCTGAAATATTGGAAAATATAGGATGTCAAAACGCCGCCCAAAGTCAGTCCAGTCAGGGTGCCACCTCTTATAGCATCTGGTATAAAATGTAAAAAACCAGGTAAAAGGCCTGCATGAGATACCATACTTAAGATAGCAAAAAACAGCCAACCTCCAAGTATTACATAAAAATTGTCTCTGGAGAATATGGTAATCAAACCTGAAACCAGATAAGCCCATCCTATCAGACCTAGTATTCCCCACCAATGTGGTGCAAACTTCTCTATTGCCTCCCCTTCGCCACCTTTATAAAAGTAAGCCAGTACTACTAATACTAATATACCAGCGATGCGCAAGCCATTTGATATAATCTTGCTCCATTGAACAGGATATCTATTCCAAATTAAAATAAAGCAAGCACAGGATATCGAGTACCATATATTTTTTCTCATCCCCATAGCCTCTGGGTTTAATGTTTCACCATTTACTAAAAAAACGCCCATCACCAAGAGAGCTATAGATCGGATAAGTACATGTATTATTAATTGGCTATCAGAGTCTCCTTTAGCTCTGCGGGATGCAATAGAAAAAGGCAGGGAAAGTCCTACAATGAATAGGAAGGCGGGAAAAATGGTATCTGCCAATCCCATGCCATCAACACCATGCTCTACATGCTCGAGCCATACCGGTATGTTTTTTAATGACCATAGATCATTTACAAAAATCATCAATATCATCGTGATAGCACGAAGAATATCGATACTGGGGACGCGAGTAGTACTAAAATTAATCTTCATTGGTAGCAGGTCTGAAAATAAAACATTTTGATCATTTACTCTTTATTATTGGAGATAATCTCAAAACAAGTCTTGCATAAAGGATCATAAAAATCGATCCCAATTATTATTCCTATTTTTAGAATTCAATATGTAGGGGAAATGAAAAATATATTCTTTGTCATAATAAGTATCACCTTTTTATTTTGGACATGTAAACCCGAAAAAGAACCCGAGCATTGGATATCCCTTTTCAACGGCACAGATCTTACGGGATGGGATATTAAAATCTCCGGGCATCCGCTAAATGAAAATTTCAATAATACATTCCTGGTAAAAGATAGCACGATCTATGTAAACTATGCTCAGTACGATACTTTCACCCACGAATTTGGTCACCTGTTTTATCACATTCCGTACTCCAAATACAAATTAAAAATGGAATATAGGCTATTTGGTAGTCCAACTCCGGGCAGTCCTGTATGGGCTTTCCAAAACAGTGGAGTGATGTTGCATGCTCAGTCGGCTTCTAGTATGGAATTAGACCAAAACTTTCCGATCTCTATAGAATTTCAGTTTTTGTCTAGGGTAGATACGGCACGCAGGGCAACGGGAAATTTGGCCTCACCTGGTACTCATGTAGTGGTGGATGGAAAATTGCATACCAATCATATGCTTTATTCCTCCGCAAAAACGTATGGAGATGAATGGGTAAAAATAGAAGCGGTGGTATTGGCTGATTCAGTAGTCTATCATATTGTAGAGGGAGATACCGTACTTACCTATACTAAACCCCAAATCGGAGGTTGGGAAAAAGACGAAGAAACAGGCTGGGTAACAGATAAGTCCTTTGTGAAAAAGATGTTAGGTACTCCTTTGAAAGAAGGATATATCGCATTACAAGCCGAAGGGAATCCCGTGCAGTTTAGAAATATAGAATTATTGGATTTGTCAGAAAAGAAAAAGGAGTAGTGTAATTGGGAATTTATTTTTACAACTTTAGAAATATTTTGAATCCAACAAGGTGAATGCTTCCACTCCAGATCAAGTCGGAATTGAAGTGAAAGGAATATTATTATCATTCCAAACAAAGTCTAAATCATCGTGTATTATTAAAGGATTTACAGGTTATGCGCCTCGGTCAGATGTACCCTCAAATTTAAAATTTGGGCCACTTAAATCACTCCTCCAGGAAGGATATTGTGCATTTCAAAGCAATGAACAGGGAATCAACATTAGAGGAGTTTCTTTCTTCGTTTATAATTCTTAAAAAATGAGATTCTATTTTTTATCACCCAGGCATTTTAAACCAGAATTTAATTAGACTTTCCAAAATTAATCTTCGAAATGACTTTAAAATATATAACCTTGATTAAAAAATATTTCATTCAAGAATACATGAAAATAGTTTATTCATTTTTGGCCTTGCTATTTTGCTGCAGTACCAATATTCGAAAGGCTACTTTCTTTACCAAGCCGTATTTACAGATTGGAAACCAACCCTCCGACCACTCACTTCAAGTATTATGGCATGTTGCAGAATCTGAAGATAGCTGGCAAGTAGAATATAAAACTAACGACTCATCAAAATGGATAAATTCCGAAAAAATATATTTCACAAAAGTGCAAATAAAAAATGCTCCTTTCCATAGGATCTACCATGCAAGTATGAACAACCTGGTTTCTGGAGAAGAGTTCATCTATCGGTTATTTAAAAATTCAAAAGAAGTCTTTTCCTCCACTGCCAAATCTCCAAAATCATTTAATCAACCTTACAAATTTGTTGTCTTCGGTGATATTGGCGCTGAAACAGATGAGCAAAAAGCATTAGCCCAAAGGGTGATGAAATCTAATCCGGATTTTGTAGCAGTTGCAGGAGACATTGTATATGAACGAGGCCTGGTAAGTGAATACAGAAATAAATTTTGGCCTGTATATAATGCTGAAAAGATGAATCTATCGGGTGCGCCAATTATGAGATCAATACCATGGGTCGCAGCAGTAGGTAATCATGATATGGCAAGCCGGGACCTGAATAGTAATCCCGATGGATTAGCCTATTATATGTATTGGGAACAACCACTTAATGGACCTCAAGGCCGTGAGGGTGATTCCTGGGTCCCTATTCTGGGTGGTAGTGAATCACGGAAAACGGCATTTAAAATAGCCGCCGGAATTTCCTATCCGAATATGACTAATTTTTCTTTTAACTATGGCAATTCTCACTGGACAGTACTTGATGCGAACACCTATGTCGACTGGACGGATTCTACATTGGTTTCCTGGGTGGAAAAGGATTTAAATACCAGCCAGGAATATACCTGGCATTTTGTCCTGTTCCATCATCCCGGTTTTAGCTCATCAGTGGCCCATGCTGAACAACAGCATATGCGATTATTGGCTCCCCTGTTGGAAGCAGGACATGTAGATATTGTACTTAGCGGTCATGTACATAATTATCAAAGAACATACCCTATGAAATTTAAACCAATAAATAAGAGCAAACAACTTACAGGGGGAAAAAATGGAAATATGCCTGGATGGCGGACAGTTCCAGGGCTGTGGACACTGGACAAAAAATTTAATGGAGATACCCAAACCAAACCTGAAGGTGTCATATATATAATTACCGGGGCAGGTGGAAATGAACTTTACAATCCTGAACAGGAAATAAGACCAAATACCTGGCAAAATTTTACTTACAAGTTTATCTCCACTGTACATTCATTGACACAAGTTGAAGTCAATGGAAACATGATGACCTTGAAGCAAATGACCTCCGATGGTAGGGAATTAGATAGCTTTACGATTACTAAATAATCTAGAGAACAGTTTGGTATCCAGGCATTTTAGCCAAACGGGGATTCATTATTTTAAACCAAAGCTCCGGAATCAAAGCTAAAACTATGGAAGCTGGATAGCCATATGCTAATTTGGGGCTTAGCTCAGATGATTGCAGCTGTTGATACGGTTTCGAAGCATGGGTATGATGATCGGCATGTCTGGTGAGCTCGTAAAGAAAAATTCTTCCCAATGGTTGATCTGCATCCCAGGAGAGCCCTTCATGTATTGGTTCATAGTTTCCAGGCGAGATTTTATTTCTTCTTAATCCATAGTGCTCTATATAGTTTACACTTTCGAGGAATAGCGTCCCAACTATGCCCACCAAAATAGTCATAGCCATAGCAAACCAGGAGAAAAGAATCGCAACCAGGGCTAAATAAATAAAAGTAGCTAATTGAAACCAAAGCATAGTATTTTGAATAGAAAAGAACACTACTCGTTTTAATCTCAAACGCTCCTGCTGAATATACCAGGCATGTAAGTACGAGTCTTTTATCGACCTTATCCAAAAGGAATAAATCGATTCCTTATACCTTGCCGTTGCTGGATCTTCCGGGGTGCCTATGTATCGGTGATGTCCCTTATTGTGTTCAATAAAAAAATGAAGATATAATGCGGGGAGTAACAGGCTCCAGGCCATCCAATGATGAATTTTTGATTTTCTATGACCTAACTCATGTGCTACATTAATCCCCGATGTACCAACGATAAGTCCAACATTAAATATCAATGCAATATGTTCAAGCAGGTGCAGTGGATATGAAGAAATAGTATATAGATAGTACCCCACTATAAAGTAAACCAGCGGAATATTGAAATACAAAAACAAATCATGAATAAAAGAATGAGAAGGCCCAGGTTCACCTTCAAAATCAATAGCTGGATTTTTAAAAAACAACCCTTCGATGATAGGAATTAGGATAAATCCTATATACATGGATCCAGGTGAATACCAGCCTTTAAAATAAATCCCTATGATCGCGGAGAATGGAGCGAGATAGGCTACTACATATTTCCAGGGTTTAAGCATCTCATAAATCATTTTAAATATCCAGGGCCCATCAATGCTTTGCCATTTCTTTCACCATTATATTTTGAATCTTCTACTTCAAGTCTTCCATTTACTATCACATAATGAAACCCTTCAGAATATTGATGTGGCTTTTCAAAGGTGGCTTTATCTTTTACTTTATCCTCATCAAAAACCACCAGGTCAGCCGCCATGCCTTCTTTTATAAGTCCTCTGTCTTTCAAATGAAATTTTTGGGCTGCCAACGATGTCATTCTTCTTACAGCATCTTCGAGCGTAATCAACTTTTGTTCGCGCACATAACGCGCCAACACACGAGCATTAGTACCATAAGCGCGCGGGTGAGGCATGCTTTTAAAAGGAATAGGAACGCCTGCATCTGCCCCAATCATATTAAAAGGATACTTGATAATAGCTTGCACATCTGCTTCATCCATTCCATGATATACCATTTGTGCACCGCCTGCTTTCATCATTTCCAGTATGGTTTCAGCTTCTTGTTTAGCCTTATGCTTTCTGCCTTTGAGGAGATTGATCGCCGAAATGCTTTTTCCATTGATGGTTGGGTCACTATTATAATTAGCCACTACCGCAAAGCTATAATCCGTGTATTTATAGGATGAAAGCTGCTCCAGCATTCCAGCAATGATCATCTTGTGTACCATTGGATCATTGATTCTGGTTACCAAACTGTCCTGCCCTCCTGACAAAGCCCAATCTGGCAATCTCACTCCCAGGTTAGTACTACTCGCCGTATACGGATATTGATCTATGGTGACATCGTAACCCTGTCGGCGGGCATTTTCTATCAATGGGATGGTCTCTTTGCTTCTTCCCCAGTTGGCTTTATGGCTTACTTTGAAATGCGAGATTTCTACCGGGATCTGGGCTTCTTTTGCTATCTGAATAGCTTCGTTTATCGCGGGAATTACTTCATTTTCCTCATTTCTGATATGGGATGCATATACTCCATTCATAGAAGCTGCGGCTTTAGCCAAGCCTACTATTTCTTCGGTGCTACTATACATTCCGGGTAAGTATATGAGGCCGGTAGACAATCCTACTGCTCCGCTCACCATGGCTTTTTTCACCAACTCTTCCATTCTATTTTGCTCGTCGGTTGTAGCTTTTCTATTACTTTCACCTATTACTATTTTTCTCACTGTATTATGGCCATAGAGCGATGCCACATTAATAGAAGTCTTTAATTCATTCACACTATTGAAAAATTGCGTGAGGTCATTTGCAGAACTTCCACAGTTGCCAGTGATCACTGTAGTTACTCCGTCATATATATAGTTTTCAGCCTGGGGCCGTTCCATGATTCCGCCTTCAACATGGGCATGTACATCTATAAACCCTGGAGCTACGATCAATCCCTTCGCATCTATCGTTTTTTCTGTCGCCCCTGATAATGATTTTCCAATAGCAGAGATCATTCCATCTTTGATCCCTACATCGCCATAATACCAGCTATTACCTGTGCCATCAATGATTTTACCATTTTTGATAAGAATATCAAAAGACTGACCAAAACAGAGTGGGCCTAAAAAAAGTAAAATTAAAATCCGCATATACCTTGAATATAGGACTAAACTATTTATTATTCCTCAACTTTTATAAAAATTGTGTGTGAACAAGAATACTAATCTATTTATCTCTATTTTTAATTCGTTCAAAATTTTTTTAACCCTTAATCCAGTGAAACTTTACTTTATGAAAAAAATAATGCTGTCCTTCCTACTAATAGCTTTTGTCCAGTGCCTCTTTGCTCAGCCGATAGAAAAACTCATCAAAGTACACGTAAGTCCCGATCATGCAGATTGGACTTATAAACCGGGGGAAAAAGTAAATTATACAGTGAGTGTGACCCGAAATGAAGAGCTTATCCCGAATGTTATGATACGATATGAACTGGGCATGGAAAAAATGCAAGGCAGAAAAGATTCAACTAAGCTTTCTACGGGTAGTACCAAAATAGATGGTGGCAGTATCAGTGTAGCCGGATTTCAAAGGCTCGTAGTCACTACTACTATTGATGGAAAAGAATACCGTGGCCTGGCTACAGCAGGATTTGCACCCCAGGATCTTAAGCCTGCCGTAGAATATCCTTCAGATTTTAATACTTTTTGGGAAAAAGCCAAATCAGATTTAGCAAAAATCCCACTCGACGCTAAAATGATTTTATTGCCCGAGCGATGTACTGAGTTAACGAATGTATACCAGGTAAATATTCAAAATCTCAGAGAGGGCACCAGCTCCCAAAGATTATATGGAATTCTATGCGTTCCAAAGAAAGAAGGAAAGTACCCGGCATTGCTGCGTGTGCCGGGAGCAGGAGTGCGCGAATATAAAGGTGATATTGCTATGGCCGATCGGGGATTGATTACTTTGGAAATTGGGATTCATGGCATTCCAGTGATTATGGATCCCTCTGTATATCTGGATCTTCGGTCTGGAGCACTTGCTAATTATTGGACATACAACCTGGATGACAGAGATAAATATTATTATAAGCATGTCTATCTCGGCTGTGTACGGGCGATTGATTTTATACAGACACTACCACAATATGATGGCAGCCATCTCGCCGTCACCGGCGGCAGCCAGGGAGGCGCGTTATCTATAGTTACTGCCGGATTGGACAATAGGATAAAATATCTAGGTGCTTACTATCCTGCACTTTCTGACATGACCGGGTACTTAAAAAACAGAGCAGGAGGATGGCCACATATATTTAATGAAAACAATCCTGGAAATCAAATTGAAACAAAGATCAAGACGGCATCCTATTACGATGTGGTAAATTTTGCCAGGCAAATTAAGGCACCCGGAGTATTTACGTGGGGATATAATGATGAGACTTGTCCGCCTACATCTATGTTTCCAGCATACAATCTCATTACTGCTCCAAAACAATTGTGGCTATATCAGGAAACAGGCCACTGGACCTATCCCGAGCAAACTGAGCGAGTAAATAATTGGCTGTATGAACAATTGACTAAATAGTTTTGTATCAAAAATAATATTTTCAAAATGAAAAATAGACTTCTTAAACTGGCCTGGATTACCTGCCTTGCTTTGCAGATATGCACCATGGTTGCTCAAAATGGAAATGATACTAAAATTCGAATTATTATGATCGGCGCTCATCCTGATGATTGCGATAGCAAAAGTGGTGGCACGGCAGCTTTATATGCTCAGATGGGTTATGCTGTAAAGTTTGTCGCCGTTACCAATGGAGATGCGGGCCATCAAACCATGTCAGGAATAGCTCTCGCTAAGCGAAGATTGGCTGAAGCAAAGGAATCAGGTAAAAGACTTGGTATAGAATATGATGTTTTGAATAATCATGATGGCCAGCTAATTCCTTCACTGGATGTTAGGCTACAAATAATAAAAAAGATAAGGGAATGGAATGCGGATATAGTAATGGCTCCCAGGCCAAATGATTATCATCCTGATCACAGGTATACCGGTGTATTGGTTCAGGATGCTGCTTATATGGTGGCCGTACCCAATATTGCTCCTGAAGTGCCTGCTTTAAAAAAGAATCCTGTCTTTGTATATTTTGAAGACAGATTTCAAAAGCCTAATCCATTTCGACATGATATTGTAGTAGATATTACGAGTGTATACGATAAAAAGATTGCTTGCCTGGATGCCCATACATCACAGGTATACGAATGGCTACCCTGGATCGGTCATTATGAAGATCAGGTTCCAAAAAATGATAAAGAAAAACTGCAATGGCTTACTACCCGATATCCAAGTAAAGTGAGTGATGGTTCTATGACATCCCTTATAAAATGGTATGGACCGGAGAAAGCTCTGGCAGCAAAAAATGTAGAGTCATTTGAAATTTGTGAATACGGTGCGCAGCCGGGTGATTTGGAAATTCGAAGGCTTTTTCCCATGCTTGGCCAATAAATAATATATTTTGAATTGAGATGAAAAAATTGAAAATGAGTTCATTACAAATATGGAGTATCGCTTTGGCGGTTTTTATAAATCCCTGGCAGAGTATTGGCCAACCTGTAGTATTTGATTCTTTAAAATTGATTTTGCCCGGAGCAAACCTGGTCCATGTAACTGATCAATTTAAATTTACAGAAGGACCTGCCGTCGATAAAAAAGGAAATGTATTTTTTACAGACCAACCCAACGATAAAATCTGGCAATATGATACGAATGCCAAGCTTTCAATATTCATGGATAAAACAGGGCGATCAAATGGATTGTTTTTTGACAAAAAAGATAAACTCTATTCCTGTGCTGATGAAAACAATGAAATCTGGTGTTTTGACAAAAAAGGAAATCACAAAGTGATCTTTTCCGATCTGGGTGGAAAAAAGCTGAATGGCCCCAATGATTTGTGGATTACTTCGACAGGTGGCATTTATTTTACTGATCCTTTTTATCCAAGGGACTACTGGCAAAGAACAAAGTCGGAATTAGATGGTCAAAAAGTGTATTTCCTGGCAAAGGGTAAAAAAGAACCTATTATAGTCGATGCGGACCTCAAACAGCCCAATGGTATTATAGGCTCATCAAATGGGAAATACCTTTATGTGGCCGACATTCGCGACTCCAAAACGTATAGATATGAAATACAACCCGATGGTAAACTGGCCAATAAAAAACTTTTTGTAGATCAGGGATCAGATGGTATGACTACCGATTCCAAAGGAAATATTTATCTGACCGGACGGGGAGTTACCATTTATAATCCCGGTGGTATTAAAATAGGATACATACCTGTTCCTTCTAAATGGACTGCAAACATTTGCTTTGGAGGTGCAGATAGAAAAACTCTCTTTATTACGGCATCTGAGTCTGTTTATATATTGTCCATGCAGGTAGCTGGTGTAAAATAAAAGTTTAAGCGTTATTATCGACTGCCTTTGTCAGTAAAAGAAAGAAGTCTACCAGTTAGCACATAATGATTTTTGTAATTCAATCAGCCATTTTTATGTCTTGTACATATTGTTTAATAAAAGTAGGTATCAAATAATGGGTAAATGATTGCAGGAAAAACAGGATTGTTAACTTCGGATAAATATGTTTTAGAAGGTATTCTAATAGGAAATGCTCAGAATATTCTCCCCCATTCACCCTCTCAAATCTTATACTTTATTTAAAACACTTTTATTATCGGGTATAAACCGATATTTTTGGTCTTTTAAACTTAATAATGAGAATAGTATCTTTTATCGGTATTTATTCCTTTTGCTTCATATTCTGCTCACTTCAAATTTCTGCGCAAGTAGATGGGTCAGCCGTCACTATACATTTAATCAACCCTTCTTTTGAGGACTCTCCTAAACAAAGCTCCCCTCCAATGGGTTGGACTGACTGTGGATTTCAGGGCGAATCGGCCCCGGATGTTCACCCCAATAATTTTTGGGAAGTAAGCAAACCGGCATTTAACGGTAAAACTTATATGGGCATGGTGGTAAGACATAATGACACCTGGGAGCGAGTAAGTCAAATGCTGGAGAAACCCATGTTAGGTGGTGTCTGCTATGATTTTAGCATTTATCTGTCAAGCTCGTCCACCTATAAGAGTATGACTAATGACCGGGATAAGATACCGGGACTTATTTTGCGTGGGGACACAATGTACAATTTTGATGTACCGGCAGTATTGAGGATATGGGGAGGAAATATTTCTTGTGGTCGATCAGAATTATTAGCTGAAAGTGACCCCATAGATCATTTGGACTGGAAACCTTACAATTTCAGACTAAAGCCAAAGACTAATTATAAATACATCATGCTGGAAGCTTTTTTCAAAACACCTGTACTTTTCCCATACAATGGAAATATACTGCTGGACAATGCTTCGGATCTCGTGCCTGTGGAATGTGAAGCACCAATCGAACAAGCCAAGCCAGTGGTAGTGAATAAGCCCAAACCTTCGCCTCCCCCTGCTACCAAACCTGCTAATCCATCCACACCTCCTGTGGCATTTTATCCTAAACATAAAATAGGGGAAATCATAAAAATCAATAATCTCTATTTTAAAGCTGATAGCGATTCAATACCTTCCAGCAGTCTGCCTGCTTTAGATGATATTTACACGTTTTTAATTGAAAATCCCAGCCTGGTAGTAGAAATAGGTGGCCATACCAACGGAATTCCCAAAGACGATTTTTGCGATAGTCTTTCCACTTTAAGAGCGAGAGCGGTAGCAGAATATCTGATCAATAAGGGGGTGCCTAAAGAAAGACTCTCCTATGTAGGTTATGGTCGCAGAAAACCAATAGATACCAATGCTACCAGGGCCGGTCGAGTCCGAAATCAACGGGTAGAGCTGAAAATATTAAGTTCTTAGATGGTAAAGATTACCTATAATATTATGGACTGATCTTTGCCATAAGAAAGCAAGGCTAAGTACATTTGCGCCAGATTTATGACAAATAAGCCACCAATTCAGGAAGACAAACACTCCCCATTTCTAAAAAGCAATAGGCTATCCAATCTCAGTTATGCAATCCGAGGGCCGATTTTCGATAAGGCTCACGAGATGCAATTAGCGGGTCAGTCCATTATCAATTTGAATATAGGCAATCCAGCTCCATTTGGATTATTTGCACCCGACGAGATTGTACAGGATATGATTTTAAATATCCAGGAAGCTCAGGGATATTCCCATCATCTGGGTATATTCCCAGCCCGCAAAGCGGTGATGCATTATACGCAGCAAATTGGCATTCCTGATGTCACTATTGATGATGTATTTATTGGAAATGGAGTAAGCGAATTGATAGTAATGACTCTCCAAGCTTTACTCAATGATGATGATGAAGTGCTGATCCCAAGCCCGGACTATCCGCTATGGACTACGGCCGTGGCTCTTGCAAACGGGAAACCTGTACATTATATCTGTGACGAAGAAAGTGACTGGACTCCTGATCTTAAAGATATCCGGTCTAAAATCACAGCCAGGACTAAAGCTATAGTTGTCATCAGTCCAAATAATCCCACAGGAGCAGTGTATCCCAAAGAGATACTTCAACAAATAGCCGATCTCGCTGCCGAGAAAAATCTGATGGTAATGTCAGATGAAATCTATGACAAAATATTATTTGATGGAGAAACCCATACACCTATAGCCTCTCTGAATGATGATGTTTTTTATCTCACCTATGGTGGCTTGAGCAAAAACTATCGTGCTACTGGCTTTCGCGGTGGTTGGGTAATATTGAGCGGGGCAAAGCAAAAAGCTAGTTCGTATATAGAAGGACTTACATTATTAGCCAGTATGCGATTGTGCGCCAATGTTCCGGCCCAATACGCTATACAAACTGCGTTGGGTGGCTATCAAAGTATTAACGATCTGGTAGCTCCTAAGGGAAGAATTTATCGCCAGGGCATGCTTACTTATGAACGCATCAATGCCATTTCGGGACTTTCAACAAAAAAACCAAAGGGTGCACTGTATGTATTCCCAAAGATCGATCTCAAACGGTTTACTTTTCTTGATGATAATGATTTTGTGTATAAACTATTGACTGAGCAAAAAGTACTGCTGGTGCCCGGTATCGGCTTCAATCATACAGATAAAGCACATTTCAGGATCGTGTTTTTAGCAGATACAGATATTTTGAATACGGCTTTGGACAGGATAGAGAGTTTGCTGGTGGAATATGCGAGGTAGGATTAAATAAAAGAAAAGGAATACCTCTTCCCATTACCTATACTCCTTTCTCCCCAGATCAAATATAATTCCCACACTGTTCAGGTCAGATTTGTAAGCCAGATCCTGTTTATTTAGTTTGAAAGATTTCCCTAATTGCAATTGCAGTTTGAGCCATTGGTATCCTACTCTTGCTGTAAGAGCAGGCTCTAAAAATATCCAGGTAGGTTTATCTATCTCCGATAGTTTGTCAGCAATGAGTTGCTGGGTAGTAAAATCGGTATCTGGTTTTTGGAATTTGCCAGCGACTAACCTGGGTGTAAAGGCGATTTCAAATATTCGCTGATGAATGCCAATGCTCGGTTGGAAAAATACGCGACTACCTTTTGCCTCAAATGATTTCCCATTATCCCGGGACATGGTCTGGCCTACACCCGCTCCAATGTAGGCTTCGTATCGTATAATGTCATTATAGGTATTGAAGGTGCCTAAACCTGCCTCGTAGAAATGGCCTTTGCCGCTAACAGCGTCCGTGTTTTCGCCTTCTTTTTTCCACATGCCATTGACCATGATCCCAAATTTAGGGGCAAGACTGGCAGCAAACTGAACATTGCCACTAAGGTCTCCACTTATTCTCATTTGACCTGAACCATCGAACAAGGGTACGTTTAATGTGTTGGGCACATAGGCTGTTTTGCAAGCAAGAAAAAGGCAAGTAGCCAGTAAGGAATATAGTATTTTTTTCATACGGTTAAGGATTTGGATATTAATATAGTATCAATAAATATACTAAAATTATTCTACCGTATTTCATTTTTCTCCCTCGTTCACACTAACCTCTTCCTCATTCAGGGCCATAAAAGCCATACATCATCCACTTTTAAATTGCAATAATCTAGCTTATACTGCAAAAAAAGAATTTAAGTTAATGCTCACATATCTGTTTTTATGATCAAGGAAGCAATTGTATCGGGATAAATTAGTTGCAGATATAAAATATGGGATAAGGATCAGGCTTCAAATAGACCACAATGGTTCATTCGACCAATTGGACTTAATTCCTAATGCCTTCGGGTCTATTGAAGGATATTTTTCTAATAAATTAATTAACTTTTGAGAAAAATGATTTCCTGGATTTAAAACATTAAGTAAGTACTTCATACAGCATAAATGAATATAAAGCATATGGAACTCGGAAGATTTTGGAACAGCTTTTATCCAAAGAAATGGAGGTTTATTCAATAACTTAGGCGTTCCTGGCAAATTTTTATTCCAAAGCCTTGAATGATGCGCGCAAATATTTCTAATCAAAGTAATGCAGTGCAACCAACTTGGCAAATAAGTATGGTTTGCAACACCTAGCTCCTTTGCAATCAAATCTTTTGAGTTAATTGAATTTTTTAAACAAGCATATACTTTTGATAAAGTACCCATACTTACCACCTCAAATGTTTTCCAACTAGGCGGTCTTCTGTCGTCAAGAAAATATTTTTTTTTATGTTCTTTAATGAACACTTCCTGTGAGTATTTTAGTTCCCGATCTATTGTTGCAATGTTTTCCTTATATTTTTGAATAGATTCAAAGTTAGAAGCTTCTTCAAACCACCACGGTCCTAGTTCATGGGACAGATTATAAACAATTTTAGTTCTTAGGCCTATTTCTATTCTTTCAACCACATCATTTAATAGCAGTCTCAGTTCCCGATCGAAATTATATATTTGAATTACTTGTTCAAAAGTGCTTCCTTGCTTGAATACGTGATTCAATTTGTCGGATTGTAAAGGCCACCAAAATCCTTCTAGTCGATAATAACTTACAGTACTTAAGTAATGAATTGCAATTGCTTCATCATTAATAATAAGACCTCTTGATTTTAGCTTGTCTAATTGTTGAGTAAAACTTAGGGGTGGTTTGTCATATCTCATAAGCCCTAAAAATATAAGACTCGCCCTGGTACGCTAATCTTACGGGAAGCGTGGCGAGTTCTGTTAGCGCAAAGATAACATATTTGTATATGAAACACAATATTGGAATTCAGATTTTTGATAATAAACTCATACTACCCCCTCCATCAACTCACCTCTTCCTCACTCAAACCATAAAAGCCATACGAAATCATCCACTTCCGTTCACAATAATCTATCTTACCTGTATCTGCTTTACTTTCTTTATAATTTGGTTTCTGATTTTTTCCTGATGAAATGTGAGTAGCTGGATCTTGTCAAGGATAGTCAGGTAAAACAAAATAATGAGCCATTTCACCAAATTGTTTTCAATGGCTTAAAACCAATAAGATTTTTATCTGCTGTTATCAATCTATAATTATAACAAATCGCCGCGGCGGATATAATTCTATCTGCAGGATCATTATTTATATCAACTGCAAATTGGGCAATTACTTCCGCTATAGTGGGCGTAATAGATAGTACTTGATAATTACGATAGGCTAATCCAAACTCTATAAACTCAGATACTGTCCTATCTAATTCCAATCTACCTTTATTGACGAATAGCCCCATCTCCCAAAAAGTGATATCGCAGACACATAATTCATTATTTGAAGATTCCGATTCTATCAGGTGCAGTGCTTTGCGTGAAAGTTTCTGAGGTGACAAAATGTCCCAAACAAAAATATGTGTGTCTACTATCACCATTAGTATCTATTGGTATACATTTTCGCCATCCATGCTGATATCGCCATCGAATATGGGAGATACTATATCACCATGGATTTTTGAATGAACTCTTATTTTTTCCAACTCTTGCTGCATAGACTTTATTTTGTTTCTATGTGGTGGTCCCAATTCTGCAATGGTCTTACCGCGCTGAGTGATATGAATGGTCAAACCTTTACTGACTTTTGCCAGAGCATCTTTAAGGTTTGCCCTTAGATCTGTGATGGAAACTGAAGTATTCATACTCAAATGTACAGATATTTGTACAGAAATGTGCTAGGTCATTTATTCATTTTCACCTTCAATCACCATCACCTCTTCTTCCCCTAATCCATGCAAGCCATCATTCGCTCACAATAATCTATCCTGCGCTCCAAAAAAGAATTTAAGATATTTCAGATTAGATCATTATAATTTGATGTTGAGTCACTTGGGATGGAAGAGGATCCTTGAAATCTTCAATAGAAGATATATTAAACACCTGGGGGACAAATGAAATCAAATATGGCCTGAATAAAGCGACGGCAAGCCATACTCTTACCCAGGATATGCGTCGAGTGGGGTTGGCATTCTCCTATAATTTTGGTAAGAAATTTTTTCAAGAAAAAGAAAACATGCTAATGCTGCCGAAGATGTACAAAATAGAATGAACTGATTAAATTGAAAACATATTTTAGACAGTATATTCAATTTATATTTGACGAATCTCAATTGATATTATGATAAAATATACTATGAAAATTTTTCTTGCCCTTCTAACTATTATTTCTATTCAACTATCAACTCTATCCGCTCAGCCCACCACCCATCTCATCACCCTCGGCACCGGTACACCCAATGCCGACCCAGATCGATTCGGCCCGGCCACCGCTATAGTAGTGAATGATAAAAGCTATGTGATCGACTGTGGGGCCGGAGTGGTACGGCGATGCGCAGCTGCGGCAAAGAAATATAATCTCAACGCTCTCGAAGCACCCCATCTCAATACTTTATTCATCACCCATTTGCATTCCGATCATACTATAGGCTATCCCGATTTTATACTTACACCTGCTGTATTGGAAAGAAAAGTATCTCTGAATGTATATGGACCGAAAGGAATTAAGAGTATGACCAGGCATATTTTAAAAGCCTATAAGGAAGACATCGATATCAGAGTGCATGGACTTGAAAATGGGGACCCCGATGCATACCAAGTAAATGTACAGGAGATAAAGGCTGGTATTATTTATCGGGATAGTAATCTTACAGTGAAAGCATTTCCGGTAAAACACGGATCATGGCACGAAGCCTATGGGTATCGATTTGAAACGAAAGATAAAGTGATCGTGATCTCCGGTGATTGTACCTATAGTGAGAGCCTGGTAGAAAATGCCAAAGACTGTGATATACTGGTACATGAAGTGTATAGTGAAGAAGGATTTGCTAAAAGGTCTCCCAAATGGCAAGCTTACCACTCGGTGTTTCACACTTCCACTTCGCAACTGGCTGATATTGCGAATAAAGTAAATCCGAAACTGCTGGTACTTACACACCAATTGATCTGGTCATCCACAGAGGAAAAGCTTCTCGATGAGATTAGAGCAAAGTATGCTGGCAAGGTAATATCGGCTCATGATTTGGATGAATTTTAGGAACACTAAGAAACCACTAAGGACACTAAGAAACACTAAGAAAATATTTAACACTGAACCACTAAGGACACTAAGAAACACTAAGAAAATATTTAACACTGAACCACTAAGGACACTAAGAAACAATGAGAAATTGTATAAGGGGAACCACTAAGGACACTAAGAAACACTAAGAAAATATTTAACACTGAACCACTAAGGACACTAAGAAACACTAAGAAATTGTATAAGGGGAACCACTAAGGACACTAAGAAACACTAAGAAAATATTTAACACTGAACCACTAAGGACACTAAGAAACACTAAGAAAATATTTAACACTGAACCACTAAGGACACTAAGAAACAATGAGAAA
>JBBSBH010000006.1:0-173958 GCA_038251405.1 Chitinophagales bacterium
GAAAAGCAGGAACCAATCCGTTGGGTTTCTCACCGTAAATATAAAATATACCACCTACCCTCATTCTATAGTAGATGTTTTGAATGTGTTTTCTCCAATGACATATTGGAAATTTGTCATAATTTTAGTCGGACAACAATGGTTGAAAATGAATTATTTATATTGATTTAAAATGATAATAAATAATTACATTTTTAAAACTCATGGTTAACCTCGATAAATAGTTGATTTTCAATTCAACTATTTCATCGACCGCTGGCAATTTTTGCTTCAGCTGCAAAAATTGGGTTAAAAAGGGACAAATAGATACTAGTTTTGTTTTTGTGAGGAATACTTTGCCGTAAAAAACGATTCGCCCATTACGGTAAATACTGGAAATGGATTTTATGCGAATGATATCATCACGAATGGCGTACGAACAAAAAACGATATAGATGCCATCGCCAGCAAAGAGGGCAACTCTTCCTGGATCATGGTATGGAACTATAATGATCACAATTTACCAAGGTGATGCATCATCAATGGAGTTATCCATAGATTATCTCGATAAAAGTAAAGTGCTGGTACATCATTATAGAGTTGATCGCGCATTTAGCAATTCATTCGAAAAATGGAAATCTATGGTAAGTTCACAAAACATCAATGAACTACAGTATAAAGAATTAGAACAATCCGGTCTATTGCAATTATTCACTTCTCCAGAATGGAAAAAAGTGGAAAATGAAAAAGCAATATTAAAATTTGATTTGCCTAGGCAGGCAGTTTCGCTAGTTCAACTTACTTGGTAATTATTTAAATAAAAAATGATTGTTGGAATCATTACTTTCCAGTCCAAAAATGGAATGGATGGCTGATCAAATCGGTTTAGTCTAACAGGGAGAGATGATTTAACAAATGAGAATGGAGAAGCTATAATTTTCAGAGACAAAGTCGGTATTCAACAATTTTAATTGTAGGTAAAATTAATGTGTAAATAAGACACGATTAATTGGTGGTTTAAACTAAATTTGCTAAGTAGATTTGTAATGTTTCAGAAAACTGGTTTCTAAGTGAAAGAAGTTTTTGGTAAACAAATACTTGATAAAATTTTTAAAACCTTAGATATGAAAAAGATTTTCTTTTGTTTCCTACTCGCCTTTCCATTTATTGTAAATAGTCAAAATGCAACTATAAGGATTGATATAGATAGAGTTATTTCAGAGATTGACCCCAAAATTTATGGAGTCTTTATGGAGCCTATTAGTTTTAGTGGTAGACGCCTAGGATTGTCGGATACTGCCAGATTTAATACTCTTTACGGCCCATTGTATGATCCTAACTCTCCGTTAGCCAATTCAGATGGTTTTAAAACAGATTATATTGATGCTATGAAAGAATTAAAAGTAACCAATATGAGATGGCCAGGTGGCAATTTTCTCATGGGTTATCATTGGGAAGATGGCATTGGCCCAAAAAATACCAGACCGGCCAGAATTAATATGGCTTGGGGTGGTATTGATAACAATCATGTAGGCACGGATGAATGGTTTGCATTAAACAAAGCGATGGGCAGTGAAAATATAGTTTGTGTAAATCTTGGATTAGGCACTATACAAGAAGCTGCTTACTGGGTAGAGTATTGCAACTATCCAAAAGGAACATACTACTCAGATCTTCGCGCAAAAAATGGTCATCCAGATTCATATAAAGTAAAGATCTGGGATTTGGGCAATGAAGTAGATGGCAAGCCTTGGGAGCTCGGTCATAAAAATGCCGAAGATTATATTGAAGTGGCTCGAGAGGCTGCAAAGGCAATGAAGGCAGTAGACGGTAATATCGATCTGGTAGGTTGTGGGTCATCCTGGTATAGCCCAAATACCTGGGATGACTGGAATAGAAAAGTATTGAAAGGCATAGGAGACAAAATAAAATATCTTTCTATTCATAGTTACTGGGAAAATTCTCCTGACTACAATAATTTGATGGGTGCCAGCGCCAAAACATTTGAGGATCGCATAACCATCACAGCTGGTGAAATCAAAGCGGTAACTGCTACGGATGGATTAAAGAACCCTATCTACGTATCTGTAGACGAATGGGGCTCGTTTGGAAGAAGTTTTCTTAATATACTGCCCGTAGCACAAAGTTTCAATTCGTTTATTAGACATGCTGATGTCGTCAAGATGGCCAATTTTACAACAATGACTTCATTACTCGGGAGTGATAAAGATAAAGGTACATACAAGACGCCCCTATTCTATGTCTTTAAAGCTTTTTCCAATAACTGTCTCGGTGCATCAGTAGATAACTACGTAAAGTGTGACACTTTCAATAGCGAAAAGCTTAAAGGTATTCCGGTATTGGATGTCAGTACCACTTACGCTCGTGAAAATAATACTGCTTTTATCAATGTAGTAAATAGACATAAAGAGAAAGCCATCACGACAGACATCGTTAATACCACAGGCATGCTATCTGGTAAAGCCGAGATCACAGTCATTAATAGTACTAACCTGACAGATCCATTTTCCTATGATAAGCAAAGTCAGTATTTGCCAATCAAATCAGAAGTGGATGTAAAAAACAATCAGATTACGTATACCTTTCCAGCACATTCATTTACTCAAATAAAAATCAGTTTTAAAAAATAATCTATTTCAATTATGAGTATATTTCATTTTTCACGCCAGTATTTAAAAGTAAAATCTATGTATTGTATTTTGATTTGGGCAATAATAATTCTAATGCCACATTCAATTTACGGTCAGTCTGATACTACCCTCAAAATCACATTACCTAAATCGGGTAAACTTAAGCACGACAAGCCAAAAGGAAAAGGATGGGTAAATCTATTACTATCCAAAGACGATTGGAATATGGAAGATGCCTATTGGTCATTGTCCAAGCAAGGCCTACATGGAGCAATAGGTAATGAGAAGGAGCACCACTATGGCTTTACTAATAAAACATATACCGATTTTGAATTGAATGTGCTGATAAAAATGGTGGGCGATGAAAATGATAATTCCGGAGTATGCGTTAGAATACAACCTACTAATTTTGACAATGCGCCGGGGTATCAGATAGATATGGGAAAAGGCTATTGGGCTTCCTTGTGGGAGGAAAAAAGAGGTAATATGATCCAAAAATTTCCTGACCATTTAGCCACCAAAATAGTGCATCAAAATGATTGGAATCACTACTACGTAGTTTGCAAAGGACATCATATTATGGCTTGGCTCAATGGTGTGAAAACAATTGATATAGTGCATGACGCTGGATTATTGGATGGAAAGATTGGATTCCAACTATGTCATTATCACAATCCCACCACGGTAGATATAAAGTCATTATATGTACGAGAGATTAAATAATATATTTTATCCATTCAATTAAATTATTTCAACCTTATAGTGAATATTTGTTCCAAGATTGCAATTGTAATCATTTTATCCTTCGCTTTTTCATCGTATACTTTTACGCAAGACTCCAGTTTCCAAATTTATCTATGTTTTGGTCAATCTAATATGGAAGGTGCAGGTAGAATAGAATCTCAGGATACTGCAGTAGATAGTCGTTTTATGATCTTAGAGGCAATGGATTGTCCTGAGTTAAATCGTCAAATGGGACAATGGTATACTGCCAAACCTCCTCTTTGTAGATGCAAAACGGGTATTTCACCTGCCGATTATTTTGGTCGTACTATGCTCTCCACAATGTCCAAGGATCAAAAACTAGGCATGGTACATGTGGCTGTTGCCGGAAGTAAAATTGAAATATTTGATAAAGTACTTTATAAAAACTATTTGGATACTTCGGCAGCTGCTAAGCCCTGGATGATAAAAATGGCAGATTCATATGGTGGCAATCCTTATCAACGATTAATAGATATGGCTAGGTTAGCGCAAAAAGATGGAGTGATCAAAGGTATACTCCTCCATCAGGGTGAATCAAATACCGGTGATAAGACCTGGCCTTCTAAAGTGAAAAAAATATATGACGATATATTATCAGATTTAAACTTATCTCCGAATTCCATCCCACTTATAGCAGGTGAATTAGTAAATGCAGACCAGGGCGGTAAATGTGCTGGTATGAATGAAATCATAGCCACTTTGCCTCAAGCTATCCCCAAAGCTATTGTGGTTTCCTCTGTTGGTCTACCGGCTATGCCGGATAAATTGCATTTTACGAGTGCTGGTGTGCGGGTTTTTGGTAAAAGATATGCTGCCGCTTTACTGGCTACTCAAGATATAAATATTGTAGTGGAAGACTTGCCCAAAAATGAGTGATGAAAAAAACACTTAAAATTTTCGCTTTTTTGAGTAGTCTTTTACTCATACATCAGGTGGGCTTTGGCCAAGGCATCACCATTGCAGTGGACGCTCAAAAAACCATTGGCGTGATGAAGCCCATCTGGGCATTTTGGGGCTACGACGAGCCCAATTATACCACCCAAAAAAATGGACAAAAATTACTTTCAGAATTGCAAGCCCTCAGCCCCGTACCTGTATATATAAGAGCTCATAACTTACTCACTTCCAAGGGAAATAGCCCGGGCTTCGACCTCAAATGGGGCTATACTGATGCCTATTCAGAAGACCAGAATGGCAGATCCATCTATAATTGGGTAGTAGTGGATAGTATTATTGACTCCTACATTCAACGAGGTATGAAGCCTTTGGTGGAAATAGGTTTTATGCCAAAAGCCCTTTCAAGCAAGCCGGAGCCTTATGAACATTATTGGAGCAAAGGTGGCAATTTATGGACTGGCTGGACCTACCCACCAGGGGACTATAACAAATGGCGGGAACTAGTGTACCAATGGGTAAAACATTCCATCGATAGATATGGTAAAATAGAAGTGCAATCCTGGTTTTGGGAGCTTTGGAATGAGCCTGATATTGGCTATTGGTCAGGCACCTTTGAAGAATATTGTAAAATGTATGATTATGCCAGTGACGGCCTTAAAAAAGCCTGCCCTGAATGTCCTATCGGAGGACCACACACTACTAGTCCCAGGGGCGAAAAAGGATATAAATTTTTGACTGATTTCATGGAGCATTGTCTGCATGGGAAAAATTATGCAACCGGCAAAAAAGGAAGTCCGCTCAATTATGTAGGCTTTCATGCAAAAGGATCGCCGGAGTTGGTAGATGGAGTGGTGCGAATGAATATGGGTGCTCAATTAAAGGACATCAAACGCGGATTTGAAGCAGTAAACTCATTTCCTGAGCTTAAAAACATTCCTGTTATCATTGGTGAATGTGACCCTGAGGGCTGTGCGGCATGCTCCGAAGCCAGAGAACCTAAATATGCCTATCGCAATGGAACTATGTATTCAAGTTATAGTGCTGCTGCATTTGCCAGAATTTATGAATTGATGGATCAACAAAAAGTAAATCTACGAGGTGCAGTGAATTGGTCATTTGAATTTGAAAATCAGCCTTGGTTTGCAGGCTACCGGGATATGGCGACCAATGGTGTGAATAAGCCTGTGATGAATGTGTTCAGAATGTTGGGTATGATGAGAGGTAATAGGTTAGCAGTCCAAAATTCAGCGGGTTTTGGATGTAAAGATATCATTGAAAAAGGAGTACGAGAAAAGCCTGATATCAATGCCATTGCCAGCAAATCAGGTAATTCAATATGGATCATGGTTTGGAACTACCATGATCTGAATGTAATAGCTAATAGTGCTGAAATAAATTTGGAGATTCAAAATATTGGGACTTCCAAAGTCTTGATGAAGCATTACCGGGTGGATGATAAATGGAGTAATTCATTTGAAAAATGGAAGAAATTAGGTAGGCCTCAAATACCGTCTAGTGAACAATTTGCTGAATTAGAACAAGCCGGTCAGTTGCAAATGCTGAATTCTCCAGGATATATGAAAGTGGTGAATGGAATATTAAAATTAAATTTTGAATTACCCCGACAAGGCGTTTCATTAATAGAATTGACCTGGTAGGGTACATAAAGATTAGAAAAATGAAAAAAAATAAACTTATCGTCTTGAGTTTTGTGCTCCTGTTTTGTCAATTTATTTTGGCACAAAACCCGATCAAAGTAAAGGAGGGGCTTATTCAGGGCATCGCAGAAAGTGGCCTCACCATATATAAAGGCATTCCATTTGCAACACCACCAGTGGGTGATTTGAGATGGAAAGCTCCATTGCCAGCAGCCAAATGGGATGGCATAAAAGAGGTAAAAGTATTTGCACCAGGTCCTTACCAGGGAGGTAATCCGCCTTCAGGGAAAAGCGAAGACTGCCTGTACCTCAATGTTTGGTCGCCTGCCAAAACTCCAAAGGATAAAATTCCGGTATTGGTTTGGATTTATGGTGGCGGTTTTAGTTTTGGCTCTACCGCAGAGCCTGGATATAACGGTGAATATTTGGCCCAAAAAGGTGTTATCCTGGTGAGCATCGCTTATCGTCTTGGACAATTAGGATTTTTGGCACATCCGGAACTTAGTGCTGAAACCAGACAAAAAACCTCTGGAAACTATGGATTGCTGGATATGATTGCTGGCTTGAAATGGGTCGAAGACAATATAGCTGCCTTTGGAGGTGACCCTAAAAAGGTTACCATTTTCGGTGAATCAGCGGGAGGAATTGCTGTAAGTATGCTATGTGCATCTCCTTTAGCAAAAGGTCTTTTCCAGGGAGCAATCTCTGAAAGTGGTGGTTCATTTGGTCCGGCCAGACAAACTACTTATCCGGGCGAAAATCAAAAATTATTGGTCGATGCCGAAAAACAGGGTTTAGTATTTATGGAAAAAGCCGGAGCACATTCATTGGCCGAGCTTCGAGCCATACCTGCCGAAAAATTACCCATGGGTTTCGGATTGCCAGGTTCGTGGCCAATAATTGATGGTTACGTTATTCCTGATCAACAACATAATTTATATGAAGCTGGCAAATATAACCATACGCCTATTTTAGTAGGTTATAATTCTGACGAAGGAGCGAGTTTTTCTCCCCCCAAAACACCTGAAGACTACATAAGCGGTACAAAAAAACGCTATGGCCCGTATGCAGATGAATTGATACTGGCCTACCCTGTGGGCGAAAAAACAGTACCTAAAACCGCAAGAGATTTGACACGAGATGCTGCTTTTGGCTGGCATACCTGGGCATGGGCAAATCTACAATCCCAGACCAGTAAGGATAAAGTATTTTACTATATTTTTGACCAACATCCTGACTATCCGGCCGACTCTCCCAAATTTGGATCTGGCTCAGGACATGGGCAAGAGGTAGCTTACGTTTTTAAAACACTAAAACCTAATGACCCAAAACTTGTATCATCTGATTATTCCATTTCTGAAGCGATGGCCAATTATTGGACAAATTTTGCAAAGTATGGTGATCCAAACGGAAAGGATTTGCCGGTATGGCGACCTTATAATTCCAAAAATGAAGCGGTACTTTATTTTGACCAAAAACCTTATATGGGCACAGTGCCAGGTGCTGCATCTATGAAGGTTTTAGACAAATATTACAAATGGCGAAGGACTCCTGAAGGAGAGACTTGGGCAAATTTAAAAGGTATGTAAGTTGTTATGAAAAACCTTTTATTTAGTATTGTAATTTTATTAAATTTTCAACCTGATTCATTTTCCCAATTATCGATACCTAAAGCATTGGAACCTGTGCCTACTGTCAACCAAATGAGGTGGCAGGCAATGGAATACTACGCGTTCATTCATTTTTCAATAAACACCTATACGGACATGGCCTGGGGCTATGGAAATGAAGACCCAAAACTTTTTAATCCTGTGCAATTGGACTGTAGGCAATGGGTAAGAATTTGCAAAGAGGCAGGGATGAAAGGTGTCATTTTTACCGCCAAACATCACAGTGGTTTTTGTCTTTGGCCTAGTCAATTTACCGACTATTCTATCAAAAATATACCTTGGAGAAACGGTAAGGCTGATATTATAAGAGAAATGGCTGATGCCTGTAAAGAATACAGTTTAAAGTTTGGCGTTTATTTATCTCCCTGGGATAGAAATCATCCCGATTATGGAAAACCAGAATACATCACTTATTTCCGTAATCAACTCAAAGAACTTTTAACAAACTATGGTGACATTTTCGAGATATGGTTTGACGGCGCCAATGGCGGAAGCGGTTACTATGGTGGTGCCAATGAAACCCGCAAGATTGACCGAACAACTTATTATGACTGGCCGAACACTTATAAATTGGTTAGAGAATTACAACCAAACATAGTTATTTGGAATGACGGAGGCGATCGTGCAGATCTTCGTTGGGTAGGTACTGAGGCAGGTTTTGTGGGTGAAACCAATTGGAGTCTTCTTAAAGCTAAGGGTATTCTAAGTGATGATATGCTCAGAAATGGAATGGAAAATGGCGATGCTTGGGTTCCAGGTGAGGTAAATACTTCTATAAGGCCAGAATGGTTTTATCATAAAAAAGAAGATCAGAAAGTGAAAACGCTTCCTCAACTAATGGATACCTACTACAATTCGGTGGGTAGAAATGGGACACTTCTGCTCAATTTTCCAACAATGCCAAATGGACTCATAAATAAATTGGATGAAATGGCAGCTTTAGATTTTGCAAAAGAGAGAAATTTAGCCTTTAAAAATAATGTAGCTATCAATGCAAATGCCCATGCAAGCCCGGTAAGAGCAAATGACAGCCAATTTGCAGCGAAGAATGTGATCGATTCAGATTCTAAAACCTATTGGGCAACCAACGATAATGAAAAGACAGGCTCGATTATCCTTGAATTTACTTCCCCACAAACCTTTAATAGAGTTTTGATCCAAGAATATATTTCCTTGGGTCAAAGAGTTAAATCATTTTCAATAGAAGCATTTGTAAATAATTCCTGGAAAGAAATAGACAGACAAACAACCATAGGTTACAAGAGAATCCTTCGATTTCCCACTCTGACTACATCGAAATTTCGATTGAATATTTTGGATTCCAAAAGCTGTCCTTTGATTTCAAATATAGAGCTATTCAATGCCCCAATAATTTTATATCCTCCCAGTATTATCAGGAATCAAAACGGCGATATAATCATCTCTTCGGCAGATGTAGAACCGGTGATTTATTATACTTTAGATGGCAACATTCCTACTTTCAAATCATCCAAATATAGCACACCCGTATCTACAGGCTTAGGAAAGCCTATGGTAAAAGCCATTGCTTTAAATCCACTAAATGGTAAAAGCAGTTTAGTGCAATCTGAATCTTTTGATATTTCCAGGAAAAATTGGAGAATAGTACATTCCACAGCCGGGGAAGCCATAAAAGTATTAGACGGAAACGAACGAAGTTCCTGGCATAATAATGCTAATAAAATGCCAGCAGAAATTGAAATAGATATGGGCAAAACTGAATCACTTAAGGGCTTTAAATACTTGCCAGATCAAAATTGGTGGGCGGATGGCTGTATAATTACACATTTTGAATTTTATATTTCTAATGACCAAAAAAACTGGAAGTTTATGAGCTCAGGTGAATTTTCAAATATTAAGAACAGCCCTTTTTGGCAAACAAAGACTTTTAATCTTATCAAAGCCCGATATATTAAGTTCATTGCTTTGAAAAACGTAGGGGAAACTTCAGCTCCAGGCTATGCTGAAATTGATGTAATAACTGATTAATTTTTTAGATTATCTCAATGAAAATTTTCAAAGACTTATTAAAAAAATAAATTTTCAACCTAAAAATATATACTGTGAAAAAACAAATTATTTTTAAATTATTTACAGTCCTTTTCATCTGTTTCTCAGGCACGGTTAAGAGCCAGCCACCTCGTGGTCCTTTTGTGATCTCACCACAAATCAATGCGGATAAATCTATCACTTTTCGCTATCTATCTCCACAGGCAAAGGAAGTAAAAATGGGCGGAAGCCAATTTTTAAAATCCCCATTAATTATGACTAAAGACGCTCAGGGCATTTGGAGTGGTACCACTGAGACAGTAAAGCCTGATATTTACCCGTACAGTTTTACCGTTGACGGAGTTGTAGTAATGGATCCTGCCAATGTGGCTTTTTTCCCAAATGAAAGATTTAAAGCCAGCCTAGTAGATGCGTCAGTGAGTGAGCCAACATTTTATGCCTTGAAAAATGTGCCTCATGGGATTATTACGTATGAGTATTATCCATCACTGGAAAGTACAACAGGAACGGTAGTAGTATATACTCCACCGGGCTATACAAAGGCTACCAAAACTAAATATCCGGTTCTGTATCTTATAAGTGGCACTACTGATACCGAAGAAACTTTCTACAAAGTGGGTAAGACTAACCTCATCATGGATAATATGATTGACGAAGGAAAAGCTAAACCGATGATTATTGTGATGCCTTATGGAAATATAGCTGCAAGAATAGCGGAACAAAAAACGATGGATAGTAAACCGGCTGATCCGGTAAGAGAATCTGCAGATGCTTCAAATAGGGCAAAAGCGTTTGAAGATGATTTAATAAAAAACATCATACCATTCATTGATAAAAACTACCGTACTTTAAATAGCCGGGAGAATAGGGCAATTGCAGGCTTCTCAAGGGGAGGGGGGCAGACGCTTCGTGCGGCTTTTGGGAACATGGATAAATTTGCCTACGTGTGTAGTTACGCCTCCTATATAAACCCTCCAGAAATGGAAAAATCTTATGGCTACATTGGGGCAAATCCTGAAAAGACTAATCAAGAATTAAAGTTATTATGGTCGGGGATTGGTACCGAAGATTTTTTGTATAAAGGCACCACCGAATGGGAAAATTATCTTAAAGAGAAAAAAGTAAATTTTGTAAACTATACCACCGATGGCGGGCATACCTGGATGAACGTTAAGAAATACCAATTCCAAACCTTGCCCTTACTTTTTAAATAATATAAAAATTTTAAAAAAAATGGACAGGTCTTTCAATCAAATCATTAGCAACGAGTCGGAGCTCCGTGAAATATTGGGTTACCCTAAAGAACTTGTAACCAAAAAAGCAATTAATTACATTGATGAAAATTGCCAGATTTTTATAGAAAATTCCCCTTTTATCAATATTGCCACTTCTGACCAGCATGGCAATTTGGATGTATCTCCTAAAGGTGACCCCTCAGGTTTTGTGAAAATATTGAACAATAAAATGTTGGCTATACCAGACAGACCCGGAAACAAAAGAGCCGATACTTTTACAAACATTCTGAACAACCCAAATATTGGATTGATTTTTCTAATACCCGGAGTGAAGGAATCATTGAGAGTAAATGGCACAGCTCAGATTGTAACGGACAAAGAAGTGTTGGAGCTCCTCTCATGCGATGGTAAACTGCCTTTATTCGCCATTATTGTTACAGTAAAAGAAGCATTTATGCATTGTTCCAAATGTATGATTCGATCAAAATTGTGGAGGGGTGTAGAAGACACTCAAGATCGCATAGTGCCTACATTAGGCAAAGTTTTGGTAGATCATGCTAAACTTGATATAGATTACAAAAAATTAGATGAGGAGATTGAAGATGACGAAAAAAATAATTTGTACTAAAACCAACCAATGAAATAAATAGGAAATGCTAAAAATTATGCTCTTGATAAAAATTTAGATAAATCAATGAAAAAATTACAAATACTTTTATTTCTATTAGCTGACTGTTTGAGCCTTTTGGCTCAAAGACCACCTTCAATTAGTTCACCAGATGTGCATGCCGACAATAGCATCACCTTTAGATACTTTTCGAAAACGGCCCAGAAAGTGAGTCTCTTCGGTGAATTTCTGAAAACGCCGATCTTACTAAGTAAGGATACTTCGGGTATTTGGTCGGTTACAGTGCCACCTGTTACTCCTGATATATATCCATACAGTTTTAGAGTAGACAGTATCGAAACGGCAGACCCAAACAATACTTATATTTTTGCTAATGAGCGGTTTAAACGAAGTTTAGTGGACATTAAAGGACCGACTCCGTTGATGCATTCTTTACAAAATGTGCCCCATGGAAAGATAAATTATTGCCTTTATAATTCTGCTACTTTAGGCGGTCCTCGAAATTTGCTGATATATACGCCTCCCGGTTTTAATGCAAGCAAGAAGACAAAATACCCCGTTCTTTATTTGATTCATGGTGGTTCAGATACGGAAGAAACCTGGACAAAAGTAGGCCGTGCCAATTTTATTGCAGATAATCTCATAGCGCAGGGTAAAGCCAAAAAAATGATTATCGTAATGCCTTATGGGAATGTAAGACCTGCGGTCATGGCAGATTTTACAAAGGATGTTATCAATGATATAATTCCTTTTGTGGAGACCAATTACCCCGTAGCCAAAGGAGGTCAAAATAGAGCGATAGCTGGTTTTTCAGTAGGGGGTGGTCAAACCTTAAATATCGGACTTACTAATACAGATAAATTTGGATATATATGTTCCTATGCTCCTTATACAGCAACTGATGAATTCAGGAAAAATTTTACTGATTGGAATCCCAATGCCGATATAATAAATAAGCGATTAAAATTATTTACTATTAGTGTGGGTACTGAAGACTTTCTTTATGAAAGTGTAAAGCAAAACCTGGCTATGTTTGCATCAAAAAATATTAAGGTAACGCCATTTATTATACCTGGTGGTCATACCTGGATGAATTGTAAACTCTATTTGGCGAAATCATTACAAGAAATATTTAGGTAGTGATTTCAATTCAAAATTGAGATAATTCCTGAGCCTTGGTAAGCTGATAGTATCGTTAATACTTTGTTTTCTTTTAAATTAAAGTATAGATAGCACAGGAGCTACTTCCATATTAAATTTGGTTGTTGTAGAGTGATTCATATAATGTGTAAAAAAGACACAATTAATCTGTTTGTTCTATTATATTTGTTTAGAATAACAACCTTAAATGTTCTTAGTATGAAAAATTTATTTGCAATAGTATTCCTGCTTTATGGATTTACTGCTTTGGCTCAAAACCCCGTAGATGGTAACTGGAAAGGCTCGCGCGAGACACCAAATGGCAGGTTTGAAATTAGCTACACCTTCAAAGTAGAAGGGAATGTACTTACCGGCACTTGGAAAACACAGTTTGGAGAAGCTAAATTGGAAAATGGAAAAATAGATGGCAAAACCATCAGCTATTCCATTACATTTAATGATATGACGATCAATAGTAAAGGTGAGCTCATCAATGATAATGAACTTTTGGTGAAGAATGAAAGAGGTGAGATGAAACTCCATAGAGAGAATTAGTTTTGATAGGATTCAGCGTTTACCCTATAAAGCGCAATTCAAAAATTTAACAGTGAAAAAAAACTCATTCGTACTATTGGTCATTGGTCTATCATATTGTAGTTCTATAGCTCAATCTAACAGACAAAGACTACCTGTACTTATCATAGATGGTTTTAGCAATCATGATTGGCAGCAAACGAGCAAGGTAGTAAAATGGATATTAGAGCGTAGCGACTTATTTTTAGTAGATGTGAGTACAATCCCAACAGATAGTGTTTTAGCTCAAAATTGGCATCCTGACTTCTCAAAGTATCGAGCAGTAATACAAAACACCAATAATATTCAAAATCGTAAACTTCGATGGCCTAGAAATGCTGAAATTCAATTGGAAAGATATGTTGCCGGTGGAGGTGGGCTCTACATTCTGCATTCTGCCAATAATGCTTTTGATCACTGGATAGAATATGATAAAATGATCGGTATGGGTTGGCGCCCCCAATCTTTTGGTACAGCATTAGAAATTATCAATGATAAAGTGATCAAAATACCTCCAGGTGAAGGTCAGGGCACAGGACATGGCGATAGGTTTAATGCAAAAATTAAAATTTTGAAAAGACATCCTATCAATAAAGGATATCCCACTACGTGGACTACTGCCAGTACAGAAGTCTACTATTTTCCTCGCGGCGATGGAGAGCACCTTACCGTACTATCATACGCTTTTGATAGTACAGCGACGCACAGATTTTGGCCTGTGGAGTGGATAGTAAAATATCACAAAGGCGTGGTATATAATTCTAGTATGGGTCATCTTTGGAAAGGAGAGACTTATCCTCCAGCTTATCGTTGCGCAGGTTTTCAAACTACTTTAGTAAGAGTGACAGAATGGTTGGCCACTGGAAAAGTAAAATATTCTGTACCAGTTGATTTTCCTACTGCAGATCATACTAGTCTTCGTAAGGATGATGTAGTATTCGACTAATTTTAAATATTCGATAATTTATTTTATTAACTTTTAATTTCAAAAATTTATTTCTTCTCTTAAAATTTTAGCTTTATGAAAATAATATTTTTAGTTTTTACAGGAGCCTGGCTACTCATGGCCGGTACTTCAATGGCGCAATCAACCATCACCGAAGACTTTGTACCATCATCACTCAACCAACCTGGTCAGGAGTACCCAATGGTAAACTCTCAAGGCTATGCACGCTTTAAAATCCTTGCTCCTGCAGCAGATAGTGTGCGGGTTAGTCTGGGTCTTGGTGGCAGAGGCGGCACCAGGCTTGCCAAAGCCGGGGATGGCTCATGGATGGGTACCACAGAAGGCGCCCTGGACGAAGGCTTTCATTACTACAACGTTCGTATAGATGGTGGAAAATTCAATGATCCCGGCACTTTGAATTTTTATGGTTCTACCCGTTGGGAGAGTGGAATAGAGATACCGGCTCATGATCAGGACTTTTATGCCCTAAAGAATGTACCTCATGGTCATGTACAGCAAATACTTTTCCCTTCGCCGAGCACTAACGATTCCCGCCGTGCCTTTGTATACACACCTCCGGGATATGAAAAAAATGCGAAATCCAAATATCCGGTATTATACCTCCAACACGGCTGGGGTGAAGATGAAACTGCCTGGAGCAACCAGGGCCATGCTAATTTGATAATGGATAATCTGATCGCAGAAGGTAAAATAGACCCTTTTATTATCGTAATGACCTATGGCATGACCAATGAAGTAAAATGGGGCCATATGAAAGAGTTTAAAATAGATGCTTTTCAAGAAGTCCTGGTAGATGAATTGATTCCTTATGTTGATGCTAACTTTCACACTATGGCAGATCAATCTCATCGTGCTATGGCAGGCTTATCCATGGGCGGCATGGAAACACATACGATCACACTCAATAACCCCAAGGTGTTTGCCTACTATGCCTTACTTAGTGGAGGGTTGTACAAACCTGAGGAAATATTAGATAAATCGAAAGTGAAACTTATATTCCTAAGCTGTGGTAGCAAGGAACGACCTGATGGAGTTAAAAATGCGACCATTGCTTTGAAAGAAGCGGGCATGAATGCAGTCTCTTTTGTTTCAGATAACACTGCACACGAATTTCAAACCTGGCGCCGAAGTTTGCATGAACTTGCACCATTGCTTTTTAAAAATTAAAACATAATCCCAGGTATCCACTAATCAACGATCAGGAAAAAATTAGTCTACCGCTTTAAAAATTCAGATATTTTCACCAACCTTGTGGTATTGTGCTCAGGATGGTTTGCAAAAAATACAAAATTGACTGATCATGAACATGAGTTTATGAAAAGGTAGAGCAGGTATTGGATTCTATCCATCGCCTGGATAATTATTCTTTAACCCAATTTTTGCAGCAGAAGCAAAAATTGCCAACGGGTCGATGAAATAGTTGAATTGAAAATCAACTATTTATCGAGGTTAACCTCCTATGAGTGCGGATGATGAATATCAGCATCCCTACATTTATCGTATGGATCTGATACAACTATTGGAGTCATCAGACCTGAGTTTTGAAAATGTAATTATTTCTTACCATTTTAAATCAATATAAATAATTCATTTTCAACACCTCAGATTTTGCATAGAAATTCTAATGCAAAATTTCGGTTTAAGGAGAAAGAGCTTGAATGAGATAAATAGTATTTTTAATAAAAGTAATTCAATTTAAAAAATAGCAGTATGAAAATGGAAAGTAAAAAAAATATCATCCCGGGCATCCTTTTATTACTCATAATATATTTCAGGGCATCAGCTCAATCACTTTCTTCTTCTAAAGAATATAAATCGCCTATCACCGAAAAGAATAAACTATCTGCGAATGAAAATTACCCTTTTGATAAGCTTACCGTTTTTACACCGATTTATAACCATGTTAACTTAGGTGGTTGGAAGATGCAAGGCAATGCTTTTTGGAGTGTAGAGCAGGGAGGTTTTGTTGGTCGCCAGGATTCTTCTGAACATAAGGATTCCTGGTTGTTTACAACATCCGAGTGGGAAGACTTTGCATTAGAATTGGAATTCAGCTTACCACCAAATGGCAATAGTGGCATTGGTATCCGCATGCCTAAAGATTCCATAGGTGATCCTGACAGATATGGCTATGAAATACAGATTTCAGACATAGTAAAAAGGAAGCTAACCGGAAGTATTTTGCATCATGCATCATCTACGGGAAATAACCTATACACCCCAAATCAATGGAACCACCTGGCAATTATCTGCGAAAGCGATCATATCAGCGTGTATCTTAACAAAGAAAAAATTCTGGATGAACATGTGGCGGGATCCAAAAAGGGAAGAATCGGATTGCAGGTTCCGAAAGATCCTGAGTTTGCCAAACAAGTGGTGAGGTTCAGGGACCTGAGATTGAAAAATTTGAATCCTGTTAAATCCTTTATTCCAGTCAATTACAAAGGCCGCCCTTTTACTGATGAAAGACATAACACTGGTGTGCAAATAATACCGGGAAAAATTGAATGTGCTTTGTTCGACCTTGGCGGAGAAGGAATAGCTTATCATGATTTTGAAACTGAAAACCGGGGCAGTGGCGGATTGAACGAGAGTACCAATCATCAGCGACCTCAGGCAACACCGTATGAATGGGGCTTTAGGAAAGCTGAAGCAGTTGATGTTTCCTATACAAAAGACTTTGCTGATTTCAATCATACCAACAATTTTTATACACCTGCTGTTAACCAGTTTTATATTGGCTGGACGGAGGATAATGAATGGATCAATTACACCGTAGATGTAAAAGTTGCCGGCACTTATAAAATTGAAGCGTTGTACGGCAATGATGATACAAATGTCACATTTGATGTTGATCAAAAGCCAGCCAGTTCCTGCAAGCTGCCACTTAAAACAGGCAGTTTTCATTTTTGGAACAAGGCAGAAATTGGAGCTATTACATTTTCAGAAGCGGGCCTCCATTTATTAACTTTTCACTACAACAAGGGAAACAATTTCGCTTATTTTGAATTTACATTAAAGGATAAAAAATAAAATCATTAGAACTTATTAAAAGACAGGTAATAATTTTTAAAAGTTATAAAATAAAATTACAAGGTTATGAAAAAATATTTTTATGGTGTACTGATTTTAATGGTCATAACATCTGGCAGCAATTCTATACTTGCCCAATATAACAGAGTTGCTATGGACAGTGCATATATTGTTTCTTTAACATCACAATGGAAAGGCGAACGACTGACTGACGGTAGACCATTTGTATCAGATAAATTACTGGAAAGGTTAAAGCACGTTGTGTTAACACATGCCTGGGGTGCCTTAAGAAAAAACAAATTTAATAACCAGTATCAGGATAATTGGATGATGATTAATCCAGATTCTAACACTGTAATGACTGGCCGGGTAGTTACAGCGCAGTATATGCCACTAAGGCCAGACTTTGGAGACCTAATAAGAAAAGTTGGATTGGCAGAAGGGCACGGATCAAAAGCACAATCCAATGTATGGCCTATAGAAATGCTTCAAGATGGAGATGTTTATGTTGCAGATGGTTTTGCAAAAGTAAAGGAGGGCACATTAATAGGTGACAGGTTAGCTAATTCAATTTACTCAAAAACAAAACGTGGGGTAATATTTTGGGGTACAGTAAGGAACATACAGGTAATAAAAAAAATACAGGGATTTAATGGATGGATACTTGGCGATCATCCTTCTTCTTTAACTGAAGTGATGCTTACTTCCATTAATGCACCCATCAGAATAGGTGATGTTACTGTTTTGCCCGGTGATGTTGTTTTTGCCAGTCCATATGGAACCCTTTTTTTTCCGGCCTATCTGGTTGCAGAAATAGTACTGGAAGCTGAGATTGGTAATTTACAGCATGAGTTTGGCATTATGCAAAACCGTGCCGGGAAATGGACTACAGGGCAAATTGATAGTGGATATTCCGCTGAAATGACTAAACTCTTTTATGATTATTTGAGAAAGAAAACGGATGCAGAATTACCTATGAGTCGTGAAGAACTAAACGACTATTTAGATGCACACAAATAAATTGGTAAGTTTTTATAATTGTAAAAACAAATAAGCTATATGGAAAGTCCGAAAAAGGATATACCCTTCTTACCTTTAATAATGCAAAAAGTGAAGTAGTGATTTTTAAAACCAATGATAACTCATGGATGGACACAACAGAAGGCGCGCTGAAAGAAGGATTCAATATAACATTTGTATTGATGGTGATAAATTCAACGAATCTTTAAAAAAGTCAGGTATCAATACAGTTTCTTATGTTTCATAAAATAGACCTCAAGAATTTCAACCCTGGCGTCGCAGTTTGCAGGAACCCGCGCTATTACTTTTTAAAAAATTAAAATAGAAAATGATGAATCAAAGCAAAATCCGGAACAAATTAATCTTAGCTGTTCTCGTACTATTTCAGTGTAATGCATTTACTTTTTCACAAAGCATTGAAAAGGAAATGCCTAAAGGGTATGATCATGTGCGTAAAGAAATAGCCAGGGGAATATTGGATAGCATCAACTATAAATCCAAAACCGTGGATACTATACGAAAAGCGATGGTCTACACTCCACCAGGTTTTGATAAAAAGAAAAAATATCCGGTACTATACTTGCTTCACGGTATTGGTGGAGATGAAAAAGAATGGCTTAACGGAGGGAACCCTACAACTATTTTGGATAATCTATATGCTGAGGGTAAAATAAAACCCATGATAGTAGTAATGCCAAATGGCAGGGCCATGAAAAATGATAGAGTAGTAGGCAATATTTTTGATAAAGCAAAAGTCGAAGCGTTTGCAACTTTTGAAAAAGACCTATTGAATGATCTGATACCTTTTATTGAATCTAAGTATCCGGTAATTCAGGACCGAGATCATAGGGCCATTGCAGGTCTTTCTATGGGTGGAGGCCAGTCATTGAATTTTGGTCTGGGTAACCTGGACAAATTTGCATGGGTTGGTGGGTTTTCTTCAGCCCCCAATACAAAAGCTCCCAAAGAATTACTTCCTGATCCTTCTTTAGCAATAAAGCAACTAAAATTGCTTTGGATTTCCTGCGGCGATGCAGATGGCCTGCTATCTGTAAGTAAACGTACACACGATTATTTATTTGAAAATGATGTCCCGCATATCTATTACCTGGAGCCGGGTGTACATGATTTTAAAGTATGGAAAAACGGGCTGTTTATGTTTTCTCAATTTTTATTTAAACCTGTGGATACTTCACAGTTTACCCGGTTCACCATTTTAGGAACACCTGCATCCACCAATATTCGCAATGGAAAGTATCCCCAAATTTTTCCGGATAACAGGGTAGAATTTCATGTAAAAGCGCCTAATGCACAAAAAGTGCAAATAGATCTGGGTAAGAAATATGAGTTAGTAAAAGACTCGGCTGGGATTTGGTCTGTCATTACAGAATCTATAGGCAGGGGTTTCCATTATTATAGTTTAGTCATTGATGGGGTAGCGACTGTAGACCCTTCCAGTACAGCATTCTACGGTATGGGTCGTGCTGCGAGTGGGATTGAAATTCCATACAAAGAAGGTGGGTTTTATGCTTTACAAGATGTGCCGCATGGAGATATACGCATTAAAAAGTATTTCTCAAAAGCTTCTAATTCCTGGCGTGAAATCTATATCTATACACCTCCCGGTTACGATGCCACTGATATTAAATACCCTGTATTGTATTTACTTCATGGCGGGGGAGAAGACCAGACCGGATGGGCCAGCCAGGGAAAGGCTGACCTGATATTAGATAATTTAATTGCTGAGAATAAAGCGAAACCTATGTTAGTGGCTATGTTGGATGGTAATGTTGGAAATCAGGGTGGCGGTATTGCTGGTTTTAATGAAAACAACTTAAAGGCTTTTGAAAATGAGTTGAAGCTCGCTGTAATACCATTTGTAGAAAATACATACCGGGTAAAAAGTGATGCAGCCAATCGAGCTTTGGCGGGACTATCCCTGGGAGGTCTGCAGACATTATATGCAGGTATTAAAAACTCAGATATGTTTTCAAGTCTTGGGGTATTTAGTTCAGGATGGTTTGCAAACAATCCAACATTGTCTGATCCTCAATACGAGTTTATGAAAAATAATGCTGGTGCCATTAATACCAATATCAAAAATCTATGGATTTCTCAGGGTGGACCAGAAGATATCGCTCATCCCAATTGTAAGATTATGATGAGTAAATTCGATGAAATGGGCATCAGGTATTCTTACAGTGAGTATTCCGGCGGGCATACCTGGCCAGTCTGGCGACATGATTTATATATGTTTACTCAGTTACTTTTTAATTAAAACAAAACTCTAATACTTACTATTTTACATTAATACATTAATATAAAGTGCTGAAAATTATTGTTTTACAAAAATATAAAATATCCAAAAATATCAAATTAATGCAATAAAAATCATCAATGCAAGGCCGCTCTTAAAGGCAGTTCATTAATAATATTCCCTTCCTGCACTACCCACCATTCCAGCCTGGAGTACACTTCGTCATTAGGAAAATAATTTAAAGCCATTTTTACATAGATATTTCCATGCTTGGCTTCTGATGTCCAAAGCATTTTGTAGAACTTTTTTAGCTCTGGATCCTGCAAATTTTCTTCGATCATTTTAAACCGTTCTGCGCCCCGCATTTCCACTAACGATCCTACCAATAACCTATCCATAAATCGTTGATGCACAGGTGTCTTCATTAGATTCATTAAAGCCTTGATGTAAGGATCTTCCGGCATAGACCTGGGTAACGATATACCTCTTTCCTGCATGATTGCAAAGACTTGTTTGAAATGATCCAGTTCTTCCAATGCAGTATCGATAAGGTCAGGGATGATTTCATTTCTATCGGGATATTTGGCTACCATGCCCATGGCCATAGCACTTGCTTTTCTTTCACAGTCAGCATGATCTTGCAAAAAAGTATTGAAATCATTCATCACGGTGTCAACCCAACCTTGCGGTGAGGGCAAGCCCACATCCAGGCTTAGCTTCATGTACTTTTAAACATCATGTATATTAAAAAGAAAAGTACTACGGTGACTATAGCCACTATGATAAAAAATTTTTTAAGCTGTTTGACATCGCCTTTGGGTTTTCCATCTTTTGATTTTGATCTGGTATGAGTCATTTTTCGTTAGAATTGATTACTTCCCAAAGCTAATTAATTCAAGCTAACTAGTTAAATTAAAATCTATGGAATTCATAGATCCGTGCAAATCAGTGATTCAGACGAAATCCTTTTAGTCTTGATCACGCGTTTGGTCAGGTAGTATGGAAGTAATTGGATTAAGAGATGACACGAATTAAAGGAATACTAAGTATTGACGCAAATTGAAATCAGTGCATCCAATCACCGTGCAAATCAGTGATTCCGACAACAACCTATTCACAGGCAATCCTGGTCCATGACTTATATTGTTCACCCGGATGGAGTACTACACTTGGAAAATGAGGGAAGTGTATGGCATCAGGAAATTTTTGAGTTTCCATGCATAAGGCATCATGTTTTTGGTAAAATGTATTTTTCTTTCCAGGGATTTCAAGATGATTGCCTGTATAAAATTGTATACCGGGTTGGTTTGTATAAAATGTAATTTTTCTATTTGTTTGTTCAGAAGAAATTGTAGCCGCAGCCTTAGTTTCATCCATAACATTTAATACAAAATTTTGATCTATTCCGTTGGCAAAATCTATTTGTTCGTGACCTTTTTCTAAATTTTCTTTAACCGTCATAGTTTTAGTAAAATCAAATGCGGTCCCTTTGATTTCCAGGAATTCGCCGGTAGGAATGGAGTCTTTATCATTTACCAGCATCCTATCGGCATTGATCCATAATTTATGATCAAGAATAGAGCCACTCCCATTCAAATTGAAATAGGGATGTGAGGTTATATTTACCAATGTCTCCTGGTCGGTCACTGCTTTATATTGTATTATTATCTCATTCCTATTGGTTAATGCTATCAGGGCCTCTACAGAGACATTGCCAGGATAGCCCTGGTCACCATTGCGGCTAAGCAAATACATTTTTACGCCTACATATTCGGTTGTTTGTTCTGGGTAAGCTCGCCAGTTTTTTTTGTGAAACCCCGCAATGCCGCCATGTAGTTGATGGGGAGGTATGTTCGCATCTAAAATATATTCTATCCCATCAAGAAAGAACCTGGCATTGCGAATTCTATTGCAGCATCTGCCGGCAGTACTGCCAAACCATTTTTCATCCTTAAACCATTCTTCTACAGTGTCATATCCCAATAAAACATCGGTTTTACTGCCGTCCGGATTCGGCCACCACAGCCCCATGATAGTACAGCCATAGTTCGTCACCTTAAGTTCAAACAATTGATCATTTATCAACGTAAATTCTTCCACATGATATCCATCAACTACATGATCAGTTGGTCCCACCTTTATTTGCATGCCCTAAAAGTATTATTTTGTGATTAGAAATCCATTTATATGCCAGCCAAATCATTTTTTTTAATAGTTTTTTCGGTATCATTTAGTTTATGCATCAGCCAATCACTTTTATTAGTCCCGGATCGGATATTTGATGGAATGGAAATGCATGAAGGCTGGCAAGTCCTTATTAATGGAAAAACTATTGAAGCCGTTGGATTAAATGTAAAAGCAGCCCCGGGGACTAAGATCATTGTACTAAAAGGGCAGACACTGATGCCTGGGATCATCGAAGGGCATGCCCATATCCTTTTGCACCCTTATAACGAGACACCCTGGAACGATCAGGTGCTTTTTGAATCTCAAGCTGAGCGGGTAGTGCGGGCATACACCCATATGCAGGCGAGTTTGATGGCGGGCATTACTACTATTCGGGATTTAGGAACGGAAGGAGCTGCATATGCTGATGTGGGAATAAAAGCCGCTATTACCAAAGGAGTGATGACGGCTCCGGATTTACTTTGTGCGGGAAAAGCAATAGTAGCCACGGGAGCTTATGGCCCTAGAAGCCAGGCTTTCGAGCCTCCACTGGGAGCCGAAGTAGCTGATGGATCTGATGTGATAAAAGTAGTGCGCGATCAAATAGGTCATGGTGTAGATCTGATAAAAATCTATGCTGACTATGGATGGGGAAATACGGGTGCAGCGCAGCCGACATTTTCAATAGAAGAAATAAAGGTAATGGTAGAAACTGCCGCCTCTGCCGGGATGATGGTAGTAGCTCATGCCACCACTAAAGAAGGCATGCGAAGGGCGGTGCTAGGTGGTGTAAAAACCATAGAGCATGGCGATGACGGTGATCGTGAAATATTTGATTTGATGAAAAAAAATAATGTAGCCTTTTGTCCCACTCTGGCAGCGGGTGAAGCGGTATCATCGTACAGGGGTTGGAATAAACTGACAGATCCCTTGCCTGAAAGAATCCAGAAAAAGCACCAAAGCTTTAAAGCAGCACTGGAGTCGGGAGTCACTATCCTCATGGGGGGCGATGTAGGTGTATTTACACATGGCGATAATGTAAGAGAAATGATCCTGATGCATGAATACGGAATGCCTAACCTGGATATAATGAAGAGTTCAACTTCTTTAAATGCAAATGTCTTTGGCCTTCATGATAGAGGCGAGATAGCACAACGTAAATTAGCAGATATTATCGCCGTTGAGGGTAATCCTAGTCTGGATATGAGCCTGATGAAAAGGGTGAAATTTGTGATGAAGAATGGGGTAGTGGTGAAGGAGTAAGTGTTGCCACACATTCCTCTCATTCAAAGGTGGCAACAGTAAATTTTCCAAATTAATAATGACTAGTGATAAGTAAAAAAGTCCTACATTTCATAAAATCAATCTAACCAATTCAAAATCAATCGTCACTTGAATTTAGAAAAATCTAAAGCTCAATTTGGGATTAATAAATTGAACAAACTTGAAATGCAAGGTATAAAGCTTCAGTTCATATCAATTATCTTTGACTTATGAATGGTAATACTCTCATTTTAGGTGCAAAAGTCATCAATGAAGGAAAGATCCGTGAGACTGATGTATTGATCAAGAAGAACAGAATAGAACGTATTGGCAGTGAACGATCTCAAGAGAAAGTCACCGAAGTAAATGCAGAAGGCTTATACCTGATGCCGGGGATAATTGATGACCAGGTTCATTTTAGAGAGCCAGGATATACTCATAAAGCTGACATTTCATCCGAATCCCGTGCAGCTATAGCTGGAGGAGTCACCAGTTTTATGGAAATGCCCAATACAAAGCCGGTAGCTTCTACTTTAGAATTATTGGAAAATAAGTATGAAATAGCATCTAAATCTTCTTTTGCGAATTATACTTTTTACCTGGGAGCTACAGAGAACAATCTCGATGAAATCAAGAAAATAGATGTAAAAAATATATGTGGTGTAAAGATTTTTATGGGATCCAGTACGGGCAATTTACTGGTGGATAATCAAATAGCATTGGAAAATATATTTAGAGAATCACCTTGTTTGATTGCGACTCATTGCGAGGATGAACATTTGTTTAAAAAAAGACTGGAAGAATATAAAGTCAAATTTTGTGATCATATTCCGGCTTATTGTCATGAATATATTAGAAGTGCAGAGGGTTGCCTGCTGTCATCAAGTAGAGCAGTAGCACTGGCAAAGAAACATCATAGCAGGCTTCATGTTTTACATATTACTACGGCTGATGAATTAAAGTTATTTAACAATGATATTCCATTAAAAGAGAAGAAAATTACATCTGAGGTGTGCGTTCATCATTTGTATTTTGATTCAGAAGATTATGAAGAGTTGGGAAATAAAATAAAGTGTAATCCTTCCATTAAGGCAGTTAAAAACAGGGAAGCTTTAATGAAGGGCTTACTGGATGATCGATTAGATATAATAGCGACAGATCATGCACCGCATTTACTTAGCGAGAAAATGGGTAGTTATCTTGATGCTGCCAGCGGCCTCCCTTTAATTCAGCATTCGCTACAAATAATGCTGGGCTTTTATCATGAGAATTTGATCAGTCTGGAAGAGATAGTGAGAAAAATGTGCCATGCGCCTGCGATTGGATTCAATATTAAAGACCGGGGCTATATCAGGGAAGGATATTTCGCCGACCTGGCCTTATTTGACCCTAATGAACTTAGTATAGTCAGTAAAGAAAATATCTTGTATAAATGTGGGTGGTCACCACTGGAAAATTTTCAGATGAGAGGCTGGGTGCATTCTACTTATGTAAATGGTTATCCTATTTTTGATCGCGGTAGATTCAATACATTTAACCCGGGCATGAGATTGGAATTTGAAAGATAGCATTCCTTTTGAATTGCCAATTTCCAATAAAAGTCTGGGCTCGGGGTATTTCAGTATTTTTGCGTTGAAATGAATCCAGAGCCAGAGTTAGAACTTGAAGAAAATGACGATTTGCAGGATGTGCTTACTTTTGTGGTAGATCGCCATCAAAGCCCGCTGCGTATTGATTCATTTTTGACTGATAAAATTAAAAATGTTTCCCGCACGCGTATCCAGCAAGGTCTCAAAGCAGGAGCTATCACCGTTGATGGCAACGAAGTAAAACCCAATTTTAAGATAGCACCTTTACAAACGATAAAAGTAATTGTACCTCATCATGAGACCGCTGAAATAGTGCCTCAAAACATTCCATTAGATATTATATACGAAGATGATGATTTGCTGGTAGTAAATAAACCTTCTGGCATGGTAGTGCACCCTGGAGTAGGAAATCCAAATGGAACTTTATTAAATGCATTGGCTTTCTATTTGGGAATAGATCCTGGCGATAAGGATTTTGAGAAGTTTAATTTTAGCCGTTTGGGTTTAGTACATAGAATTGATAAAGAGACTTCTGGCCTGTTAGTGATCGCGAAAACGGAATTCGCATTGAGTCACCTTGCCAAACAGTTTTTTGATCACACTTCGTCACGGGAATATATTGCTTTAGTATGGGGCGAGCCAGAATCAGATGGTGCATCCATCAATACCTATATTGGAAGACATCCCCGGCATAGACAATTGTATACCGTATTTAGTGAAGGGGAAAGTGGAAAACATGCTATCACTCATTGGGAAACAATAGAAAAGTTGTATTATGTGAGCCTAGTAAAATGTGTACTGGAGACAGGTCGGACCCACCAGATAAGAGTGCATATGCAATCGTTAGGACATCCCGTTTTTAATGATGAAAGATATGGGGGAAATCGAATAGTTAAAGGAACAGTTTATTCAAAATATAAGCAGTTTGTAGAAAATTTGTTTGAAGGATTTCCCAGGCATGCCTTACATGCAAAGACTTTAGGGTTTATACATCCTACTTCAGGCATAAGGATGGAATTTGATTCTCCCTTATCCTCTGAATTTGAATTGCTTCTTTCTAAATGGAGAAATTATGTGGCTCATCAAAAGCAACTGAAATCATGAATCTGGAAGAACGAATAGCCGCTTTAACTGTATTGGGAGATAACCTGAAAGTACCTGATGAGGAAATGAAGGCAGTAATAGAAAAGGCGGCCGCTGCAAATGTTTGGTTTACAATAGAAAATATTACAGCAGCTGTGGAGAATGTAATAGAAAATTTTTTACAGAAAGATAAATTACAGGCCTGGACTAAAAATATAACTTTTAAAGAAGTAAAAAAAAATATTGGGATAGTGGCTGCTGGTAATATTCCATTAGTTGCATTCCATGATGTCATTGCTGGATTTATGGCAGGTCATACGTGTAAAATAAAACTTTCCCAAAAAGATGAAGTCCTGTTACCTGCCATTATCAATAAATTAAACTCCATTGATCCAAGATGTGCAGCCTACTTTGAAATAGTAGATTTTTTGAAAGATATCGACGCTGTAATAGCAACAGGTAGTGACAATTCTTCCAGGTATTTTCACTATTATTTTGATAAGTATCCGCATATCATCCGAAAAAACCGGGTAGGTCTGGCAGTGATTTGGGGGAATGAAACAGATGACGAATTGCTTGCTATAGGTGAAGATGTTTTTCAATATTATGGTCTTGGATGCAGAAATGTTTCCAGTTTGAGAATCCCGGATGATTTTGATTTATCGAGGATATTAAAATTGTGGGACCATTTTCAATGGGTAAGAGACAATCATGCTTACAATAATAATTTTGAATATAATCTCGCCATTTATATCATGAATCAGGTACCCTATTGGGCAAATGATACGCTGATAATGATAGAAGATAATTCGTTGGTCTCCAGGCTTGGAGTAGTCCATTTTACAAGATATAATGACTTGGATTCTTTAGCTGAAGAAATAAAAAGCAATGAAGACAAGCTACAAGTAATTATATCAAATCGTGATTTCAACGAGATTAGAACAACTAGACCAGGCCTTTCACAATGCCCGGGTTTGGCAGATTATGCGGATGGAATAAATACCCTTGAATTTTTATCACTACTATGACCAGGAAAGAGAAATCGAATCAAATATTGAAAATACTGGAAGCTTACTTTCCCAAAGTAGAGGTCCCCTTGCGCCACAAAGATCCATATACATTATTGATTTCAGTTTTGCTTTCAGCCCAATGTACAGATGAACGTGTAAATCAGGTGACTCCTACATTATTTGAATTAGCTGATAATCCTAAGGATATGGCCAGGCAATCCGTTGAAAAAGTGGAACAAATAATAAGGCCATGTGGATTGGCTCCGGCTAAGTCAAAAGCAATAGTAGCTACATCAAAAATATTGACTGAAAGCTACCATGGGATTGTACCTCACGATATGATTCAATTGGAAGCGCTACCCGGTGTGGGTCACAAAACGGCGTCCGTAGTTTTATGCCAGGCATTTAATATTCCTGCATTTCCAGTGGACACACATGTTCATCGGCTTGCCTATCGATGGGGATTATCTGATGGGTCCAATGTGAAACGAACAGAAGAAGATTTAAAGAAATTAATACCCATAGAAAATTGGATTAAAGTCCATCTTCAAATTATTCTTTTTGGTAGAAAATATTGCCCCGCCAGAGGTCATCAAATAGATAGCTGTCCGATTTGTAGTAAATATGGCATAAAGTCAAGAATGTAGTGTAAGTTTGAATTTATTTTCAATCCTTTATTTATGAGATAGATTTTCAATACGCTTATAATCTTTAAAAGTATACTATTTAATGAAGCTTAGTCTTAAAATAATCTTGGTTTTTTTCTTATTCGGAGTTGTCATTAATGCTCAATCAGGCATTCCAAGACATATCATTAAAGGCTTATCATTTGTTGCTTCTCCAAGGCCTTTTGAATCCGATCCATTCGTAGATGTAAAAAAAGTAAATTCAGACTGGATTGCGGTAATTCCATATTCATTTACAAGAGGTGGAAGCGATCCAAAAGTGCATTACAATCATGATGAGAATGATAAAAAGTGGTGGGGTGAAAGTAGAAAAGGGATAGAAGAGACCATTGTCCAAGCTCAGGCAAACCATTTAAAAATCATGCTCAAGCCACAGGTTTGGTATGGACGGGATTGGATCGGTAATCTTCAATTTGACAATAAAAAGGATTGGGAGTCATGGGAGTCCAGTTATGAAGACTACATATTGCCATTTGCTGAATTGGCTGAATCCTCCTGTGTGGAGATTCTTTGCATTGGGACAGAGATTAAACAAAGTGTCAGCCAGCGACCACAATTTTGGGAAAGACTTATCCAGAAAGTAAGAGCCAGGTATTCGGGCATGATCACCTATGCTGCTAATTGGGATGAATATAAGCATATCAATTTCTGGAACAAATTGGATTATATAGGTATTGACGCTTACTTTCCCTTATCCGAAAAAACCACTCCCGAATTAGCTGAGCTCATGAACCCATGGGATGAAGTATTGAACACATTGGAGAAGTTTTCACGAAAATATAATCGAAAAATTCTTTTTACAGAATATGGATACCTGAGTGTGGATGGTAGCGCAGGTAAAACCTGGGAATTAGAAGCTAATCTCAATAAACTGAATTACAATCAAGAAGCCCAGGCTAACAGTATTCAGGCATTGCTGGAATGCTGTTGTAAGAAGGATTTTTGGAGTGGTGGATTCTTATGGAAATGGTATCCTGAACCCCATAATATGCGTCACGATTTGCAGAAAGATCATTCCCCTCAAGGAAAATTAGCCGAGGAAGTTTTGCGAAAGTGTTATTCTAAAATGTAGATTAGCCTGATTATTCAATACTATTGAAAAATGGATATTAAATTCCAATTCTTTGCTTTTTTGATTTTTATTATATCCTGCAATTCTTCTACAAAAGAAAACGCATTTGGCAGATTTATAAGCAGAAATCCGGATACAAAGCCACTTTCACCAGCTGAAAGCATAAAAAAGATTCAATTACCTCCTGGATATAAAATTGAATTGATAGCGGCGGAGCCCTTGATTCAAGATCCTGTCGGGATGGCCTGGGATGCTAATGGTGATATGTATGTAGTGCAAATGAATACATTCATGCTCGATGCTCACGGTACCAATCAAAGTAAGCCTTATAGCCAGATAAAAAAACTCCGCGATACAAACGAAGATGGGATAATGGATGTAGCTACCATATTTGTTGATAGCCTTTTATTGCCAAGAGTAGTCTTGCCTGTAGGAGATGAACTATTTGTCCAGCTTACAGATACTCAACATATATATGCTTATAAGGATACTAATAACGATGGTATAGCTGATGTAAAGAGAATTGCATTTCACAATTATACTATAGATCATAGAAATATGGAACACCAAAATGGGGGCTTAGTTTGGAATTTGGACAATTGGATTTATCCTTCTCGGGACAATTTGCGGTATAAATATGAAAATGGCAATCTCAAAGCAGATACTATGAATGATTATATGATAGGGCAATGGGGGATGACCGCAGATGACCAGGGTAGGCTGTATTATAGTGAGGCAGGGCCTGGATTACCAGCTGTCCAATTCGAGCAAATGCCGAAATATGGATCACTTAATTTTGCTGATCAATACGATGATGATTTTTCCATTCCTTATCCGGTCATAGGAAATGTGGATGCCCAGGGCGGGGAATATGCCATTGATAGCATCAATAAAACGCTGATGAGATTTACCTCTGGTTGTGGTCAATCCATATATAGAGGAGATCAATTTCCTGCTGATGTTGTAGGGGATTATTTTATAGCTGAACCCGTTGCAAGAATTATTAAAAGGGGTAAGATTGAAGTCAAAAATGGGAAGCGAATTATTCATAATGCCTATGAGCAAAAAGATTGGCTGGCATCTTCGGATTTTAATTTTAGACCTGTTAATACGTATACTGGTCCCGATGGATGCTTTTATATCGTGGATATGTATAGAGGAATAATTCAGGAAGGTGAATTTGCCCAGGATGATTCCTACCTTTCAAAAAAGATAAGCGAATTTCGACTTGATTCTATTAAAGGAAAAGGACGCATTTATCGGGTATATCATCAGGATTTTTCACCAATTAATAAGAGGCCGCAATTACTTTCAAAATCAAATAAAGAATTGGTTGGTTTGCTTGGTCATTCCAATGGTTGGTGGCGGGATATGGCGCAGCAATTATTGATTTTTCGAAATGCAAGGGACATTATACCCGATTTAAAAAAAAATATTTCTATCCGATCTACTTCTGGTTTGCTCAGGATTCATTCTATCTGGACCCTTGAAGGACTGAATGCGCTGAGCGAATTGGATGTTTTGACTGGATTAAATGATCCTCTTGAAATGGTACGTAAGACTACCGTTTGGGCTAGTGAGAAATTTATTGGTGCAAATAGTAAGTCAATAATTAGTGCTTTGAAAAAAATGTTTGATGATGAGAGCACTGATGTAAAGACTCAACTCTACCTTTCCTTCAGGACTTATGGTGGTAGAGATAATGAATCCTTTGTAGATAGCATAGTCCGTGCAAATCCCGATATGGAAACTATACAATATTCGCATAAGGTCTATCTTGAAAATAAATCAAAATTGGAAAAAGATAGCAAATCGATTGCAGCGTTTTCTGCTGAGGATAATGCCTCTATCGCCAGAGGAAATACTACATTTAGGACTTTCTGTGCTTCATGCCATGGTCAGGATGGAAAAGGTATACAAATGGGTAATGCTCCGTTGCAAGCGCCTCCTTTGGCTGGATCACCACGAGTCCAAGGGGATAAAATAATGTTGATTCAAATTTTATTGTATGGATTATCAGGGGCCCTTGATGGCCATCATTACCCTGGTCCTATGATTCCCCAAAAGCATAATTCAGATCAATGGATCGCCGATGTGTTGAGTTTTATTCGATCAAATCAAACCATGAATCATCATGCCCCATTAATTTCTGCAACGGAAGTAGAAGATATTAGACTCACTTCCCCCAACCCTGAAAGCCCACCGGATTTGCGCACCTTTGAAATATATAAATTGGGAAGGTCAGAGGCTCAGAATTGGGCAGGCGGGAAACCTGGGAGCAATGGAAATAAATGGGGTGGAAGATTTTTAAATAGACAGGAACGGGATTCTATAAAAAACACTCTAAAATGAAGTGTATAAGCCTTATTTGTCTATTCCTTTCAATGCGTGCCTTTGGCCAGGATTCTGTTTTGATAAATGAAATGGGAATGAAATTTAAATTGATTCCTGCGGGTTCATTTATACTTGGAGAATATCAACCAACAGTTTCTATGGTAGGTTATTTTTCGGAGGAAGCTGAGCCAAAAGACAATCCAATATTTGAAAATGCTAAAGTACTAGCCCAAAAAGCCTACTTGAATGGGAGAGAAATTCGAATGTCCAAAACTTATTATATAGGCGTTTTTGAGGTTACCCAACAAGAGTGGAAAAGTATAATGGGTGGTAACCCTTCCACTTTTAATGAAGCAAATTTACATAGACCAACAGATAAGTTTCCAGTTGAAAATATAAGTTTAAAGCAAATTGAGAAGTTTATCAGGGTATTGAATAAAAACTCCAAATATAAATATAGATTGCCTACAGAAATGGAATGGGAATATGCCTCACGCGCTGGGAATAGTAATGATATTTCATGGCCGGAAATTTGGAAAACCGCTGTTATTGGGAAGCAAATTCCACACGAAATCGGGAGTATGGCTCCTAATGCCTGGGGTTTGTATGATATGTTAGGAAACATCTGGGAGTTGACCAGCGATACTTATAATGAAAAATTGTTTGCTGATGATAATCCAACTTATTATGGGAGGGAGCGGGTAATAAAGGGTTCCTGTTTTTATGGTGATGTAAAAAATGCAACGTATATGACTCATGCCGGTGCATCGGGAAGCCGAAATGATGTAGGCATCAGACTCGTTTTAGAATTTAAAAAATAATTACAAAATTGATATTTGCCAGGGTATATCTTTCTTTCTTGCTTTTCATAGGACTTCCATTTTCTGCTCTTTATTCACAAAATAGACCAAAGGGATTCAAAACGTTATTTAATGGTAAAGATGTAAAGCGCTGGCATGCAAGTCGATCAAGCCATCAGGGCACTTTGCTTGCACCAAAAATAGAAGATCGGGCAATTTGCATTAGACAAAATCCATTTGGACAAGGTGGCGTATTGCTCACCAATAAATATTATAGAAATTTTGAATTAATACTGGAGGCTAAGATAGATTCTTTCTCTAATGGAGGTATCTTTTTAAGATCAAATGAAGGCGGAGCGGCATATCAAATTGAAATGGCTTTACCCGGTGCCCATGCTAATCTTTTCGGAGAACGAATTCCAATTAGTGTACCAGGCGAGGCGAAGTATATGGATAAGCTTTGGAAACAAAATGATTGGAACAAAATAAGAATCAGGATGACTGGTGATATTCCATTGATTACGGTTTGGTTAAATGAAACCTTGTTATACTCCGTACAGCAGACTAAAAATGATTTTATAGGTGCGGTTACTACAGGTATGATAGGATTGCAATGCCATTGGACTTCCGTCTATACTGATTCGGCTGGTAAAGGAATGCCATTAGATTCCTGGCGTCCTGGCACAACCCATCGTTATCGCAATATTTACATTAAGGAATTAGAATAAAAAAAGAGCCTTGAGAAAATTCAAAGCTCTTACTAATATATAAAATGAATAGATTAAAATCTCGGCCTCAATACAATTAAGAATTCTTTTCCGTTTTCAGTAGTTCCCTTTGCCAACCGGTCACAGGAACCATCTCCAAAATCAATATTTATTATGTGACCATTTCTTGAAATAGTCTCCTTGCCACTAACTATAAAGGGGCAGCTATTTTTCAAGATCAATGCTTCCTTGATCATGGATTGGAATTTAATATTTCCTTCTACAGTTCCGGTACTTTCTCCTTCCATTTTCCATACATCATCGCTCTTCTCGTTGGTTTCACCTCCTTGTATCTGGGTACGGATATGATGTGCATTTACTTCTATAGTTCCCTTCGGACCCGTAAATGTCAAAGCCATAGTTTTTCTTACAAATTGTGTATTGCCGTTGGCATCCTGCCCATGGCTAAGGAGAATTTCTCCATTTTTTATACGCATACTATCCATTCCAAAATCTGCAAACATAGTCCTTCTTATAGCCCCTGTATTTTTCAGAGAATCTGATTGCTCGATAATTATTTTTCCCGAATGAAACCTGCCTTTTTTATCGGTGCATCCGGCCCCATAGTCTATGGTAACAGTATTGGGAAATATTCCTTTTGGTTCTGTGCTGGTAATTTCAGGACAAGTTCCGTTATCCCGCGACTCCAGTAGTTCATCTTGTAGGTATTCAATCGACTCTAAAGCCATTTGAGATTCAGCATTATTAGTGGCTGCCAGCTCCAAAGAAGAATCCGGGATTGAAATTTCATTTTCCGCTGTTTTTTGACAGCTGGAAACAATAAATAAGGCAATGGCTGATAAGCCCATAAATAAATAATTTTTCATGGTTATAATAAAGTTTTAAAAATTACAATTGAAGATTAGAAGCAAAGATTACTTTACTTAAGTTCTACTATTTTAAAATTGAATTGTTGACATATAGACTGACCAAGGTTCCCAAAGGTTTAATCGAAATATATTTTTGTCTTCTTAATATTCTGCTTCCCGCATTTTTAAAATGTTTTAGACAAAGGAAATTAGCAAAAGAAAGGCTAAGTGCAGCCGGGTGTATGCATATAAAGGCCTGTGACAATACCAAATGAAATCAAGGTAAATTATACGCGAAGTGAGAGAAGTGCGCTGGTAAGAGTCCCAAAGATCTCTATCTTGAATCCAAGATCCAGTTACATGCCTCAAATCTCATATTCGTCCCAATGGCGTCTGAAGGACTAATATAGGTAATCAACGCCCACCTCTCACAGATATGGCCCTTACCGCACGTGCTACGATCAGGGGATGGGACAAATAGAAAAGGAAACTAGTAATAGTAGAATCTCATTTTTTAAATTCAATTAAAACTTTATATTTGCGGCCTCTATTTTTAGAAACAGTTTCGGAGAGATGGCAGAGCGGTTTAATGCGGCAGTCTTGAAAACTGTTGACGGCGTGAGTCGTCCCGGGGTTCGAATCCCTGTCTCTCCGCCTTTCGGGATTTCAAATCCCACCAAAACCCTACAAAGCATTGATTTTGTAGGGTTTTGTGTTTCTAGGGCTCACCAAAATTATTCATTTATCACCAAAATGTTGGTGAGCAATTCGGTGAGCACTTTCTTACCCCAAAAAAGTGCTCACCAGAATTTTAACACTTTACCTGTTCACTTGCTTGTTCATATTTTGAACATCTTGTTTGCTCTTGATGGCAGATCTATTTTTATCACTTTAAAAATGGTCACCACCATGCAATCAAATTTCAATTTTATCTTCTATTTGAAGAAGCGCAACAATTATGTTTCAGGACCAATTCCTATCTACCTAAGAATAACTTTGAAGGGCAAGCGATCAGAGATATCAACTGGCAAAAGTTGTGAACCAGATCGGTGGAATGCATCATCAGGCTTCGCTAAGGGAACATCTCAGGAAGTAGGAATACTCAACGCGCACTTAAAAATTATAATTGGGAAAGTGCATCAATTGCATACTCAGGCAGTCGCCAATGGGGAAGTTTTAAATAATGAGGTTTTAAAAAACAAGCTACAAGGCCTACCTGAAAGGTCCAGAACTTTGATCCCCATATTTATTGAGCACAACCAGAAGATTGAAACTCTTATTAACGACGAATACGCACCAGGTACCCTGGAAAGATATAAGACATCACTAAAACATACTATTGATTTTTTGATATGGAAATTTAATGTGACTGATATAAATATCAATAAGGTAGATCATGCCTTTATTGTAGATTACGAATTTTACCTTAGAAGTGTTAGGAAATGCAATAATAATACTGCAGTTAAGTACATTAAGAATTTTGGAAAAGTAATTCGCCTTTGTATTGCCAACGGCTGGCTAGATAAAGATCCATTTGTTAATTATAAGACCAAGGTGAAGGAGGTTGAAAGAGTCTTCCTTAATCAAGAAGAATTGCAAATTTTAGAATCAAAACAATTTTCCGTCGATAGACTCAATCTTGTAAAGGACATATTTTTATTTAGCTGTTATACGGGCTTAGCGTATATAGATGTACAAAAGCTCACAAGGCACCATATTAGTCTTGGAATTGACGGTGAAAAGTGGATTTACACGACAAGGCAAAAGACAGACACTCGGTCAAATATACCTCTACTTCCTGTAGCCGAAAACATCCTGGAGAAATACAAAAATCATCCTCAGTGTTTAAACCAAGGTAAACTTCTTCCCATCCTCTCAAACCAAAAAATGAATGCCTATCTCAAAGAAATAGCTGATCTCTGTGGGATTAATAAGGAACTTACATTTCACATCGCCCGGCATACTTTCGCTACAACGGTTACGCTTACCAATGGCGTATCAATTGAAAGTGTTAGTAAGATGTTAGGCCATAAGAGTATTAGAACTACTCAGCATTATGCCAAGATTTTGGACAAGAAGGTGAGCGAAGATATGAAGATGTTAAGGTTAAGATTATCAAACATTATTGATATTGGTGTTGTGAAGAATAAGTAGGTATTTTGTATAATATGTTTCTTCATATATAAATCCGTAAATACCAAATAGTAATTTGACTTGTCCTGAAATAGGTTTACACTAAAAAAGTGTAAAAATGGACAAACGGAAAAGGAAAATCATTCAGAAAAAAGGGAAACATTATTCCGAAATGGAGCGTCATGGTATCATTCGGGAGATGCTCAAAAAAAACTGGACCAAGCAATTTGCCTGGGAGCTTTACATCGGTGAACCCAAAGAACGAGGGCAACTCATGCGATGGATGCGAAAGCTTGGTTATGTGAAAGAAATCAGGCACAAGAAATTTACCTTTGATGTAAAATTAAGAGGAATGAAAAAGCATCAGGAGCAAGAAAAATCGGAAACAGAGCCATTTGAAACGATGCAATTAAAAAAGCGAATTGCTAAATTGGAGAAGCAGTTAAAAGATGCGGAGATGAAAGCTATTGCCTATTCTACCATGGTTGACATTGCAGAAAAGAAGTTCAATATCCCAATCAAAAAAAAGTTCAATATCAAACCATCTCAGAAATGAAAACTAATTTTTCACACATAGGACTAGCCAGATTATGTGGATGGTTTGGTATCACCAGACAGGCATATTACCAGGAAAGCTGGAAGGAAATAGAAATGAGCATTGAAACAGAAGTGCTGCTCAAAGAATTGCTGCACATCCGCAAAGACCATAAACGAATCGGCACAAGAAAACTCTATGAGATGCTTGCACCGGTGATGATGGAGCATCAAATAAAAATGGGAAGAGATAAGATGTTTGACCTGCTTTCAGCCCATCAAATGCTTGTTCGCAGGCGAAGAAGAAATATACGGACAACCTTTTCCAATCACTGGTTGCGGAAATATCCGAACCTAATCCGTGGCTTCATCCCAACGGCTCCTAATCAGCTTTGGGTAAGTGAAATTACTTACTGGAAAGTGAACAACATTACAACTTATATCACCTTAATTACCGATGCTTATTCCCATCGCATTGTTGGATACAATCTTGCTGAATCATTAGAAGCAGTAGAAAGTATCAAGGCTTGGCAAATGGCTCTCTCTGCCTTGGGGGCAGAGAGCCATTTGCCATCGTGTATGATTGAAAAGGCCATAGCTCTTGAAAAATAATTAAAAAATATTTGAAATTATTTTGAAATTACAATAAGGGGCTTTATTTTAGTGCAGCTAAAAGCAATAGACACTACCATCATTAGTCACCATTTGATTATTTCTAAACGAAATAGTTTTTTTTGAAAAGTGAGTATTTGTACCTGATTTTTCATTTTTTATAGCATTTTAAATTTGGAAATATTCTACATGAATTCGTAAGAACCGGACAGATTGCAAAGGATATTGGCAATATTGGAAATGTTGAATAAGATATACTGCATCATAAATTTGAGATCCATAACCAAGAGTGATTTGTATATTCAATAATAATATTAGTTCAATTTTTCAGTTGAATCTAAATATTTATACTCCTACATTTTTGTAATAATCTGTTAGTCTATGAGATTTAAATTTCTTTTGCTTTATCTTTTAATAGTTTTTTTGACACTTATATCGTGTTCTCTAAATTATTATAGAATAAAGGATGTAAAAAATGGGAATTCCAAGCAAGATAAGTTTACAGAATTTCTAATTCCTCCCAAATCTAAAATAGCTAATGAAGGTTTATTTAATTTAAAAAAAAGATTGGTTTTTAAAGAAAAATCACAATATAGATATCAATATATTACGATTAGGGGATTGTCTAAGTCATATATTTCATGCTTAAATAGTATAAATGAAGCAGTATACTTTTATCAAAAAGAAGATGCTGATATTGTACTAAGAGAAGAATATGGTATTTATAGTAAACCAGTTTCTATAGGTCAAAATAATTTAGCTAATTTTTATAGTTCTCATTTGAACATAAATTCCAAGAATAATGATAAAATAAATATTGCAATTAGAATTAATTTGAACCAACTTTTATTAGAAGAGAATAATTATGTAAATAATTATAAGCAGTTAGCATTTGATCTTTTAAGTACTATTTCATCATTTGAATCAGAGTTTTTACCAATCTCCATTTCTCAAAACATAGTGGAAAAAGTATTTGAACTTATTCCAATTCCACAAGAGGCCTCTTTGGCAAGATATGGTTACTTCAAAAGTTCTTGGTATTCCATTTTTCTTTTGAATCCTAATATGGTTCTAAATTGTGATTATATTTCAAAGGTTCAATTTAATAACCCACTTGATGATCAAAGTACAATAATGAGATGGGAAGGTGTAAATAATTTGTCTTTTTATAGGGATGATTATGGCAAAATCAAACAAGTACCTTATTTAGGTTTTGATATAAATAGACTTCCATCAAATTTTATAGGTTCTGATTCACATCATGAAAATGGCATTACTGTCAATTACTACAATATAGCTGGAAGTGCTGATCTCGAGCTATCATCAAAAATCACAAACACCAAATATATAGCCTTATACCAACCAATTTTTGGAAATAGTAATTTATCGATGGATCCTATAGAAGGCGAGAAGAAAAGATGTTGTGTCAATTTATATGATTGCAACTCTCAAATAGTTCTTAGCAATGCAATTGATGAGATTTTAAATCCGCAAAATAAGTGTAAGAATAGTATTCCCATTTTTGGCAATGTGGCCGTCTATGGAGAAAGAAGTTTCATGGAAGTATTTGATACAATATACATAAATAAGCTTCCAATACCTTTCCCATTTGCAACTACAATTGGACAATTAAAACAGCAAGGATATTTACTAGAAAATTTTCAATTGTATAGAGTTTACAATGGGAAATTAATAGAAGTTAAAGCTAAGGGCGGCTTTTCAGATGATTTTACACTATTAGCCAACGATCATATAATATCACAATAAATTATCTATGATGGAATTAAATAGATTTAGAACTACAAGTATCTATTTTATTGAAGGGAAGAATTTTTTCATATTCTGGAAGAACAATAATAACTCCCTAAAACTTAAATTTTCTACAAATTTTATTGCTCAAAACACCAATAAATGGATCTTGTTTTTTCATGAAAGTGATATTAGTTTAGAAACATTGAATGAGAGCAAGCTCAATTCAGTCGTAGATTCTTTGAATACTCATAATGCAGCAATATGTTGGGTAGATGATTTTGGATCAAATGAATTTTCATTAGCTAATTTAAGGCGACTAATTCTTGACAAGGATATTGTTTCCTTGCACGAACTAGAATTTGAGCAGAACAATTCATTAAAAGATTTCAATTTCTATTTTGATAACATTGAAGATAGTCAACTAAAATTAACATCTGAAAACAACTTAGGATTAAGTCGAAATGATGGTGCGAATTTTTACTTTAACATTAATCAATCAACAACATATTTTAACAAGGCTGCTATAGGATTATTAAATGAAACGGGGTGTATAATGTTTATTTCAAATTTTCAAGATGAAAAATCAAGTTTAAATATTGCAATTCCATATTATGAAACTATTGACAAAAAGTTTGAACCTGTGGTAGTTGCCAATATATTTGATAAAAAACATCTTGTAGGTTGTTCCTTGTATGCGAAATATTATCCATATTTAAAATCAAATAACTCTAATTTTAAAATTACACACCCAACAATTGGGCAACAAATTAAGAGCAATATTTTAGATTTGGATTCGAACAATTTGCATACGGATGAGATAGCAAATATTGAATTTAGTTTTTCAAAAATTGTTCATGTTGAGGATAAACCACTTTATAACCGCTATATTCTATCTCCTACAGATGGGCAGATTAATACAAGTAGCCCGAATTCACTTACGGGTTATTCAGGGACTGAATCACTTGAAACAAATAGCGTTGATAATTTAATTATAAAATTTAGTAAGACTAAGTTTTTTAAAGTACCTGAAATAAAGACAGAGACACTCGGTTTTGAGGAAGTTGAGGCGTTGAGTTTGGAAAAACATAATGATTTATCTGAAGCAGGATATTGGTCATTTGTAAAAAAAGCAAAATACAATATAGATGCACAACAATCACCACAGTTTAGCAATATAAAAAAACCGATAATTGGGTCAGCAATAGAAATAGATTATTCACCAATAAAAATGGCTGATGTAATTGAATTTGCCAGTTTTTTGGATGAATTAAACCCACCCTTGCCAATAATTCCAACTTTAGCTTTCGCAAAAAATCCCAGATTAGTTAAACTCGAAAATGTTTTTTCAAAAATCAGGCTACAGGAGCTATCAAAATCTGGAGTTGTTTCCTCACCAGGATTATTAGAATCAGATAAAAAATACGTAACCCCGCAAGGCTTTTTAAGAGATGGCACCACCATTGATTTTGTAAAATCTAATGGAGCATTATTTAATGCCAAAGGTGTTACGCTTAATTCTGATTTCAATCTATCCTTATCTAAAGAAGATGTCTTTTTTGTATTAGAGCCTTCTATGATGAAAGATAAACCAGAAAAAGTAAATGTTAACTTCAAAATTGGGACCAGCGCTTTTTCAGTCGTTTTAGACGTTTTCAACAATTTTTCGACTAGCGCTGGGGCAAAGGATACCTATATCATTTTCAAATTTAGTAGGCATTCTTTTTCTGATTTGCTTAACGAACCGACTAAATGGAGCAATTACAATTCATATAAGCCTTCTGACTATTCTGCCTTAATCAAATCTATAAAAGAAAAAACTACTTTTACTGATAATGTAGATGGTGATTACACCTATCTTAATAATACAATACTATCTGATCCGAACTGGAATGGAGTAGTTATTCTAAATATACCTATTTCAGATCAAATGCCAGATGTCTTTAAAGGATTGGCGGCATCTCAGGATAAGGAAGCTAACCCTACTCCAGATAATAATGCCCAGGGCAACATACTTCAATTAAAAACAGGCCTTAAATTCCAGTACGTTGCTTTCCCAGTTAACAAGACTAAAATTGAAAATGGCAGTATAGTTATTGCATCAACTTCTTTTTATGGAATAATAGATTATGATTTAATTGGGAAAGACAATAATCATAAAGAAGGAGATGATTATTTTGAAGTTTGTAAACATTTCACTTATGAAAAAGCAAAAATTGAAAACCGATTTTTACTAACAAAATTATTGGTTCGATTTGCAAATTCAAGTATCGTAAACTTTAAATCTTATGCATTTTGGCAAGTACCCCAAATTTTTGATAACTCTGTAGAGTTTGGTAAATTTCCAATATCTCATAAACCCCAAAATCCTGAAGGTGAAGAAAAGCCAAATCTCATTAGATTGGAAGGGAATTATCAAAAAACTAATGGAGGAGATGAATTCAATTTTCGAGCTCAAGGCGAACTCAATATAAAATTTGAAGATAAAAATATTCTAGATAATATAAAGGTTTCAAAAATAGGATTCTCCTATTCAAAAGGGGAAGACAAATTTAGATTTGATATTGATGCAAGTGCTGGTCTAGGTTCATGGTCTAATTTTGAAATTATTTCAATAAAAAAATTAGAGTTCCAAAATATCGGATTCAATTTTAAAATTGACACAGAAGATTTTAAGTTGCCAAAATTAGATTTTGATTTATCTAGACTTCTTGCATTTCCTGAAATTGATTTTGATGGAAATGGTTTTCTTAGCAGTTTCCCAATAAAATTTAGTCATTTTCAAAATTTCAAACTTAATCTTGGAGGTTCAGCAGGTAACTGGAAATTAGAATTCCCTAAAAATGATTTTTTTAATATAAAATTTACTCGTCCAAATATACCTCAAATTGACATTAATAACATACCTAATCTTTTCTCTTTCATATTTGATTTTGATTTAGGAACACTTGGTGATTTAGGTGGTTTAAAAGCATTAAAGGGTCAAATATTAATTGGCTGGTCTTTAAAAGGAGGGTTTGCTTTAGGCTTTAAATTAGAAGGACCAAGCTCAACTGGATTGCATTTAGATTTATTTGGAGCAGTCAAGTTAGATATTGAAAAAGTTGATTTATGTTCCTTTAAACAAAAGAATCAAAGTGGTAATGAAATTACAACTTATTTTCTAAAACTTATAAATGCAAGATTAAATATCTTTGGGGTTAATTTTCCATCCAAAGATCCTGAGAGTGATTTCTATTTTGATTTTAACGGTATAATTTACGCTAGTCCAGGAAGTAAAATCGCATGGTTTATAGCAGCTACTAAGCCTAAAGAACCTAATAAACCTGCAGACCCAACTATTTTAAAATTAGGTTTTGGGCAAAGAGTTGGTTTAAAAAATCCCAAAAAATACACTAAAGTTGATGAGTGTATTACTGATATAACACAGATTTTCCAGACTAATCTTCATCCATGTGCAAGCACTGGATCTTCCAGTCCTGTAAATGAATTTTATCAAATAAATAGTAATTACTTGATTGCTTCAAGTAATTTCCTTCCAGCCTCATGGCCAATTGAATTTTCAGGAGTTTTTAATGACCCTAATTTGTATGGCATCCATTTAGGCTTCAAGAGTGATTTGCTCAAAGGCTTTAGCATTGATATTCTCTATAAAAAATTATCAGAAAATTTAGGGGTGTACTCAACTGAAATTCAACTTCCCGATTCATTACGAAATCAGGAAATAGGTGGTGCATTTTTAAAACTACCTAACATTGGTATTGAAATATATACTAATGGTGACTGGAAAGTTGATATAGGATTTCCACGAAATGGTAATGATTGGTCGCGTTCAGGATTTTTACAATTAAGAACAGCCCCACCATTTGTTGGTTTCTTTGGTTTCTACATAATGATGTCCAAAGTAGCATCGCTTACTTTATTTAAAAGATATATTTCTGATAAATATTCAACGGAGAAACTTCAAATTATTCAGGCTGGATTTGCAATGCGTGTAGGCATCGGTTTTTATTTTGATAAAGGTATATTGTATGTAGGAGCATCAATAACTGTTTATGGAATTTTAGAAGGTGCTTTTGCATTTGAAAAACAAAAAGGACTTGCTCAATTATTCCCTGATCATTTTGCAGTATTAGGGCGAATGGGTGCAATTGCTGAATTGGTTGGCTATGTTGATTTTGGAATTATTAAAGCTTCTGTTTATATTTCTTTAAGAGCAGAGTTTGGAATGTTGATGGTTTACATAGGCAATGATCATACAGAAAGTGCCCTCAAACCAGGCAGCTTTTTAACTAAAGGCATTCAGCCGGTGCTTGTTTACATAGAAGGTCAAGTAATAGTAAGGGTATCCATAAAAATTGGTTGCGTTAAAATACATTTAAGTTTTAGTAAGACCTTACGATTTGAATACACTATAGGTGGTGGAGGGCCTTCTGGTAATTCGTTAATGGGCTTTGCACCTCTTGCTTTGGCTGCATTTACGGATGAAGAATTAATACCAACTATATCGATTAAAATTACAGGAATTAAAGAAATACCAATGATGTATTTGCCTGCTTTCTCTAAGGTAGAAGAGGGAAATGGGTTAGAGTTAAAACTAATCCACTCCTTTATGATTCCTTTCTTTGGTAAGAGTACTGAGAAAGACGAAAATGGAAATGTGAAAAAGATTGTTTTAAGCAATCAGAATATTCTAAAGGATAAAATCATTAAGCCGTTTTTTGAAGATTTAATGAATCAGTTAGATAATGTAGTACCCAAAATATTTGAGCCAAGAAGTTATGAAACAATTAGATCAATTTTAGTTAATGGGCATGCTTATCAAATAAAAGATGGGACAAAAACCAAAGTAAAAATTGAGTTAAGCTTAGAGGGTTATATACCAACTTTTATTAAAGGTATTAATTCAGGAGATGAAACATCAATAAATGAAATACTGAAAAGCCAATTTTTATTTAATCCAGATAATAGTGAGCATAAGCAGCATGATGATAATGATAATTCAATAGAAGGAAAATATAAAGAAGAACTATTACTTATTCCTGCACCTATTTCGGGTAAAATTAAAATTATTGAAAATGGTAAGCCTGATGTTGAGACCACAAATGAAGCTGGGTTTAAAATAAAAATAGCGGAATTAGTTTCAGGTTTCCCAACAGATGGAACGCCTATAAACAAGATAGAATATGATGTGAAAACGCTGGAGTTTATAGAGAAATTCTATGATGACTACAAAACTCAATTTCTTGAAAGAAAGAATGCAGATGTAGCAGGATTTGTTGATGAAATTAAAGATATAAGAGGCCAAGTAATAATTCCGGAATTCTTTAAATTAATTGGACTTCTTACTTTAGAAGCATTTCACACTGATACAAATCCAAATAGAATAGAAAAAGGTGAGAAAGAATATAATCCAATTATTGAATTAGATGGAAACGGTGATTTTATTATTGAAGGCAAAACAGAAAAATGGAAAACAAATGATTTCATTCCTCAAATAGTTGGTCAGCTCAATTACTTCTACAATAGTGGATTAAGATTGCCATTTAAAGATAAGAATTTTGAAACCAAATCCATTTACAATATACTGAATCAAGAAGTAACAGTAACACCAAATGCTGCTCCTAATTTAAGCAAGATTAAAATTGATTTTAATGGAGTTGATATTACATCGGATGTATTCAGGGATGATCCTGCTAAAAATGCGATGCTTACTTTTATTAATGGAATTAACAAATTCGATGTTAATGAATTAAAGCAAAAATTAATTATTAACGACACAGATTACAACCCTACTGATAACCCAATTCAATTTACAAAACCATATAGGTTAATCCCAGTTAGTTTGGCTGTTCAAAATGGAAAGCTAGGTATTGAAAATGAATTTAGATTCTTTGAAATACCAAGAAAACTATTGCAACATTCTGGAGGAAAAGCTAAGTATTCATTTGAAGTAAATTATGCAAAATATGGAGATGATAAAGTAGCATATTCAACTCAAAGAGATAACACTCCTAAATTAATCGGACTCGATAAATGCTTAAACGTTGAGGTTAGAATTAAAAAACATAGCAAACAAGTTTTAGAAATTGTGAACGTATTTGCCGATGATCTCAATCTGATGAATGCTCTTCATAGTGATAATTATCCTATTCAAAATATTGACTTTTATTACAAACCAGAAGCAAATCCGCAGAAGCAAGAAGCAGGCATATCATTGGTTAACCTTAAGGACACAAAAGTTACCATATTAAAAACGAACTTATCTCCTCGTACATCACCACCTATTTTTAAGGAACTAACTGCTGGATTAGCTGAAAATGAAGAAAAGAAATATTGGGAAGATTCTGACGTTGCTGATAAATCGAATTTTATCAAATTAGTTTGGGAATCATTAACAACCAATAATGGTGGCTGCTATTTGATTCTGGATAAAGAGTTTAAGGAGCAAAATGCTGAAGGGAAAGACATTATTGAAGGTTCAATAATCATTTCATTTGCTGGTGTTAAAGCGGTTCCCGCTTATTTTAATGCTTTAAAGCTTAAGGATAGTCAAGGTATTCTAGCAGGTTTAGATAGTAAAGAAAAGGATAATCAACACTATCTATTTTTAGATAAACTTAGCATGGAATTAAATGGCTCCGAGGTATTGGTTAGAGAATATCAACCAACTATTCCAGCACACACTGTAGGTTTTGATGTTTATAGAAAACATGATTTAGACCATGAAGGCATTTATCACAATTATCTACCCTTAGAATTTAGTTTGAAAAATGGTAATGGTGTGGAAATCTTATCTCGTGATAAAGTTTTACCTATCATGCCATCAAGCTTTAAAGATGTAACATCTGGGGAAATTGTAGAAGGGAAAGTGAAATATAATCATTTAACGCCTCTGGTTATTCAAAGTAGTTCAAAAGATAAGAAAGGTAATTTAGACGAATTAGGTAGAAATCTTAACAGGTATAGTGCAGTTGGGGAAAAATACAATCTAAGTATAAATCTGCGTGATGTATTCGGCAATAGAACAAATCCGGATGATGAATTTTTAGCATCAGCCCCATATACTCATCAATATTTTGACAAATTAGTTCCTATAGAATCCTGGCCTTTGATTCGGTTCTCCTATTGGTTTAATAATAATGCCGATACAACTAAATTACTATTTGATGTTTCCTGCTCATGCGACATTTTGGAAATCTTGGATTTAGCTGGAATCGCAAAAAAACCAATTGTCAACCCATCTGATCCTATTGACATTAAATATGAGTACAAATATAAATTAGATGAAAATCAATCTATAGATCTTGACGATGTTATTAAATTACAAGCTGTTGTTCCTGGTATTCTTAATAATCTTTATACTATTTATGCTCAGCTAAATGATGTAAAAACAGAAGCTAAAATTAATGATGTATCCACTGCAGCACAAAAAGAAGCGTGGAAAACAACAGTTGAAGATTTGTTTAAGAAGCTTGAAAACCTTATAAAGAAAAATACAGATAGTAAATATTATATGCCTGAAGTGAACGTTGTTGTTCCTGCAAACTATTCAGTAGAAATAAATAATAGTTTTAAACTGAAAACGCCATTAAAAATTGAAATTGGATTGAATAGATTGGAATCTGCCTTAATTCATACTACCGATAAGGATTTAACAGAACCCAATATTTGGGATTATGAATTAACTAAGGAGGTTAAAACAAGTGTAAGAGCTTTGAATCCTGCAGGTAATGATAAATCTAAACTAACTGATTTAAATGCAGCAATTAGAGGAACAGCTCAAAAATATTGTTTAGGAATTTCTTCTGAAATTACACAAGACCCTAAAAATAAGGAGACGAAAAGCGAAAAAGTAATTTTCTTGATACGAGAAGATAAACTTTGCTCCATACAAGCTAAGGTAAAAGCCAATAAATCATTTGAAGATTCAAGCTATTTTGGAATTAAACCGATTAGTAATAGTTTATGGTCGGGGGATTACCAACCTATCGGTGAAGAGTTGAAAGTAGAATCTTTCTCAAATATTGACTTAGACAAATCGTTGCGTGTTGTTTTAGAAAAAATAGATTCGTTTTTACAAGCCAAATCATTGCCAAATGAGATTTTCGATATTGATGCAACAAAAGCCAAATTGATAAAAGATGTTTATAATACCTTATTAAAGGGTAAGCGGTCAATTGTAAAGAAGAAGCTAATAGGTCAACTGGCAGGTGTTATGAAAGGAATTGATTCGAATTCTAGCCAACAAAATGAGTTTCGTGATTTATTATTAAATAATCTGACAAGTTTCTATGCTTATGATGGAATGATAAAAACAGAAGTTACAGGGTTAGAAGATATGGAAGGTCATCGGTTCTCCATTAGTCTAAAAAAGCCTCTAGCATCTGAAAAGTCTCAAAATTATAATCTAGTATCTTCAAAAATTGGGGATAAAGAATATGGAAATGAATGGTTTATTCTATTTGACCAAAAAGAAAACGTAGATGAAAACATCAACTTTGATTTTGAAGCAGATATAACGCATATTGAATATGATTTTGAACAAGTTCCTAATTCTGAAGATATAAGCAAATCAACTTGGATTCAGTTAATTACTCCTGTTTCCATTACTGAAAAGCTACGTCGTAAAAAATATTCTGTAGAAAAGTGGCAAAAAATAACCAGAGAATTTCCTTCAAAACCTATAATTACCAAACATTTAGCGATTCAAATGTATCAAGATAAGCATCCAGATATCATGGTATGGAATAATGACACTATTGGGCTTTGGAACTATTATTTAGATATAAAGGATAGTGAATACGTAGTTAATGATATTATTCATGTTGATTTGGAAATTAAAACAACCACTGTTAATTCATTAGCAGATGAACCTAAGTTCGAAGGATTCATTGCCTATTGGGCAACCGAATTTTCAAAACCAACTATTGACACAAAGTTCCATAATAGCTTCATAGAGCTTCTTAAAATGTTTGTTAATGATCTTAGTAGAGAGTTTCACAACAATTCTGGCCCTAATGCTTTGATTGATGAAGAAAAGCCTAAATGGTTTGAATTACAAAAAGTAGAAAAATTGGGAGTGGGCAATAAGCCTTTAAAAGATGGAAAAGGAAACTCTATTTTACATTGGAATATAGTTATTGATCCAACGAGTAATTTAATCGTAAAAGGTTCTGTGGAGGGAAAAGACGATAGACTATTTACAGACTTGCCTTCGGTAATTGTTGGTCCTTTCAATATGTTACAAAAAGAAAATCGAGTTATATCTATTTCACCTAAAGTGAAGGTGTATAGAAATAAAGGTATGTATGAAAAATTTGTTTATGAAACAGATACAGTAATGCCTGAAAGTGCCGCAACTCCGCAAATACAATATCACTTGCCTATTGGAATAAAAATTGGAGATAAAATGTCGCCTATATTTGATTTGATTAAAGGATTAAACTTGCCATATAAATCCACTGCAAAACTCTTAATAGGTACTGATAATTTAGATGATAATCGTGAAGCAATGTTGCCAGTTATACCTCTTAGACAGATGGAATTTAATGCTGGTGGCAAACCTGCTATAAATATTGATGAAATGTTTAATAAATACTCAAATGGTTATCCATCAATTTCAATAACGATTTATAATATGAGTGATGATGAAAGCGATTTACCAATTTTCAACGCGAATAATATTTACAAACAAAAACAATAAATATGATTTACCAACTGCAAATTACTTTGCTGCTATCCGGAGCGTTAGCTGGCGGAGTCAACTTTTTTGTAACCTATCTTAATTTGCCATTTAAAACTCAAGATTCTTCATTGGCAGAAGAAGATTGGCCAAAACCAAAATCACTTTTGCTCGCAATTTTGGGTTATTTAGTAGTAGGTGTTGCTGGAGCATTCCTGACTCCATTATTAAATGCTTTAATTGGTCTAAAAGGATATTATCCGGATAAGGATTTCGTTGTTGCTTTTGGTTATGGGATTGTTTTTGGGTATTCGACAACGAAGCTATTATTAAGCATTTTAGATTCTTTAATAAAGAAGATATCCAAAGTTGAAGCAAAAATTACAGAATTGGAAAAAACTCAGAGTGCTTCGGGTGTTCAAGCTAGTCCGTTAATTGGTAATAGGTCACAAGAATTAATCTATGAATGTGAAACTCAATTTGAGAGTTATAAAGATGATTGCAGTGGTTTCGCTAAGGTAGTTTCCTCAAAGTTTGGTGCTTCGATTACTGGTAATGCAGATAATATTGTTGATCAAATACAAGGTCCTGGCTGGACAAAATTTGAAAAGGATGGTGTAAAGGCGAAATTAAAAGCAGATGCTGGCTGGCTTGTTATTGGAGGGTTAAAGTCTGGAGATCATAACCCAGCGAGAAGTAATGGACATGTTGCGATTATTGTAAAAGGTGGCCTTGATCATAATAAATACCCAACTGGATATTGGGGCTCTTCAGGAGGCGTTGCTGAAAAAAATAAGACTGTAAATTATGCATGGAATACTTCGGACAGGGATAATGTAATTTATTGTGGAAGAGAAATTTAACATTTAACAATTTAATTTAAAAAATATAAAAATGAATATAGAACTAATAATAAAATTGAAAGAAGGGGGCAATTTTGAAACAATTTTTCCCGCTTCACTGACTGAGAATAGTTTACCCATCAAAATTGAACGACTAAATGACATTCCGGTAACCAATGCTCTTCTCTCTAAAAATTTAAATGAAATGACATTCTTGGACAATGAAGAAAGAGAAAATTTCCTTCAAAATGAAGTTCTTTCCAAACTGGAGGAATCTGAGAAAAGCCTCTATCGTATCTTTAAGATCCAAGTGCCAATAGGTGCCGATGCAGGTGAGTTAAAGAAAACACTAGAAGCTAATCCAGTTGTAGAATATGTTCAAATAAACGCCAAAAATGATTTGATGGATTTTCCAGTGGAAGAACCTCTGTATTCACAATTATATGGGCTAAAAAAAATGCAATGCCCTGATGCATGGCAATCATCTACGGGTGAAAATATAGTTGTAGCTGTGGTTGATACTGGAGTGGATTATAACCATCCTGATATTAGGGATAATATGTGGAAGGATATCAATGGCCATTTTGGATACAATTTTTCTGAAGATAATACAGATCCTATGGATTACCATTCACATGGTACCCATGTTGCAGGCACAATTGCTGCTAGTATGAATCAACTTGGAGTCGTCGGGGTTGCATTTAACGCAAAGATTATGGCATTAAAAGCATTTCCAAGAGCAAATGATTCTGATTTTCATAGAGCAATTAAATTTGCAGCAGACAACGGGGCAAAAGTAATAAACAACAGTTGGGGGCCAACTGGACATCGGCCAAGTAACCCCGTGGTTGAAGATGCTATAGATTATGCTGTTTCTAAGGGGATTTGTGTTGTTTTTGCAGCTGGTAACAGTGACGAAGATGTAATGCATTTTTCTCCTGCCAACTATCCCAAAGTTATCTCTGTTAGTGCAACAGATGAAAATGATCAAAAAGCTGGATTCTCCAATTATGGCAACTTAGTAACAGTTGCTGCTCCTGGAAAGAATATCCTCTCATGCAAATTCAAATCTAATGAATTTGCTATAAAAAGTGGTACTTCAATGGCTGCCCCCCACGTATCGGGATTAGCAGCCCTAATTCTGTCTAAATTCCCCGGTATTACAATCACACAACTAATTAAAAAGTTAAAAGAAAACGTAGATATTATTAGCTCTTCTGTACCAATTGGTCCTGGTAGAGTTAATGCATTCAAGGCCATTTCATAAATCACAATCAAAATATTTATTTACATTTAAAGAAACTTAAGATTAAAGTATTAAAAATCAAGGTAAAGGAAATAGACTAACCTTACTTTTCAGCTTTTACTAATAACGAAGATTTTTTTTCGTGCATTAAAAGCAATAAGTGCAACCGGGTCAATTCCTATTTTCATTGATAAATGAATCTATTAATCAATTTAGATTTCCTTTACAAAAAAAATTTGGAATGGATGCCAACACAAAAAGTCAAAGTCCCTAGGTAACAAACATCACTGAAAATTTTGATATTTAATAAATTAAATAAAAATAAATATGACAACAATGATAATCACTTTGCTATTTGCCGGTATTATTGCCGGACTAATTCAGTACTTTGTAGACTTTAAGGGATTGCCCCTATACGAACCACCAAAACCCAGCGCTTTTGATGGTGACGAAAAGCCAAGCCTTTGGGCAGCTTTTTACAATTGGGTCAAAAATCATTGGCAGTTTTTTGGATATTTGACAATAGGTATTGCAGGTGCTTTCCTAACTCCGTTGATAAATGAGATGATAAATGGCGGACTCAGTGGTCTTTATGAATTTAAAGAGTATGCTAAATGCATTTTTAATTGGAAAGAAGGTAAACCTATTTGCGTTGAACTAGATAATTGGTATTATTTAATTCTTTTTGGTTATGGAATTGTTTTTGGTTATTCAAGTGTCAGAATCATAAGAAGCATTGGCTCGTTAATAATAGGTAATTTATCACTTAGACAAGTCGAACAACAAAAAAAACTTGAGGATGCACAGAAACAAATTGATGAGTTAAAGCTAAAATTATCTGCTTTAACTATTCAGCAACCTAAGCCAGCGGCACTAGAATTTACACCTCAATTTGAAAACAATAATAAGCTTACAATTGATTATTTTAATGAAGCACAAAACGAATTAGATAAGCGTTCTTATTATTCTAATGTTGATACCTCAGATAGTGCCTCTCTTTATCAGAAATTAAATCAACTAATTGAAAATACTCATAAGGTAAAACTATCATACCAACCTTCCCTTCATTTATATCCCTCAGTTGATCGCTATCAAGATGGTCAATTGAAAAGTATTTATTCTGGCAAATCCTTTTCCTTAGAAACCATTCTATTTATGGATGCTCAAGTTGATAAAGCTAGAGCGGAAGCAATTTCTAATTTCAACTCTTTTGAATTGTCTGATAGTGAATTTGAATCTAAACTGCAAGAGTTAGAAGACAGTCTTCCTTATAATTGCGAACATGTTGTTCCGCAATCTTGGTTTAATAAAAAAGAACCGATGAGAGGTGATATACACCATCTCTTCACTTGTGAAATGAAGTGTAATAGCTTTAGGAGTAATAATCCATACTTTGATTTTCCTGATTATGGTAATAATTATGCTGAATTAATTAGAGACGAATGTGGAAAGTTGGAACAGAATAGATTTGAACCAGAGATTAATAAAGGAGTTGTCGCAAGAGCAGTACTTTATTTTCTCTTACGCTATCCCGGTAAAATTGATGCAGGTATGGGCTATTCCTTATCTGATATTCCCATGTTAATTAAATGGCATAAAGACAACGAAATAACTATTTATGAACATCATCGAAACCAAATTATTTATAAATCCCAAGGGAACAGAAATCCATTTATTGATTTTCCAGAATTAGCAGACAAAGTAAACTTTAAATCGGCTTTTGAAATTAAACAATTAGAACGTAATTTTTGCGATGATAACGAGGCTTCAATTGAAACAAATAACATAACTAGCCTTGATGCATGTGAAGAAAATCCAAATCCTACACCATGGAAAGAATGGAGAGCTGCTGAGAGTTTGAAGTCACTTTTAAAGCAAGTAAATTCGTTAGCACCTTCTCGTAAAAAGGATTCGGACGGAATGATTGGTGACGAAACCCACCAATCAAGAGATTCAGATCATAATCCATGGGTTTGGGACAAAGTTGCTAAAAAGGGAGTTGTGACAGCTTTAGACATTACCCATGATCCAAGCGGAAAATGTGACTGCCAAATATTGGCGAATTCATTACAAACAAATAAAGACCAGCGAATAAAGTATGTAATTTGGAATAAGCAAATTATGAATTCAGCTTCCATAGATGGAACTTTAGAGTGGACTTGGCGGGCTTACACTGGAACTAATCCTCATAATAAACATATCCATATCTCTGCAAAGTGTGAAAAAGATAGTTATGATTCTACATCAAATTGGGACATTAATATAGTGTAGATTCCGGAATATCTTGGCCCCCCATTTTCGTTTTATTCCGATAGCTATCGGAATGACTCCGGTATGCCGTCCCGCTTTTTTGCTGGATGACCCCCTCCTTAGCAGTCAACCTAGTAGTCTAAGCGGAGTTAAGCCGTATGACATTCCGGTGCCGCTTTTTTAGCGGAAATGCCCTCCCTGTAGGATTATCGGAATATCGAATGCTGACACTCTGGCAGATATGAACCTATGAATCAATGTCTAACCGAACTATGTTATCAATTGGCTGATCGTTTTCATGCCTGGTCCTTGCTTTCCGCTTGTATAAGCCCATAGATAAAGCCATAGGATGTGCAGATAGCCTAAATCATATTTATGAGCCTATGCGACACGATACTTGCTTTAGTATAGAAGAATTGAATGCCGCAATGTTAGGAAATAGAAAAGCCTAATTCAAAGAAATATAAAGGATCTCCCTATATCAGAAATGAATTATACTTAGAGCGGGTGGGTACCTATGGGTCTGTAGATATTACAAGTAGCAGATCATCTTTTGGCAGCCAGTTTTTATCCTTAGTAAAATTATAAATCTTGTTATGGATTCTTCTTGCTAAAAAAATATGACCGATTCTGAAATGATATATTGCCAAGTTCATGTGGTTTACGCTTTTGCAATAGTCTTAAAAATTGAGCATCCCATTAAGATGATGCATTTGAGAATTGGTTCAACACATTGTAGATATCTTATTTACTTCATATCACGATTTATTAAATTTAGAATACCGCTCTCAAATTTCTTCCAAATTCCCAAACAATTATTAATTTCACCCTTATCGAATAGACATTCTCACATACACACACCTAGCGTCGAATACAATTATAACAAAATGAACAACCTAATGCCACCTAGCATAGAATCCCTCTTAAACGACCTTAATGCTGAAATGAAAATATTAACGGATGAAATAGATGATCCAGTTATTTACTCAAAGAAATGCATTGAAAAATGTCATTTCAGGCTTAAAGAATTTAGGAGCTATATTTTAAAACACAAGTTCAAATCTGAGTCTGAAGAAATCTATTTCTTTAAGTGCATTAAGCCTGACTTCCTATACCCATTGATTTATTACCTTAAAATATTAAAAATTGAATCCGAAAGACCAAAAGGTGGTCGTGAAATTAAAATCAAATATTATAGGAGAGAGCTTACACGATTAAAGAACTATTTCAATGACAATCTGGACTTTTATATATACTACAGAAATAGAAACACGTTCCTCGATCATAAATATTTTGTTCGAGGGAACTTTGATTTAAGTCTTGCACTGGATACGAATTTCTTCGAATCAGATACCAGGTTTTGTACAGGTTATGATTTAAAAGTTGCCACTATTTTAGCTCATGATAAGCTGCAAGTATATCTAGAAGATAAAATATCATGCTTGAAGCAACAAGAACTCATTCCGATAAAAAAAATGACTAATCACCAGCTTCAATGGTCAGGTAACAAAACAGATCTGGTAGAATTAATCTACTCGTTACAAGCCCATGGAGTCTTCGATTTTGGAAGATCAGACATCAAGAAAATAGCCTCATCTTTCGAATCTTTTTGCAATATAGATCTTGGTGATTATTACCATACTTTCCTCGAAATCAGGAATAGAAAAATGGGTCGCACTAAATTTATAGATACGCTAAAGCAATCACTTGAGAAACGAATGTTTGAAGCAGATGAAAGGTGATTGATTTTTCAAATCTTATTCCCCACCCATCATCCCTGAGGCCGGCACCACCAGTTTTTACAAGCATTCGTTCTGGTACCCAGTCAACTTTTCCAGTTATAGCTTCCCAGTGTAGCACATATCAGCAGCTCCTCTCGAAACATCCTCACATCAGGCACCACTGCTGTTAAGAGCTCCAGCTATACGAGTATTGCTTCAATAATACGATCACTCCTGTTCCGATATTTTCATAGAGATCTATGATCATTATGCTGAAAAATCTGGTGAAAGCTACTTTTAATGGGATCCTCTATTTTGGTACCCACACATTTATTTATTGTATAGAGTAGGGTAGTGCCACTGCCATAATCCACTGCCTTACTATTGTTTAATAAAAATTTGAAGTCGTTATTTACAAGCCCCTATGAAAGTATCCGCTGTCATGCTTCCGCACACCACCCGTATAAAATGAACCCATAAAACCAATTAGATAAAAGTAGAGTAGGGCAGTGAGCTTTCTATAATACATAGCCTTACTGTCTTTTAAAATAAATTTAGGGGCACTATGCCCGGGACTTTCAAGTAGTACCCGCTTTCATCCTTCTTCACCTCACCCAAAAAGATCTTGGTTCTAGTAATTCAAACATTGAAATTCGTAATTGATTGGTAATTTTACTGCGTATCTTTACAATATGAGAATCCTCATTCTTTCATTTTAATAATTTTTCCATTCCATTCCCCTCCATTCTTGCCTATGATCTACCAAATTTCGGACTTAAAAAGACAGAACTCTTAGAAAGTTAAAAAAATATTTATAAATATTTTGAAATTTCAATTAGTCCTTTTATTTTGGTGTAGCTAATATTTTAAATACTACCTTCATCTACCGCCTTTGTTTATTTCTCCACGAAATAGATTACCGTTACTGATGAGCATTTGTACCTGATGTTTCAATATTAATAATGTGATTGTAACAATGTAAAAATTTTAATCTGTAGGAATCTATACTAACCTTACAGATGTCAATAAATATCGAATGCGAAGCCCTTTGGATATGCTTTAATTTTACTTAAATTTGGTCAAGACCTTGAAATATGTACGCAATTAGTGCGGAACACAGTGTTGGCGGCAAGCAGGACGCCGGTTCAATAGTCTCTAATTAAATGTAAATATTATGAAGTTCAATAAAAAAGTTATTTTTTTAATTGCAACATTTATAGTTATTATCACTGACATCATTCTGTCATTATTTAATAAACTAAAAAGCGTTGACCCTAAAACATTTTTACAAACAGTAACCTTATTGGTAAGTATAATTGGCATTTTTTCTGAAACTCAAAAAGAGAAGAATAATGGGTTATCAATTAAAGCGCTTGAAAAAAATTATACCTTAAACATTTCTTTTGAAAGCGGAGTTTATGGAGGATTAATAGGTGGCGTTTTAAGTGGTATTACTGTAGCTATTTCTTTTTATTATCATCAAGTGGACGCTCCTCTTAAAATCTCTTTGACAATTATCCCTTATTGTGCAATGATTGGATGTTTATTTGGCGGATTAATTGCCTTGGGCAGAAGGTTTTTTGTTCAGCTTCAATTTCTAAATATTCTGTGGGCAAACTTTTTTGGTTGTTTGACTGCTTCCATTATTGCTGGATGTTTTTCGGGAATGTTAGGAATGTGGTTGTTTGGGACTAATAATTTCGCATTTATTGGTTATAATAAAATTGTTATAGCGAGTATAATTGCAGCTATATGTATGATTTTAGGTTCTTTAATCTATGATTATGAGGGGAAAATTAAATACATATTCATTTCCATACTTGTTGCACTCTTTTTATCCATGTTTATTTCAATGATTGGTTATTTACTTATTAGTAATAATAATATTTCAGATTATCTTAGTGGAAAAATTTATTCAGAGAATCTTGGAGATTTGATTGAAGGAGGTCTTATTGTTGGGTTAATTAATGGGTTCGTATTTGGACTAGTTATAGGATTTACTGTAATTTTTTATAAATATTGGAGATTCGCTGAAAAGCAACAGAAAATGCCTGCCGCTAACAAAAGTATTACTGTACATTGAAATAATTGGCTGCAGTTCACTATGAGCAGCGGTTCCGGCGGACGGATATCTATTTAGCTTTGTTGTTATCTTGCACTTAAGTTTTTCAACCGGCATCAGTTCCGGGGCTTGTGCAGTAATGAATCCCCTGCCAGCCGCAATAGTCGAACGTTGAACAAACCTATTTGCAAAAACTTAATCAATCTACTATGCCTTTATCAGGGATAAGACTTGTATCATTACCTACTTCAAATTCATGTAATAGGTTCAGTGTAAAACCAAGGTATTGAAGGTTAATCCTTGGATTTTGGGATTGAATTGTGAGTATAATGGACACCTAAATTTAGACTTATAGGTGAGTCATTTTCCTCCTGTTGATTGCGGATACTTTAAATACAGTTACTTCTTACTTCTCACTTCAACTCTACATTGTAATTCGTAAATCGTACTTCGAAAATTCTAATTCGTACCTCATCATCCCCCTTCTCACTCCTCACTTTCTACTTCTCACTTCAACTCTACATTGTATCTCGTAAATCGTAATTCGAAAATTCCACCTCCCACCTCCCACTTCCTACTTCCTACTTCTCACTTCAACTCTTCATTGTAATTCATAAATCGTAATTCGAAAATGCTACTCCTCACTCCCCACTCCTCACTCCCCACTCCTCACTCCTCACTTTAAATTGTAATTCGTAAATCGTAATTCGAAAATACTACTCCACACTCCTCACTCCCCACTCCTCACTTCACATTGTAATTCGTAAATCATAATTCGAAAATGCTATTCCTCGCTCCTCGCTCCTACCCGCAAATCGTCCTTTACAAAAAAAAAGTCCCGCAAAAATAGGCGGCTCCCACAAGCTTACGCTTTAAAAAAGCCAAAAGACTACGGCATAATATCCCTCCTTTTAGTCGGGATAGCCTTCGGCATTTATTCCGTTTCCTTTTGGCTTTTTAGCTATGCCGCCTGGTACAAGGCTTTCTTTTTTTCTGTTTTCCATTAGTGTATGTTTCTGGTTATATAGTTTATTGCTAACGGCTTATTTCTGATGACTTACAACTCATGGAGAGCAACAAAAGCTTTTACCATGCATTCCATTAAGATCCACACATTCAATCCATCAAAGCCTTGCGCAGATCGAGAGTTTTACATCTACATACTATCCAAAGGCCTCAATAGTGGAAAGCCATTAGAGCATCCATGCCCAAATTGTTTTGTGTTAGAATGTAATTCTCAGTCAGAAAATGTTTTTTATCATTCATTGCTTTTCGGGCTATGGAAAATCAAATATTTTCATCCATACCTTACCGGCTCAGTTATCCCATTTTTACGATTATCTGATTTGAAAAGTATTCTAATAGATAAACAAGAAAAGTTAGAATGCTCAATGGACTCATTTTATTCTGATGTCATTAAAATAAAAGTCCTGGATGCCCAGCAAGAAAAATTAGAAAAGACTATTGCCTTGATCAAAGAACTGAAATTCTCAATGATCTGTAGACACCTACTTCCAAACTCGTAATCTTACTCTCTTACTATAGTAGTTTCTGACGGACGCTGAGAATTAAACTTCAGAATTGAAATTTACGCAGATGAAATATATTGCATTAATCTAAACCACATTTATCCATCCAGTATTTCCAAATAATTACCATAGCCATTGTATCTAGTTCGCAATACTGATGCAACAAATGAATTAGTTGTTGCCTTTTTGTGATGTTTTGTGATTCCTCTCCAAACATTAAAGCATTATAGCAGCGCATGGCGCCAGTGCCATCTTTGACGACTTCTTCATTTTCCAATTCATTAAAAATGGGTGAGAGTGAATCATAAGGATTTAAGCTGGTTATTCCATTTGGAGCATATTTTTGAAACCAAGGTATTGAATGTAAGTATTCATTATTGTTCCAAATTGCAGGTAACACTTTCTTAATTGAAGTTTTGCCTTTCATTTCAGGTCGGAAATAATGATCGAGGGTAAGTTCATTCATATCTACAAACCTTCCCCTTCTTTTGAGTTTATCATTGGTTGTAATATTGGTTAACCATTCTCGCAATGATTCATTTTGATAATTATAGGTATCCATCTGTTCCAAAATATTACGAAGGGCGGTATTTTCAAATGAAGACCACATTAATGGAGTTCCTGAGGTGCCGATTTGATTCATTAATGACTCTGCAAAAATGAAATTCGGAAATTCATAATTTGAATTTATAAATCCGCTATGCTGTGGTTCACTCCCAGGACTCACAACAGTGTGGCAACTCCATTGAAATGCTACCATCTCATACGGCCTCATGCCTTTATGGTGAGGTATTGCTCCGGTATACGTTTCGAAATCAATAAAATGCAATGGATATTTTAAATTACCTAATATTGACTTTAAATCTGGACTGATCCATTCCGAATTGGTTTTAGTGTTTTCATATTGTAAAAGCTGTCTCAGGCCCCTCGATCCCAGTTCTCCGTTTTTATCTCTGAAGCGATCAATCTCCAAGTCCCAAAATGAAATTTTCTTTTCTGAGATAAGCTCGTCAAAATACCAACCATTGTTCGTGCCTTTTAATAAGCCACCATAATATAGATCAAATATGTGCGGGTCTTTGTGAATAATGCCTTGCCAACATTCACGATAACCGTTTTTTTGTTCTTCCTCCTTACCAAGGTTGAACTCACATTTACTGCAATTTTTATTGATTTTATAATGCTCTGGCTTTATTCCTTCTTTGAGAATGTTCAAAAATTGATTTGAACGATTCGTTATATCTCCCATTATTTCAAATACTTCCTTATCAAAATTGATTAAAGAAAGCAAGTGATTCTTACTGAGCGAGGCAATATATTTTTCCTTTTCAGGATGGTTTGAATATTTAAATTCAACCAGGGGGAGTTGGTATCGAATTGAATTTTGTGCTGGCAATTCATCGATTTCGAAATTTTTCGTTGAATGATTATTCATAGAAAACCATCCAGCGAGACCTTCGATGTCAGTTCGCTTAGATTTGTCAGGTAATAATAGATATGAATGAATTTCTAAATTAGGGTAAATTTCATTCATAACCATCGTTTGAAAAGCCAGGTCTTCGATACATACTCTTAATCTTTCATCAGATTTCGATTTTTTATCACCACTGTCGAATGATTTAGATTTTACTTCAATAATATTTATCGTATTTCCGTTTTTTACAAGTATATCTATTCTTCCAATTTTATTATTTGATTCAAAGCCGGATTCAAATAAGGTGATTTTATCATTTTTCTCAAAAAGTCTTTTCGTTTCTGAGATGATTTCAACGTTAGATTCTCCTTTTATTTCAATTCCTTCCGGATATAATAGTCGGGCATATTTCCCAATGATATGGCCTCCTTGGGCTAGCATTTCGAGGAATTCATTTTCATCATTCTTCGTTTTATAGTTTAATTTTTTATAAACTAATTTTTTACTGCATGTAGAGGCGATTATAAAATCTGATTTAGATAGCATAATTTAAATATAATTAAATTGTTTCTGACCATCAAAAAATGATCTCCCAAAAATGAATCCTCTGGGAAAAATAACTGTATATATGATTGGAGTTGATTTTTCACTGGTATCATACATTTCAAGCTTATATCCTAAGCAATTTGCATTATAATGGAAGCCTATTTATTTACATGAGTTATCACAAAAATCCTTCTAACAAAAGCCGACAAAGCTCAAAATCTATCATCCGGTAAAATTGACAACCCGAAACTAAAGGATGAATTAATAGTAAATACATAATTTGATCCATCTTTTTGAATGGTTTTTATACCTACTTTCTGGGAAATGCTTGATTTATCCTAATTTTGGTCTGGATTTAGGCAGATATACTGCAACCTACAATTTATTGATTCATTTTGAGTTACCAGACTTTGCAAGGATTACTACCAGACTTTCATTTTTACTTATATATTTGCCAATACTTGACAAGTCAATATTAAAACAATGGAAAGCCAGTTTGGTGACAAAATAAGAGCACTCAGAGAGAAGCAGCATTTATATCTGCGACAGGTTGCACCATTTCTTGAAATGGATACAGCCCAATTGAGTAAAATTGAGAAAGGTTTGCGGCAACTCAAAAGGGAACAGATACCCATTTTGTCGGAAGTCCTGAAAGCCGATAAAGATGAATTGTTGACTCTATGGTTAGCCGATCAAATATATGCCGTTGTCAAGGATGAAAAATTGGCGACTGAAGCCATGCAGGTAGCAGATAAGAAAATAAACCTCAATAAACGTAAAAAGTAAGAACTATAAAAGCGAAATGGTAACTAAGAAAAAATATACATTTTCCTTCACGGGTGCATCTGGTTTAATTGCAGAGACAATGGTAATTGCAGAAGAATACTACTACCTCAAAGATTGGAAGGCTGTTGAAAAATCATTATTAAATAATAACTTATTAAACAAAGTAAAACATACTACTTTCAGAAGAGAATTTTCAGAAATTAAAAAGCGCTTATCACTTCTTACAAAAGGTCAATTGCAGTTACTGATTCATGGAAGCCTTGATGACGCAAAAGCAATGCTTTTGTTATCTCTTGTAAAGGCATATTCATTTTTGCTGGATTTTATTGTTGAGGTTGTTCGCAATAAATATTTGCTTTTCGATAGCCTTGTTTCAGAAACAGATTATATCAGGTTCGTTAATTCGAAAAGCCTCACTCATAACGAATTAACAACTATTTCGGATTTAACGGCAAATAAAGTAAAACAGGTTATTTTTAAATTATTGGAACAAACTGGATTAATTACCCAGTCAAAGAACGGCACCATATTAAAACCAATATTGAGCTATAAAGTCATAGATGTAATTATTGATGATGATCCTGCTTTCCTGAATGCCTTTCTTTTTTCAAACGAGGAGATTAAAAGTCTATTGCAAAAATTGAAACATGCTTAAAAGTCAACCATATAATACACCACAACATTTTGAGAACCTTTTCAGGATTCTCTCCAGTAATCGCTTCTTGAACAAGGAAGGTCTGGGTGGCGAGTTGCCTTTTTTCATTCACTCCTTTCCAGTAAATAAACAATCTTTAGTAGATACAAATATCCAATCACTAATTAAGCGTTTACAGAATGCAGGAATCGATATTTTAGAAATCCATCTTTATCAGTTGTGTATTGATATTCTGAAAAAAGAAAACCTGTTTGAACAGATAGTTAACCAAGAAAAGAATTTGCCAAAGCAGCGATTAATGAGAGTTCTTAGTGGTCCATTGAATATAGATTCAGTTGTGATACCGGAAATTCATAAACGGCTTGCAATGATTTCTGCCAAAATTATTTTCCTAACAGGTATAGGTGCTGCTTTTCCCATTATTCGTTCACATACCATTTTAAACAATTTACAAACCCTGGTCGGAGACTTGCCATTGGTAATGTTCTTCCCTGGCACGTATAACAACCAATCATTAACACTGTTTGACCGGCTGAAGGACGATAATTACTATCGGGCTCACAATCTCAACGAATTTAAAATTTGATATGAAACAAAAGGAATTATATCTAAAGGACATTTACCGCCCCATAGAGGGAGTGATCAAAGCCAATGATGAAAGGCATTTGTTGCAGGAATTGGACGAATACGTTCTTACCAACGAACTATTAGGCATTTCTAATAGAAATAAAATGTTGCCTGGCCTATTTGAAGAACTGACTAAAAGTAATTTTAATAGTAGTATTTGGATTTCCGGTTATTTCGGTTCTGGCAAATCTCACTTACTTAAAATGCTTTCACTGGTTTTAGAAAATAAAGAAATCAATGGGGTAAAATGTGCAGATATTTTAGCCAAGAAAGCTTCAGATGATTTTGAATTGGAAAGGAACATTATGAAAGTAGCTACCACTCCTACTGAATCTATCCTATTCAATATTGCAGCCAAGTCGGATGGCATTACGAGCATGGGTTCTGCCATAGACCCTGTATTGAGTATTTTCTTAAAGGTGTTTAATGAATTGTTAGGTTACGATCCATTGAATCCTGAAATAGCTGAAGTGGAAAGACACCTTGAGAGCATTGGTAAATATGATTTCTTTAAAACTGAGTATCAGAATCGTTTCAGTAAGAGCTGGGAAAAAGGAAGAGAAGCTATTTTCTTAAACCAACATGAATTGGCCGAAATATATGCAGAGATAAAATCTATCAGTACCGATGAAGCCAATCGCTTTATTGATAATGTGATAAACAACTACAAGCTGGATATTGAAGGCTTTGGAGTATTAGTTACAAAACATATCAAATCTAAACAACCCGGCTTTAGGCTGGTTTTCTGCGTTGATGAAGTAGGTCAGTTTATTGCAGAAAACGTTCGATTGATGTTAAGTCTGCAAACCATTGCTGAAACATTATCATTCAAAACACAAGGGCAATCCTTTCTGATTGTTACTTCTCAAAATGACCTAAACGCAACTATCGGTGATTTAAATGCAAGGCAGGCTCATGATTTTTCTCGTATTCAAGGCCGTTTTGCGGTAAAGCTTCCTTTAACAAGTGCCAATGCAGACGAAGTGATTCAAAAACGATTGCTGCTTAAAAATGATGATTCAAATAAATTATTGAAGGACATCTACGATAAGGAGCAAAACAATGTAAAAACATTGTTGAAGTTTAATGATGGATCAAGGCAATATCAAACTTATCGTGATGCTGAGCATTTCGTAAATACTTATCCGTTCATTCCATATCAGTTTGATCTCTTCCAGGCTTCTATCAAAGCCTTATCTGACCACAATGCATTTATTGGTAGCCAGCAATCTGTTGGTGAACGTTCAATGCTTGGGGTGTTCCAGCAGGTTGCTAAAGCTTATGCTGAAAAGGATGTTGCGAACATTGTGTCTTTCGCCCAGATGTATGAAGGAATCAAAGATGTATTGCAAAGCAATATCCAAAGTGACATTTTGCAAGCAGATAGAAGCATTGATTCAGATTTGGCCAAAGAAGTTTTGAAAGCCCTTTTCTTAGTAAAATATGTAAAAGGCTTTCAGGCAAGTGTTGGCAATATTGCTATTCTATTGTTGCCAAAATTTGGTGTTGACCTCGCTGTTTTCCACAAGTTGGTTCAGGAAGCATTAAACTTATTAGAAAGTCAAACCTACATTCAGCGTTCCGTAGGTGATTTGTACGAATACCTTACCAATCAGGAAAAAGATGTAGAAAACGAAATCAAGAGTACAGATATTGACCCTACTGCTCCGGGTGAATTGTTATCCGGCTATTTGTTCGATGAAATTCTCCGTGATTCAAAGGTTAAATTAGACACCAACAATCAACCGTATGAATTTGGTAAAAAATTGGATGATAATGTGGTTGGTCGGGATAAAGATTTTTATGTCAATTTTATTACACCCCTAAATGCCAATGCTGTTTCTACTGCAAACATCAATATGTGGTCTGCCGGAAGGCCAAACGACCTAATCATTTATTTGCTCGAGGATAAGCGACTGTTTGATGAGCTGAGGTTAATCAAAAAAACAGAAAAATATATCCAGACAACCAACTCACCATCATTAGATGCTACTAAGCAGCGCATCTTATCCGAAAGAGCTCAACAAAATGCTGAACGAAAAAGAACAGTATTGAATCAGCTGAAGGAGAGTATTGGCGTTGCAAAAATGTATTTAAATGGATCTGAACTTACAGATATTGGCAGCAAAGACCCGAAAACAAAAATCACACAAGGTGTTCAGCAGCTAATTAAAACAATATACACCAACCTGAAAATGCTTACGGTTGACTTCACCGAAGCTCATTTACAAAAGATAGTGCAAAGTCAGGATGATGTGCTATTTAAAGATACGTTGCATGAAGTAGAAGTTGAAGTAATGAATCGCATTCAACGCAATAAGGCAAGTCATGAAAGAACTACTATTAAAAGTTTGGTAGACAACTTTTATGCAAGACCTTATGGTTGGTATCAAACTGCTGTGTTGTGCATTATTGCTAAACTGTATAAGCGAAATAAAATAAGCTTAAAACAAGATGCAAACAACTTAGATGATAGAGCTGTATTAGATGCCTTGCAAAAAAATAACCAGTATACCAATACTATCATAGAACTGGAAGAGGAAATTCAAAATACGCAGATTCAAAAACTTAAAACCTTCTATCAAGAGTATTTCAACGAGCCCAATTTGGGTAATGAGCCAAAAGAAATTTCCCGTTTATTTAAACAGCGGCTTGAAAAGGAAGTGAAAGACCTTTCTGAAATGTACATCGTTCGCAGTAAGTTTAAATTCCTGGAAGCATTAGGCGAACCGCTGCACCGTTTGAAATTGGTAGCCGAAAAAGAACACCCCTACTTCTTCAATGCATTAGACCAATACCAGGATAATTTGTTGGACGACAAAGAAAACGTTGTGGAAGCAGTCAAAAAGTTTATGAATGGTGCCCAGCGTAGCATTTTTGAAAACGTATTACTATATCTGGAAAGTAATAATGCAAATTTTGATTACATCGGAAATGATAGTCTTGAGAAACTAAGTGTAGTTGCTGAAAGCCCTGCACCATACAATGGCACTTTAATGCAGGAAGCTAAAGCTGCTTTGGAGCTTATTCATAAAGAGGTTGCTGCACAGCAAAAATTGGAAAGGGAAACAGCAACAGAGTCCATTCTGCAAAGCATTAATAAACTGAAGTCGTTTGCAGATTTCGCAAAACTGGTTAGGAAACAACATGATGAAATCATTGCCCCTTTTGAGAAAGTAATAAATGAAATTAAACAAGAAAGGTTCATTGGCAATATCCGTACAAAGGCAAACAATGCAGCAACTGACCTCTATCAAAAGCAATTGGAGTTGATGATGCGATGGGCTAATCCGCCAAAACCTGCTGTGCCTGGAGATAAAGAGCTACCAAAACCTACAATTGTTTTTGTAAGAAAAGACAGTGTGAAAATCAACTTCAGTAAACCAGCATTGGAAACTAAGCAAGATGTTGAAGATTATCTGGCCGCCCTAAAAGAACAGTATTTAAGAATTATTGACGAAGACAAACGCATTTCACTTTAATTGGCATGCAAGTGCACCCTTCAGGGTATATTTAACTAGTTTAGTAACAAAATCATACCCTATAAGGTATAAATTCATAAAATTAAATGTATTTATACCCTTTAAGGTATAATTACAAATAAAAACACTATATTTACACCCAAAAAGGTATAAAAATGAAATTATCATCCTTCATAAAACAAAAAAGAACTGCTTCTGGCCTTACTCAGCCGGAAATGGCTGAAAAGGCAGGATTAGGATTGCGGTTTGTTAGAGAATTAGAACAAGGCAAGGAAACGCTAAGACTTGACAAAGTGAATCAGTTATTAAATATGTTCGGCTATGAAATGGGGCCAGTTAAATCCCAACAACTAGAAACGAACAACCAAGAACCATAAAATGAGAAGGGCTGAAATAAAAATGCATAATGAATTAGCTGGTTGGTTAAGCCAGGATGAAAATGGATATCATTTTCAGTATGCCCCTGCCTACCTTCAAATGAACAATCCAAAGCCTATTAGTCTTACTTTGCCAATTCAGGAAAAGCCATTTACAAGTAAGGTTTTATTCGCTTTTTTTGATGGATTAATTCCTGAAGGATGGCTATTAGACATCGCAGAAAAAAACTGGAAACTCAGTCCAAGAGATCGAATGGGCTTACTACTTGCCTGTTGTAAAGACTGTATAGGTGCCGTTAGTGTTCACCCATTAAAAGAAAATGAAGCATGAGCAAAAGATGTCTATATTGTTACCAACTTCTGGATGAAAATGAAATGGATTTTCATTCAAGCTGTAGCAAAAAGATATTTGGTGTATCCATTGCTCCTATCTTACCTTATTCAGAAAACAATATGGAAGAGTTGGCGGCTCAGGTAATTCAAACACAAGCTACCGTTACAGGCGTTCAGCCAAAATTATCCTTGCATTTGGCATTGGCAGAGCAGCCACACCTGGCAAAGAGATTCACGATTGTAGGAATGTGGGGTGGTTATATTCTAAAGCCAACTTCACCACATTACCCGCAATTGCCCGAAGTGGAAGATCTCACCATGCATTTGGCTAGTATTGCAAAAATTAAGGTTGTACCGCATAGTCTTATCCGATTATCGTCAGGCAATCTTGCGTATATCACCAAACGAATAGATAGAATAAAGAAAGAAAAACTCCACATGGAAGACATGTGTCAGCTTACAGAAAGACTCACTGAAGACAAATACCGTGGATCGCATGAACAAGTAGCCAAAGCAATATTAAAATACTCCGCTAACCCCGGTTTGGATCTGGTAAATTTCTTTGAGTTGGTATTATTTTCCTTTCTTACCGGTAATGCCGATATGCACCTCAAAAATTTTTCATTGATTCATCAACCGGCAACTGGTCCGGTTTTTTCTCCAGCCTATGATCTTGTAGCTACTGCATTGGTAAATCCCGCCGATGATGAAGACCTGGCACTAACGCTGAATGGCAGAAAGAAAAAGATAAATCGAAATGATTTTGTTGCTGCTTTTACCACACTTGGCTTGGATGCGAAACAGCAGGAAAATATTTTTAAGAAAATGGAAAAGGCAAAAACAAGTTGGTTTGAATTTATTGATATCAGTTTTTTGGATGAAGCCATGAAAGCGGCTTACAAACAACTGATTGAGCAAAGATTTGCCAGATTGTATCCACCAACTATCAACCAACAACCACCAACCAAGCCATGAACACCAATAACCTAAAACGCTTCGCCAAAGAAGCCCGCATAAAATTGCTCGCCCAGGTGACTAGAAAGCTTGAGTTTGTGCTCACACACGACACAGCAGAGTTGCGTGGGAAGCAAAAAGAAATTGAACTACTTAAAAGGAAAATAGCGGAGCAAGGTAAACAACAAGTAATAGAAACAGTTGCGTACACTTGGTTTAACCGCTTGATGGCTTTGCGTTTTATGGATGCCAATGGCTACACTATACCCAAAGTAGTTACTCCATTACCCGGTATGAATAACCCTGAAATTTTACAAAATGCTTTAGGGGGTAACATAGAACCGGAACTAAAACTCGACCGCCAACGCTTGAATGATTTATTGGATGGCAAAACTGCTGCCACCGATGCCCATACTGAAGCTTACAAAATGCTTTTGGTAGCCTCCTGCAACCAATGGCATACCGCCATGCCTTTTATGTTTGAACGCATAAGCGATTATACTGAATTACTTTTGCCCGATGACCTGCTTAGTGATTACAGCATTGTATCTGATATACGCAATGGCATGTCTGATGAAGATTGCGGACAAGAAGAATTGATAGGTTGGCTGTATCAGTTTTATATAGCCGATAAAAAGGATGATGTTTTTGAAGGACTAAAAAAGAACATTAAGATTACAGCCGAAAACATACCTGCCGCTACACAGTTGTTTACCCCACGTTGGATTGTGCGATACATGGTAGAAAATACGTTGGGAAAATTATGGCTATCACTCAGACCAAATAGTAAGTTGAGAGATTTCATGCCCTATTACATAGAAGCCCCAGAAGGCAACTCACCAGCTCCAATACCCGAAGACCTTCTAACAACCACCAACAACCACCAACTAACAACCACCAACCACCAACTAACAACTAACAACCACCAACCACCAACTAGCAACTAAACTAACTTTCCTTGATCCCTGCCAGGGCAGCGGCCACGTATTGGTGTATGCCTTCGACCTGTTTACAAAAATTTACGAAGAAGAAGGCTACAATACCAACGAAATACCTGCACTCATTTTAGAGCACAATCTTTTTGGTATTGATATAGATGAACGGGCAGCACAGTTGGCAGCTTTTGCCTTAACCATGAAAGCTCGTAGTTACTTTTCTCGTTTTCTGCGTAAGCCGGTGCAACCTCATGTAATTGCATTAGAAAATGTAAACGAAGACATCATTAAGCAAGCAGTAAAACTTCCTTTGGCTGTGGGTGGTAAATTGGTTTACGACTACAAAGATTTAAGCCTTTACAACCTTACACAAGCAGACAATTTTGGTTCACTCATACAAATAGACCCCGAAGAATTAAAAGCATTATCCATTCAGAAAGGCAGTATTTGGCAAGCACAAGAACAAAAGCTGAAAGAGCAAGGTGAATATTTGATTAGAAAATATCATTGTGTAGTAACGAATCCGCCTTATATGGGGGCAAAAGGAATGAATATTTTGTTGAAGTCTTTTGTAGAAATCACTTATACAAAAAGCAAAACAGATTTAATGGCTTGTTTCATAGAAAGGTGTCTTGCATTTAATTTAAAAAACGGGAAATCAGGAATTATCAACCAACATAGTTGGATGTTTCTCAGCAGCTACGAAGGGTTAAGACCGTATTTAATTGAAAATGCACAATTTGAAACCATGCTCCATCTTGGACCGAGAACATTTCCTGAAATTGCAGGTGAAGTTGTGCAAAATGTCGCCTTTACATTCGGAAATTATAAGCCAATACAAAATGGAGTATTCATTCGACTCACAGATTTTGATAACCCAACTTTAAAGGATCAAAAGACAAAAGAATCAATCGAAAATCATAACTGTAGTTGGTTTTATTCTTCAAATCAACTTGATTTTGAAATCATCCCTGGCAGTCCAATTGGATATTGGATGAGTTCTAAACTTCGCAAGTTATTTTTCGACAATAAGAAATTGTCTGATATTGCAAGTCCAAGAAAGGGCAATTCAACAAGCAATAATTCACGTTATTTAAGGTTCTGGCCAGAAGTTCAATTAAAAAAATCGGGGTTTAATTACAAATCTGTTGACGAATTTATTAATGACGGAAAAAGATGGTTGCCATATAATAAGGGTGGAGGTACGAGGAAATGGTACGGCTATAATGAGTTCCTTATTGATTGGAAGGATAATGGTAAAGAAATAAGAGAAATTCCTACATCGGTAGTAACTAATGAAATCTTCTATATGAAACCAGGGCTTACTTGGTCAACTGTCTCATCAAGAGGTTTTGGGGTTCGTTACTTTGATTCGGGGTATATTTTTGATAATGGCGGCTGCTGCTTATTCAATATCGAAAATAATAGGGATTACTTGGCAGGGTTAATGAATTCAAAACTTTTTCCTAATATTTTAGGGCAGTTAAATCCAACACTTAATTTTCAATCTGGCGAAGTATCTAAATTCCCCATAATTGAAACTGAAATCAATAATATTTCATCTCTAAGTAACTTCATAATAAGTAAGGAAGAATGGGATTCTCACGAAACCTCTTGGGATTTCCAGTTAAATGACCTCATTAAGCAAAAAAAGACAGTTGTAAAAAGTGCATTCGATTCCTTCAAGAAATATTGGTCTGATAAATTCTCTGAGTTGCATAAAAATGAAGAAGAACTCAATCGTCAATTTATTGAAATCTATGGATTACAGGATGAGCTGACACCCGAAGTTCCATTGGAAGAAATCACGATTTTACAAGAAGAATCTAAGGTTGTCAATGGTAAATTATATATTGATCCATTCCCTGTTTTATTACAATTAGTAAGCTATTCAATAGGATGTTTATTTGGCCGCTATAGCCATGAAAAACCAAGCCTAATTTTAGCCAACCAAGGCGAAACATTGCAGGATTTCTTAAAGCAAGTTCCAAACCCTTCCTTTAGCCCTGATGAAGACAATATTATTCCGGTATTGGAAGGAGAATGGTTTAACGATGATATAGTAGGAAGGTTCAAAGTGTTTCTAAAAGCAGCTTTTGGAGAAGCACATGTTGAAGAAAACCTCAAATACATAGAAGATACTATTGGCAAAGACATCCGTAAATACTTTGTAAAAGACTTTTACAATGATCATATCAAACGCTACAAAAAGCGGCCTATCTACTGGATGTTTAGCAGTCCCAAAGGGCATTTCAAAGCATTGATTTACATGCACCGCTACCAGCCTGATTTATGCAGCAAGCTACTCAACGATTATTTACAGGCTTTTATCAGCAAACTGGAAGCGGCCAAGCAAACCCAAACCATGCTGAGTTTGCGGGAAGATATTTCTGCCCGGGAAAAAGCATTGGCGATAAAAGAAATAGATAAACTTGAAGCCATGCTTAAAGACTGCCGTGAATACGAAAAAACGCTGTTTCTCATTGCCACTCAAAAAATCAGTATAGATTTGGATGATGGCGTAAAAGTGAATTACCAAAAGTTTAAAGAGGTTTTAGTACCGATTAAAGGATTAGAAAAAGAAGAGGAATAGTTGAAGGTTAATAGTGTTGGTTGATAGTATAACAGACTAAATTTCCAGCAACGATCATCTAACAACAAACAACTGAAATATGAAGCAGTATATTGAATTAGAAGTTTGGATTAAAAGCAGAGAATTAGCTTCTCTTGTTTATGATTTGACCAAGTCATTTCCTAAAGAGGAATTATTTGGATTGACATCGCAAATGAGACGTTCTGCTGTTTCTATCCCTTCCAATATTGCCGAAGGATGTGGTAGAAATACTTCAAAGGATACGCTTCAATTTCTTTTTATAGCCAGAGGGTCTGCTTATGAATTGGAAACACAGTTTTATGTTTCATTTGATCTCAAATACATTTCTGATGATCAGCTAAAGCCTGTTCTTGATAAAATTACAGAATGCAAAAAGCTACTCAACGGTTTCATCAATTACTACCAAAACCTAAAAACCACCAACCACCAACCACCAACTAAAAACCACCAACCACCAACTAACAACTAACAACCACCAACTAACAACCACCAACCACCAACTAACAACTAACAACTAACAACCACCAACCACCAACCACCAACTAACAACTAACAACCATGCCCGATTTGTTTACCATAAATACAAAAGTACAAGCCGCTTTGGAAAAACTATTCCAACAGTACCGCCTGGTATTTTGGTATGACGATAAAGCTGAAATGACCGGATTATTTGAAAGCCTTCAAATTCCGGAAGTGGAAAAAGTTGTTATTGCAAATAACGAGTTTACAATAAAACATAGGTTATTGGTTGAACAACCTTCACAGCGGGTTTTATTGTATCAGCCTGCAGAGAAGCCCATTGACAATGAAAATTGGATGCTTGATTTACTCTTGTCAAATTATGAATTTCATACTGAAGCCTCCTCTCTTTACTTGCAAGATTTGGATTTGCCTCAGGAGTTCAAGTCATTGATTCAGCAACACGAAGAGTTCTTTGCAAACGAAAAACGTATTACAGATTTAAAGTCACTACTGGAGCCGGAAGATAGAGAAAGCAAAATCAGGCTAAAAATGCTTTCTATCCTTTGTGCCTCCGAGCCCGAATGGGAAAAAGTATTATATTCTTTATTTACAGAGGCATATAAAAACAAACATGACAAGTACAAAGCAATAGATAAATTTGGATTGAGTTCCTTTTTATGGGAAACCATTGAAAAGAAATACAACTACAAATCTGCAACACCTGCTATCAAGGATTTTCTGTTGCAATTGGTGCAAGATAATTTTGAACGCAGCATAATTACAGGTAAACCAACATTAAATAAGGAGGCCTATCTCTTTGTAAATCGTTGGAAAGAAAATACAAAAGCAAGGCAAATATATTACGACTGGAGCCTACAGTTAGAAAAAGACCTGGGCATTGAACCCTTCATTCAAAACTTGAATGCCGAACAACTTTTGGATGCAGATACTTATGCAGTGGTTGACAAAAAAATCATCATTGGCATAAGAGAACACATTATAAACAACACATCATCTAATTACACTTTACAGGAGTGGATTGAAAAGAGAAGGGTGAAGTTTTTCTTTGCCCACTTTTCACAGATTTATGAAGCGTTAAGTAATGCAGCATCTTTATTAGATGAAATCAGGAAAGTGAATTTAACCATACAAAGCCCCAAAGATGGTTTTGAAAAATACGAAAAGCAATGGTATAAAATAGATAAGCTTTACCGCAAGTATATTTATGCCAGTGAGAAAGCTGAGCACCAAAACATATTAAAAGACCTTACCAGGGAAATTGAAAAAGCATACAGTAACACATATTTATTAAAATTAGGCAATAATTGGCAGGCGGTCATAGATGATATGCTTACCTGGGATATTGAAAAAACCATCAATCAAAAGCAATTTTATCAGCAATGGATTGCACCTTACATTAAAAAGGAAAATCGAGTATTTGTTATTATATCCGATGCTTTGCGATATGAATCTGCTGCTGAGTTAAGAGAGATCATTTTACAGGAGGATAGATATACCGCAACACTGAATGCGGTATTGGGTTCATTGCCATCTTACACACAATTGGGCATGGCTTCTTTATTACCCCATATAGCCCTCACATTTGAAGATCAATCTGATATTGTATTTGCAGATGGTTTAAGCACACAAGGAACACCCAATCGAACAAAGGTTTTGCAAAAAAGTTATCTGGGTAGTATGGCCATAGGTGCTGAAGATTTCCTAAAAATGAAATCTAATACCGAAGGCAGAGAGTTTATCAAGCCATACAATGTCATTTACATATACAGCAATCATATTGACAAAACGGGGGATGATCAAACATCTGAAGGGAAAGTGTTTGAAGCAACAGAGACTGAGTTTGAGTACTTGCTCCGTATTCTGAAACACATCAATAACATGAACGGTTACAATATGATTATTACTGCCGATCATGGATACCTCTATCAACACAACCGTTTGGATCAATCTGATTTTACCGACTTTACTCCTGCCGGAACAATTTACAAAACCAGCAGAAGATTTGTATTAGGAAAACAATTAGTGTCGAATCCATCCGTGCAAAAATGGGAAGGAAAGGCATTGGGGTTTGCAGACCAAACGGAAGTTCAAATACCAAAATCAATTAACCGAATCCGTGTACCAGGATCTGGTAGCCGTTTTGTACATGGCGGTGCAAGCTTACAGGAAATAGTTATTCCGGTTATGGAGATAAACAAAGCTCGTAAAAGTGATATAGAGCTGGTAGAAATAGACATTATCAGCGGCACATCAAATATCACCAGCAACACATTTGCAGTGAGTTTTTATCAGAAACAACCTTTGGCTGATAAAATTCAACCACGGCAAATAAGGGCAGGTTTTTATACTGGTGCCGGTCAGTTAATATCAGATCTCATTACACTCTTATTCAATAGCACTGAAAGTGATGCAATTGCAAGAGAAAAGCGTCAAAACTTTCTTTTTACTGCTGAGGCTTCTAAACACAATGGACAGGATGTTTATCTCAAACTGGAAGAGCAAATTGAGGGAACAAGTCAATTCAAAATATATAAAAGCATCACTTACCGAATGCTTATCGCATTTAGCAGGGAGTTTGATGATTTTTAAACCACCAACCACCAACCACCAACCACCAACTAACAACCACCAACTAACAACCACCAACTAACAACCACCAACTAACAACCACCAACTAACAACTAACAACCACCAACTAACAACAAAACATGGATGCATTAGATATTAAACTCAATCACTCCTTTGCGGGTAAAGTTGTTCGCAAGGATTTAACCAAGCAAATCAAAGAAGGTGCAAATGTGCCTGTATATGTATTGGAGTATCTGCTGGGTATGTATTGTGCCACTGATGATGAAGCTACCATTAAAGATGGCATTCTGAAGGTAAAACAGATATTGGCTGATAACTATGTTAGGCCCGATGAGTCGGAAAAAATAAAGGCCAAGATTAAAGAGAAGGGTCGCTACAAAATCATTGATCGTGTTACTGCTAAATTGAATGAAAAAGAAGACCGTTACGAAGGGTTACTTTCAAACATCAATATCAGAAATGTGATTATTGATGATAATTATATCCGTAAATATGAAAAGTTATTAGCGGGTGGCATCTGGTCTATTTTGACTTTGGAATATTGGTTTGATGAAAATTCCAAGGATTCTCCATTCAAAGTGGTGGAATTAAAGCCAATTCAAATGCCGGAAACTGATATCACAGATTTCTTAAACCATAGGCAGGATTTTTCATTAGAAGAATGGATAGATATCATTTGCAGAAGTGTTGGCATGGAACCTGTGAACCTTAATGAAAAAACCAAATGGCATTTAGTAGCGAGGATGATTCCTTTTGTTGAGAAGAATTTTAATATCTGCGAATTAGGTCCAAGAGGCACAGGTAAATCTTATGTGTACGATGAAATTTCTCCCTATTCAATTTTAATATCTGGTGGTCAAACTACTGTAGCCAATTTATTTTACAACATGACCACCAGAACAGTTGGTCTGGTTGGTATGTGGGATGTTGTTGCTTTTGATGAAGTAGCTGGTATCAACATGAAAGACAAGGATGGCATACAGATCATGAAAGGTTTTATGGCCAATGGTTCTTTCAGCAGGGGAAAAGAAAGTGTAAATGCAGATGCCTCAATGGTATTTGTTGGCAATATCAATGGTTCAATCGAGAACCTTGTAAAGACGAGTCACTTGCTTTCTCCATTTCCTAAGGATATGATTGATACAGCCTTCTTCGATCGCTTCCATCATTATTTGCCAGGTTGGGAACTACCTAAAATGCGACCCGAGTTTTTCACCAATGCCTATGGTTTTATTTCAGATTATTATGCAGAATGTCTTAGGGAAATGCGTAAAAGAAATTTCTCAGATGTGATAAGCCAGTATTTTCGTTTAGGTAAAGATTTAAACCAGAGAGATTCCATTGCTGTAAAGCGTACAGTAAGCGGCTTAGTGAAATTGCTGTTTCCAGATGGGAAATACACGAAAGAAGATATTCGCAAATGCCTGGAATATGCTTTTGTTGGAAGAAGGAGAGTAAAAGAGCAGTTAAAGAAAATCGGAGGTATGGAGTTTTACGATGTCCATTTCAGTTACATAGATTTAGCAGACAATGAAGAGCATTTTGTAGGCGTTCCCGAAAGTGGTGGTAAATCATTAATTCCTGAAGGTGACTTGCCTGCAGGCACAGTGTATGCTATTGCAAGCAATGTAGATTCTGGTCACAAAGGGTTATTCCGTTTAGACATTCAAAAAATGCCAGGCAACGGAAAAATAAGTGACACAGGTTTTGGTGGCGGCACAGCTATTAAGGAGGAAATGAAAGAAGCCGTGAATTATGTACGTTCCAATCTTAACAGAGTAACCCAATCAGCCAAGTACAGTGATTTTGAATTTCACTTAAAGTCATCAGATTTAAATGGCATTGGCAATGTCCGAGGGTTAGAGTTGGCTATTTTCTTATCCATTGTATCAAGCATTGCAGAAAGACCCATATTACCTCAATTAGCAGTCATTGGTTCAATGAGCATTGGCGGTGCTATCATTGGCTCTGACAATTTGGGTGAGTTCCTGCAAGTAGCAGCAGATAGTGGAGCAAAAAAAGTGTTGATACCGGCCGTAGATATGGCTCAGTTAGGAAAAGTTCCGATAGATCTCATTTCAAAATTTAGTTTAGTAGTTTATGCAGACCCCGTTGATGCAGCGTTTAAAGCAATGGGGTTGGAATAAATAGGTTAAAGAAAACCTAAAGTTTTATGTCAACAATCAACAGCTGGAAAGCATTTATTAAAGCACAGGAGGTATTTGTCAATCAATACTCTGAACCCTTTATTATTGAATATAAAAAATCAGATAAGGAAGGCATTGCACATTTCGTAATTCAACAAAAAAATCCTCTCTCTAATATTTTAAGTTATTTGGAAAGGTCTTTTCCTGGTATTATTGAGAATGATATAAAAATAAAAGATGGTTATTTGTTATATGACTCTTCGAGAACTCCACAACATAAGGAAGAATTAAAAGAAATAGCTGATGCCAATTATTTTGAATTTGACTATAAACCATGTTTCTCTGGATACGTTAGCCTGAAAGAGAACCCTTACAAATGGTTAGAAGAAATAAATGGTCAACAACCCAATAAGGATGGACAAATTGTTGCAACAATTTCAGACATCAAACGGATAGATGATAAAATCGAAAGTCTTATTGGATTTAGCCGTTCTCCAATTATTGGCGGGATTTTTAAAGTTCGGCCCTCTAAATACTATATTGATAAGCAATTTAAAATAGTAAGTTCTTATTTGACCGGCACTTTAGGTATTCAATCCATTTCCTGTCATGGCTATTTTTCAAATCTAATTATACAAGATATATTTTTAAAGGAAGCAGCTTTAAATTTTATAAAGCTAAATTCAGCATACCACAAATCTCATCATCGCTTAATATTCACAATTAAGGAGGAAATATTTCAGAAATTTTTAGAAACAAAAAAATCTAAGAAAATATTTTTCTCTTCAGAGGATAAGAAAAATGATAAGATGGGAATAATTCTTCCAACACCATCAAATAATGAATTTCATCTTACCTATGAGTCTGATATTTCGTTGGCCGACTTACGTTTTGAGATCTATCATTTCAAAAAAGTTTTCGAAAGGTATTTTGGAGTTGATTCATTCAATATTAAGCATCAACATACTTTTCAAATTGAGCAAAGATTGTTTTTTGAGCAGTTCCAAAATTCGATTCAAGATGAACGATTCAATGTTAGTAATGATAAAGAAACAATATCATTTGACTTTACGAATGAAGATGAATTAAATTCTGGTATTGAAAGTTTATCAGCTCTACAAATTGCTGACATTGATAATAAAGGGGCAGAGCATGGGTTTAAGATAAAATTACAATATGGTTCACCTCTGTTGTCAATTCAGGATGAATTACAGCAAATTCCTGCTATAAAAACCAAACTATCAACCAACGGTTTAAAGTTATCTTTTTTCTGCTTTTTCGATAATCACGATTTACTCCAGCTACTTGTTGCCAAACTTAAAGACACAATTGATCCTCTGCTTAATGAGAATATGCAGTATGAATTTGAAGAATTACAAGTTGGAAAACTAAAGTATTTTCTAAGCTATAATCAAGAGGATTATGAAGCAGAAATCAATAGTAAATTCAATTATTTGAGAGGTGAGGAAATTTCTATTTGGGACGCTACAAAACCATTACCGTTTGGCTCTATTGTAAAATTGAACTATCCCAACATTCAAATAGATATGGAATCTATGAAGGAAGAAATTTGCGTTTCTTCTCATACATCACTTGTTGCTTGTATACTAAAAGGAGAAAGAGATAAAATAAAAAGACTTTCAAATACAATCGATATTATTTTTTCTACCAATAAACAGAAAATATTAAATGAAAAACTAAGGGCTATTTTAATGGATTCATCTAAGGCAGAAAGTTTTCACGGTGATATTAAACGAACTGCTGATTACGAGAAGTCGTTAAATGAAATCGACTCATCATTGCTTTCAAAGAATATTAATGAACGGCAGAAAGAAGCAATAGCAAAGTGTTTATTGGCAATGGATTTTTTTCTTATACAAGGTCCTCCAGGTACTGGCAAGTCAACAGCAATTGCTGAGTTGATATGGCAACACATTCGTTCCAATATATCTGTAAAAAAGGAGCCATATAAGATATTGGTTACTTCTGAAACCAATCTTGCTGTAGATAATGCGTTGGATAAACTCCGCAGTAAATCACATTTGCTAATCAAGCCATTAAGGTTTGGTTCTGATGATAAATTAGATAAGGAAGGAAGGCGATTCTCATTAGAGTCGATAAAACAATGGGTTCTTTTTGGAAATAAGGAATTAGTAGAGGATAAATCAGCCACTAATATATTACAAGATTGGATTACGCTAATTGGTAATAGGGCTTTGACTAAAAAGACAATTGAAAACGGAGAATTGTCTGATAGATGGATTTCATATTTGAACAAATCAAACGAATCATTGCGTTCAATATTCTTTGAAAAATACGTTCAAAATGTAAATGTTATTGGGGCAACATGTAGTTCCATTGGGAAAGAAAATTCAGAGCAGAAATTTACAAGGTTTTTCTCCGATTATTGCAACGTAGTACATACTAAGGAATACGATGCTTTTAGGCTTTCTATAAATAAAAATACTATTGCCGCACTAAAGAAAAAGAATATTGAATTTGATCTCGTTGTGCAAGATGAGGCCAGTAAAGCATCACCTCCTGAGTTAGCGTTGCCATGTCTTTATGGTAAAAAGGCTGTTGTAATTGGTGACCATAGGCAATTGCCACCTATGGTAGATACTAATGAGTTTATTGACAATCTCAAAATGATGTCAAAGAAGACCAAAGATGATAAGAATAGAACTGAAATCAATAACTTAATAAGTTACATCAAAAGAAATATGGACGAGTTTTCAATCTCACATTTTGAGAAGCTGTTTATTGGAATAGATAATAATTTGAAATCTTCATTCAATGTACAGTATAGAATGCATCCAGCAATAAATGAAACTATTAAACAGTTTTACCTTGCTGATGGCGGCTTAGAATGTGGTATTCCTGATGAGATTGCAGATTCAGAAGACATGTCACACCCTCTTAACCGTCACCACGGTGTTACAGCTAATAAAAAAACACATGTCATTTGGCTTGATGTGAATACACCTGAAATTAAAAGTGGCACATCAAGAGTAAACTACGGTGAAGTACAAGCGATTGATTGGCTTCTAAGCTATTTTAAAAAATCCCCCGGTTATAAAAACTTTGTTGATTATTGGCCACAGGGGGATATTGATCAAAAACAAATTGGTATAATAACATTCTACGGTGCACAGGCTGGGTTATTAAATAAATTAAAAGACAAATATCCTGAAGTTCCACTAAGAATTTCACCAGTTGACCGTTTTCAGGGAATGGAGAGGAATATCGTAATAGTGTCTCTGGTAAGAAGCAACTTGATTGCAGAATTTCCTAATCAAGCTCCTAATTTGGAAGCATATCCTGAGAACGGATATCCTTCTCAAGATAGTTTGGGCTTTGCAGAATTTCCCAACCGATTGAATGTGGCACTGTCCAGGGCTAAAAGGTTACTAATAATAGTTGGGAACTCAAAGCATTTTACCACGAAACCAATTTATAAAAAAGTTTATGAAACAATTCAGCAACATCCTAATGGTGCTGTAAAAACATTTGATGCCAAATTCTTAAAATAATGAAGTTAATAACCATAAATGAGGATTGGCCAATAAGGGTTGCAAAGCATAAGGTGCTTTACAGAAAAGCATTTCCGCTAAATGATCTTGACACTATTATTCTTTCATTCCTGAGCTTGCATAATGATACAATTAGTTACAATGCTTTAGGTTGCACTTTAGGCTTCGCTGTTGAGGCAAATGAAGCTGAACAAGTTTATTTTGACTTAGCTGAAGCAGCTATTTTCTCGTCATTGCTTGATACATTATTAGAATATCATTTGATTTCAATTTATAATAATGAAGAAGGTGCTCAGATAATTTCTACAACACAATGGGGTATAGAAGCAAGATTAAAGGGAGTAAAGCATTTGTTTTACGAAGGTATTGTCGGCCTAAATGAGCACTACCTCCTATTTGATTGGGAAGGTGTCGATAACCTATTCAATTTTACAAAACATATCCTTTTTTCAGAAATAAGTAACTCGAAGGAAGTAAAACCCTATTTGTTTAATTTGGAAGAACAAGTGGGCAATATTTTTCTTCAAAAGGCATTACTCAATCTCAATTCAAATCAGGTAGCAAATAGTAATATTGAAGTACAGTGTGTAAACGAGCTTGTTATTAATTATGAAAAAATTGTATCAAATGTTTCGCTTTCATTACAGCAATTAGATAATGAATACAGCATCCAAGTAGCTTTAAATGATATTCCCTCATCTGATTTAGATACTATAATAAAAAAGGATTCAAACTTAAATTTGTATTCAGATTGGCTTCTGTTGCTTCGTTATCAGGTATATCTGAGAGATACTGAAATTATACAAGCGACTGATATAGTTCAATTCCAAAAACATGTCAACTGGCAAAAAATACTAAGCGATTCAAGAGTTATATGGGACAATAATTGGTTTGAACTGTTGTCGAGTGAAGATGTTACAAGTAACGCAGTGTGGTATCAGGTAATACAGAATTGTCCAGATGAAGTATTGATATTGAATATCGAGGCTTATGCTGATTACTGGGATTGGTCTCGCCTTTCAAAGAAAGTCGAAATACCATACATTATAAATACCATCAATCAATTTCCCTGGGATATTGATGTATTTCTGGAAAGAATTGACCAAAAAGAACTGGAACAGTTATTAACAACAATTACGGACGTTAATGCAATTGATAATTGGAAAAATGTTACAAAAAGAGTTTCATTTGAATTTATAGAAAGTAAAATTCAATCATTGCCTTTTGACCTTCACACTCTAATAGCTTTAGGTGAAATACAGTCAGGGTATATAATTCTGAATAACCCACAGTTAAACTGGGATTGGGCACTTATCAGTTCTACCTTTTCAATAAATTATTTCATTTTTAATTTTGATACTCTATCTCCACACATTGACACTATTTCAGTAGTTAGCAGGTTACTAAGAAATGAGGATGATTTTAAATTATCATTCGACGAATCTAAATTCGGCTCGTATTTGATTACTTCCATCAAGAGAACCAACTTTAAAATTGGAAGGGATCAGGATGTGATTTTAAATTCAGAAACATTTAATTTTTTATCTGATAATGACTTATTTTTTTGGGGCAATGAAAATATTCCCGGAATAGAAGCAAATCATAATTTAAAGTGGTCATCAGACCTATTTGAAAAATATAGCAGCTTAGTTAAAAATCATGCTGGCTTTGATAATGTATCCCTTTCTGTTGATAATATCTCTATAGTTGAGTTTAATGAAACATTTCCTTGGAACTTTAGGACTCTTTGTAATCGAAAAGACTTAAAATGGTCTTATGAATTTATTCGCAAGCACCAAGATAAGTTAGCGCTAAATATATTAATCAATAGCATTCCATCGGAACTTGTGGCTGATAATTTGGCTTTCTTTATTCAATGGGCAGTTGAAAAGGAGATGCTGGCAATAATATCAAAGCATGTATCGACTGAGTTTACTTTCGAACAAATATTACTAAATCGGGTACTCCTTAGTTCTCATAGCATTGCTATTAATTGGGGTTCAGTTCTTAGAGAGGCATCGGTAGAATCTCTTAATAAAATTGTATTATCAGATGAGGATGAATTATTAGAATTGCCATCTGCTGATGATTTGAGAAATCATTTATCAAATAAATGTGAGCTTGACTTCATTTTTGATAATCCTGACCTTTTCTGGGATTGGAGTTTAGTAACTAAAGAAAGAATAAGCTCTGAGTTATTATTGGATGATGATTTTCAAGTTGAATATGCTTCATACATTCATTGGCCTTATTTAATTGATAAATTCATTTCTCCAATAGACTTAACCCCAAAAAACAAATTACCATCGCTGGCAGTTTTGATTTCACAGTCACCAGAATCTGTTATAAATGAGTCATGGTCAGTTATCACAAAAAAAATATTGCCTAACGACCTTTGGAGATATATCGAAGAGACTATTCAATTTGATATTTTCACCTGGGACTGGAATTATATCAGTTCGTCAAAAGTTATTCCAATTGATCATAGATTTCTATCTACTTATTCAGAGAAAATAAATTGGAAGCTGCTTTCAACTAATAGCACTCTTTCTTCTTCTTTTCAGTTCAACAAAGTGGTTTACCAAGATATGCGCCAATGGCTGGATAGAACGCTTGAATATCTGTATGCTTATAAGGAGGAATGGCATTTTGGTTTACTCAGTAATATTAATAATCTTACTTGGAACGAAAGAATCATTTCGGAATTCGAGGACAAGTGGGATTGGAATATCCTTTCAACAGTAAGTCCTTTGCTTACCAACTCCAATATAGAAAAAAGAGTAACCGAGTTTGATGCAAGGCGCCTAAGGAGGTTTTCAAATCTAATTGATTGGGGGGCATTATCTGCTCGTTTTGAAGTGACATTACAACCAGCGTTAGTAGACAATTTTATCAACCACCCCTGGAATTGGGAAAAATTATCTTTGCACCCTCGTTTTGAGTTAACGAAGGAGTTTGTTTTAGAAAACAACTCAAAAGCTTGGAGTTATCATGATTTATCTTCTCACAATTTTTTAAAAATAGACAAAGACCTTGTACTTCAACTAAATGATAAAGATTGGGATTTTAGTTTGTTTTCAAAGGCAAATTGGATTGACAATGATACCTTACTCACACTGTCAGATAAGCAATGGGATTGGTCGCTATTGAGCATCAACAAAAACTTGATCTTTGATTTAAATTTATTAAAACTGTTTGTATCTCAAACGGATTCAAATTGGAATTATGTTCTGCTAAGTGATTCCTTACACATCACACCAGACTCAATTAAATTATTGGTTAGTAATGATATTTTGAATTTAGAACGATGGGATTCTCTTTCAAAACATAAAAGTTTAGATTTTCAGCAACACCCTCAGTTGTTGTCAGAATACAAAAACAATTGGGATTGGGAAACATTAATCAAATACTGGAAACTCGATTTCAATAACGTTACAATACTTTCCGATTATCAGGATAACATAGAATGGAAATTGTTATGTAATTCAGAACAATTTTCACCATCCCCTGAAATACTCCTAAAATTCAAGCGGTTTTTAAACTGGAAGATTTTATCTGGGTTGGTGGTGTTTGATATTAATGGATTACGTTTGTTTAAAGACTTTTTGGATTGGGAATATATTTCTCAAAACACATCAATTTATTTCACAATTGAGATGGTTGAAGAGTTTAAAATGTACTGGGATTATTTCAATCTGAGAGAAAATATTTCAATTCCATTAAACATAAGAGAGCATATAATTCAGATAATAAACGATATTCCTGAATTAGAACTCTATTTAAAACTTAAAGCTAAACACTCAAGTTGGTCAGGTTATATTTATCATTTTACGCATCTTACAAATGCTATTGAAATAATTAATAATAAAAAAATTCTCAGCAGGAATAAAGCCACTGGTTTTGCAGATGCGGCAGGTTCTGTAGTAGGTAGACGAAATACGGCTCATGAATTTGCCCGTTTCTATTTCAGACCTCAAACACCTACACAATTTTATAATGAATGTTTGGGTTTAGATATAAACGATAAATATTATGAAAGTGCATTAAGATTAGGTTTGCCTAAATGCCCAATTCCTGTTTTCTTTCGATTCAATTTACAGGAAGTTTTATTGAAGCTGCGTGATAAATGTTATATGAGTAACGGTAACATGCAAACAAATTGGGCAGTTGTTCAGCCGGTCTTGCAAATGTTATCTAAGTTTAATTTTAGCGATGTATACAGCACAATATTCAATACATCTGATGGCGATTATAAAACCTATATTAACTATTCACAACAAGAGTTTTTAATAAAAGATGAATTTGATTTTACTAACATCTTAAATTTTGATATTATAGTAAGAAGCCAAAGTGATAAGGAAGAATTGATAAGAAGGATTGGGGAAAGAAATCAATGCCTTAATAGAATCAAAGTTTCTTCTCATAATGACGATATTTACCACAATCAAAACAAGGATATTGAATGTGAATACAGCGATGGTGTATTGGATATTTCAACAAATTATAGTGGCAATGGGTACAAATCAGGAATGTTTATCATTCATTTCCCAACGGGTACAAAATATGAAATGATTAGTGGCATTGTTTTCAATGCAACGGAATCAATGATATATGCTTATCCAAGGCTTAATATCAAATTTGAAAACCACACTTCTTTGAAAGTTTACTTTCAGGATGAAATAGGAAGCACAAAATGGGAACTTTATAATTTGAATTAAAATGGCAGTTGACTTAGTTAAAGGGAATATATTTAATACAAAAGCTCAGGTAGTAGTGAATACCGTTAACTGTGTCGGGGTTATGGGCAAAGGGATTGCATTGGTGTATAAACTTAGGTATCCTAAAATGTTTGATCTATATCAAGAGCATTGTAAGTCAAATTTAATTGGAATTGGAAAACTGTGGCTTTATAAAGGTGAGCAGGATGCACCTTGGGTTTTGAATTTTCCAACCAAATTTCATTGGAAGTACCCAAGCAAGTTAGAATACGTTGAAAAAGGATTGCAAAAATTTTTTGATTCATATATGGACCACGGTATTACTTCAATCGCATTTCCCTTACTTGGTGCCCATAATGGTGGTTTAGATAGGAACGAAGTCTATCAACTTATGAATAGTTATTTATCAAGATGTGAAATAGCAGTTGAAATATTTGAGTACGATCCATCAGCACCAGATGATTTGTTTGAATCATTTGCGGCTAAATGGAAGTCATTTAGTTCTGCTCAAATACAAAAAGTTACAGGAATCAGGAAGGACAGGATAAATACAGTATCAACGGTCATCGAAAGTAAAAAAATTAAATCCATGATTGATTTGATAAATGAGCCAGGAATTGGCTTAGTAACGATGGAAAAATGCTTTTCATTTATCATGAAAGGTGAATCACAGAAATTATTGTTCGATTAATAGTGGTGTTCGATCGCCCCTTCGATAAATGCTGCATACCTTAAATGAAACTACCTGAGTATAGATATCAACGTTTTCAAATCCAGCGATTGGTACAGTTTAATGGAATACCCACCGGGTGTTTGTATTTCAATACCAGGCGATGCAATATTCCGGTTAATATTGAAACGGGGATAAATTTATTATGACCCTTTTTACCTTCGCCGCTTTCTATCCGATTATATACTCCAAGCCAATACTGTAGTCGATGATAAGGGATGCTTTGTTCCGAGCAAAATTCCCGGCAATTCATCCCACTTATTTTCCAATTTGAAATCATGGCCATTCCTTGTTCTCTGCTGGTTTGTGCTTTTTTCATTTGTTTTTTTATCAAACCTAAGCAGCTTTATAGATTCATACAAGAGGTACTTCGTCGGATGGATACGTTTAAATTCTCAAATCATATATCGTAACTCGTATATCGTACTTCGTAATTGAAAATTGATAATTGAACTATTTCTTCCCCAACTTGGGTACATCTTGGGAATCAAAGCTCACCAAATCGCCTTCTTTTGCACTAAATATAAATCACCACAACCATGGCTGTAAATATCCTCACCAAAGAAGACCTCATTGATTTCAGGCACCAATTATTACTTGACATCAAAGCAATCATCCAGGTCAAACAACCAGAAAAAAGGGAATGGCTCAAAAGCAGCGAAGTAAGAAAGCTCTTAAAGATCTCGCCCGGCACACTCCAAAATCTCCGCAGTAAAGGTTCTCTGTCTTTTACCAGGATCGGCAGCATTATTTACTACAGTTCGGATGATATCAATACACTATTAAACGAAGGTAAAACTGATAACTGATAACTGATAACTAATAACCAATAACCAATAACTGAAAACTCCTCCTCCCTCCTCCATGAACTACATCAAGCATCTCGCCGCCTTCTTCGAAAAAGTCTCTAACGATGACCGGCTCAATCCCACCCATATAAGTATGTATGTCTCCCTTTTCCAGTTTTGGAATGCCTGTCGTTTTAGCAACCCCATTACTATCTCACGTGGCGAACTCATGAAGGTTAGTAAGATCAGTGCTAAAGCCACCTATCACAAATGCATTCGCGAGCTTAATGACTTTGGTTATTTGCATTACCTCCCATCATTCAATCCATTCAAAGGATCCCTGGTTTACATGTTCAATTTTCAGTCAAGCGAGATGAATGTAAAAAACGAAGACCTATCTAAAATTGAAACAAGTAAAGAACAAGTACTTTATGCACACCATACTAAAATTGATACAAGTACTGATCAAGCACAAGAGCCATATATAAACAGTAATAAACATTATAAACAAAATGCGAGTAAACACATAAAAAATCGCACCCTCAACACTAGTTCAGAAAATGATCTTGTTTATAATCAAAAAGAAATTCTTGCAACAGTAAAAAAAGAAAACTTGCGCCAAAAGAAAAAGGAAGAACCATCCCGAGCTCCCGTGCCTGGCCCCGTGAACAATACCACCGAAACTCAAAGGGCGTTCAAGCCTGGTACTCCGTTTACTCCTCCCGATTTGGTGAGTATCCAGGCTTTTTTCAATAACCAGCAATTCCCATCTATTGAAGCAGAAAAGTTTTATCACCATTTCCAAAGCAATGGCTGGCTGGTAGGCGGCAAAGCTATTATGCATGATTGGAAAGCAGCTGCAAGCAAATGGATGCTCAATGTGTCAAATTTCAATATCAATTCGAAGCCTTCCATTTCACCAAAGCCAAATCATCTTCATGTCCCTACAAACAAAAATTACAATGAACCCCTTTGAAGGCACCTCTGAATTTGACTATTCCAATATTCGGAAATGGCTCCATACAAAAGGCATCGAGACCTATGGCCCTAAATTTCACCTGTACGAGGATGATATTGAAGTCATTTTATCTCTTTTGTCCTATTTTTTGAGAGATGGCATTACGGCTCCTCAGAGAGATCTTGATCTCAGGAAGGGCATACTCTTGTCTGGTCCCGTAGGATGCGGCAAAACCAGCCTGATGAGCCTCATGCGCCACTTTTCAACACCAGAGTCCAGGTTTTTCATGAAACCCTGCCGAGACATCAGTTTCGAATTCATCGAAGACGGCTTTTCAGTTATTCAGAAATATAGTCGCCGCACTCACTACCAGGACCTGGCCAAGAGCTATTGCTTTGATGATCTAGGAGTCGAAGGCAGCCTCAAATATTTCGGCAATGAATGCAATGTCATGGCCGAGATCCTTCTCAATCGCTATGATCTATTTGTTTCCCAGGGCATCATCACTCATGTCACCACCAATCTCTCAGCTTCTGAAATTGAAGCCATCTACGGCAATCGAGTACGGAGTCGCTTCCGCGAACTCTTCAACCTCATAGCCTTTCCTAACCATTCCAAAGACAAAAGAAAATGAACCCTTCACCCTTCTTACTTCTCACTCCTCACTTCATACTTCATACTTCATACTTCAACTCTACATTGTAATTTGTAAATCGTACTTCGAAAATTCTAATTCGTACTTCATCATCCACTTCACATTGTAATTCGTAAATCGTATTTCGAAAATGCTACTTCTCACTTCACCCTTCTCCCTTCTCCCTCTAAATCGTAAATCACCATGAATCTAAAATCCTACACCTCCACCCTCAACACTACCCAAAGCATATCCCGTATCGAAACCCTGCTCATCGTAATCGGTGCCACCCAGATCACCAAGCATTTCGAAATAAAGCAATGCATAGGCATCACCTTTAAATTATTCGATGAAAAGTCAAGAAAAATGTTAGAGTATTCACTCCATCCACGCATCAAAGAGTGCTTCAATTCATTGTCCAAAGATATAACCCCGGATGAAAAATGGTCCAGGCAAGACCTACAACTTCAAGCATCTAAAATCGCCTGGAATATTCTTCACGATTGGGTAGAGGTGCAGAGTGGGGTAGTGTTGATTGGCCATGCTTTGCCAAAAAATGTTTTTTAGATCTTTTATTTTAAATTTATATTTAATCGGATTTACTTATGTATTGAAAATATATGTAGCTAGTGCCTAAAACTAATATTGAAACAATAAATACAGCCAAATCATAAAAAAGAGTTTAGCTACAGAATATTACAACTTTCCCTACACTAACTTGAATTCCTAAGGTGGGTGTCTTCCATCAAAAAAAGAGGGACAGAATACTGGGGTCATTCCGGTAGCTATCGGAATAAAACGGAATTGGGGGGTCGGTATACTCCGGAATCTATATAGTGAAAGAAAATGAAATAAAACTAATTGAGCATATCGTTGCCCATGGTATTTCAATACAGCACTCGGGTAATTACAATATGTGAGACTTAGTCAGAATGATTCATGGGCCATTGATGGGATGGGAAGGAAAAGTGGAAAATACCAGAGGAGCCTCTAGAATCGTATTTCAAGTATTAAACAATGTTTAAGTATAGAATTGTCCATTGGTGATGTAGAAAAAATAAAGTAATTCATATTTATTTTATCCTATACTACTTCAAGCCCACTGATCCATTGAAAAAATATCGATTTTCTTAGTTATGAAATTTCTTTCACGTAGATATACTGCTACACCATTATTAGTGCTGCCATCCCGATCGGCATTGCCTTCAATAGTAGTAAATGTCTCACGACCTATATTTACAATGATACCAGTATGAGTCCAGTTTCTCATGGATTTTCTTAATAAAAAAACATCCCCCTTTTTTACTTTGAATGGATCCATAAGGTAATCATTTCGTCTGATCAATGAATTTAATCGAAGACCTTCATTCCCGATTACATCACAATCATACGTTTTAGGCATTGCTTTGGTAAACTCTTTTCCTAAAGCAGAAAAGGCCAAGTCCAATATGGTCTGGACAAAACCTGCACACCAAAGGAAATCTTCTCCCTGATGCCCGTCCATATAACTTCTTACCCATGGACCCATGTTTCCTTCCCCATTAATATTCAATTCGATAGGTCTTTGCATCAACTGGTTATTTGCAGCCTCCACAATTAGTGATCTAAGGTCTGTACCAGCCAGAGGAGTTTCAAATGCGGTCTTTAATGGGGCGGATAAAATATCAAAAAGATTTTGTGATACTATTCCCGTATTACTCAATCCTTTTAACACCTGAAATCGTTTGACTACTTTTTCAGTGGCAGGGCCGAAATCTCCATCTACAGAAGTATAGGTACCACTACCCGGAAAATTTAATTCCTGAATGCAGAGCCATGATTGAATCATTTTTACATCCTTAGAGGTGTTTTGAGATCCATTCCGTCGCTGTGTGGATGAAAGTAGAAGTTCCTTTTGATAATGATTTTTTATCATACTTTAAGTTTATTAAGCTTGATTAAAACTTAATATCATTTTATAGTTTTATTGGATTAAATTTCGTTTTTATTTATTTGCTATTTTAACCTAACTGTCAGATTCTATTAAAACTATTACAATTCAATCATACTTTCTAATTAAATTTTCGCTTTGATCACACACCCACCATTCATTTAATTTTATCTCTTTTATTATCTTAATCCCTGCTTCCAATTCACTATTTTCAGTTTTTGCATCTAAAAAATTATGCAGATCTGCGTCATAAATAATCATTCTCATTTGTTCGAGGATATATTCTGATTCTTTATTCAAATTTTGGAATTTTATATTTTCCAAATTTTTAATTTCGCTGTAAGATTCATAAGAAATAGTATTGTTTAAATGAATTTTTACAAGTCTCATCGGAGTAATAGTTAATGTCTCGAGTCCCTCCTTTTCGGATTCATTTCTCAATTGAACAAGCAGAGTCATGATCTCATCTTCCTTAAGCACATCTTGCTTACTTTGATACCATTCTTTAAAGCCTTCTTTATGTGTACTTTCCTTTTGCAAAACAAATGTGACGGACCTGGCAGCACTTAAAAAAGCACTGAGGTGAAAAGAAGTTAATAACTCATTATTCAAATTATTTACAAGAAGATCTCTGAAATAACAAGTTTCCATAAATTTTAAGATCGTCGGGGATAATCGGTGAATTACTTTAAAATTGGATTTACTTATTAAATCTTTTTCTAACTGAAGTTGTGTTCCAACATTAAATTTAATTTCTGTTTTAAATTCTGGAAATCTTAATAAATTTGGTTCAATTTTAACCAAATAATAATCAAGTTCTTCTTTGAATGATCTATTTACGTTAAAATATTCCATGTTAATTTTAGTAATTTTAAAATTTCGAGTGTGGATTTTGTATGATTCTGGTATCAAAAAGTATATTTCACAAGCATCATCAATTCTTCTAAGTTGTTTACATCTCCAAGCGCAACAGCCAAATTGAATGGAGTGGAAATGACAACACTGTTATTAGTCCCTTGTAGTAAATCCATGCCTTGTATTGTTGATAAGTTTGTACTAGTACTATTCACATCGAACGAAAATGTAACTGGGTTGCCCATCACCTTTGCTATAAAAATAACTTCGCTTATGGCAGCACTCGCTCCTATGGCTTGTGCCATATACGGAAGCCTAGATTTATCGATGAGCAAATCTACAGTTCCTTTTTGTTTGAGCATATGCCATTCATTGGGCATATCGTGCTTCATATTGATGGCAATGTGTAAGCCAGATTCTGATAAATCTTGAACTATGATATTCAGTTGATTGCGAATCTCACCATTAGATGCATCTTTTAGTAAAGAGCCGCCATCACTAGCAGTATATTTCAAATGTAATACGACATCTGATATTGTATTGTAATCAAACTGTCTAACTTCAGTAGGCAACTCCAATTTCCAAGAACTGATTGCACCGGTACCTTCAAAGGGCAAATATCGTTCATCCCGAAAATTCAATTCAAAAACACCACTATCGTTTTGCCCATGGCTAGAAGCAATGGATTGTTCTACCGTATTGAAGAAATTAAATCTAACATCATTGGCATTGGTTTGTGGATAATTTGCCGCAACGTTAGATTTGCGATAGCTACTCTTTGTCAATGATAATTTAGAACTCACAGAGGTATAAGGTCCAGCTATGCATGGAATACTTAAGCTCACAGATTTAATTCTTCTGAAATATTGTCCAGGAAAGTCCATGTCGTAAAGTGCCTCAGGGATATTAAATTCACAAGATCCTGTAGCCCTAAGTTTTATTAAAGCTAAAGGATCCAACATGGATACAGAAACATGTTTTACGATTTCATAATCACGTTTGTTCTTTTCCAAATAAGTATTTTCAAGTAACCTCAAATCAAGTTGTAATTTTTCTCCACTTAATAAACCTGATTTCAGATTGTCCCAGTATCCAAATTTGATATAATTTATATCATCTAATCCAAGCTCATATTGCATACATTTTTCCGCTTTTTTGGCTGATGAATATGCAAGGTTGTAAGTCTGAAAATAAACCGTAGATAATTGTTCTACCATCCATTTGTACAATTCGGCGTTGCTGAATTTACTTCGCATGAAGTCATCCACTTCCCTGCTTTGTTCTGCCTGTCGGTCGTGGTTGACGAGATCTTGCTCAGCTATGGCGAGCCGGATCTCTGCGGCTGTGATTTGCTTTTCAATCTGCTTTAATTCGATTTCAGCAGATTTAGTTTGGAATTTCCAATCGTCCATTCGTCGTTGATACCCACCAACAATATTTGACATCGTACCGGCAGTTGTATTAACAATTCCCATTGCTTGAAGAACAGTAGCACTAGCTTTGGCAGAATTTCCAGTTGAAGTTCCTCCTGCAGTTGCCCCTAGGGTAAAACCTGATCCAATTTTAAAATCTGGTGTGTTATATAATATGGCAGCTAAGAGCTCCTGTTGTGCTTGCCCAATTTGGAATGTCATTCCTAAATAAATAGATTCAAACGATAAAGCTTCAGCAGTATTCATGAAATTTCTCGATGAATAATATTCATACCTATTCTCAATATTTTTCTTTGATTCATTTAAACTCGCCAGATTTTCTCTTGTTTCATCCCTTTGCCACTTTTTTTGTCGTTTTATCAAAGCTAACATGCTAAGCTCATGGGTATTGCGCAATAGTGACAATTGTTCCGAATCCTTTTTCTCAATGGCAGACAATAAACTTGACCCCAAATTTTTGACATCATTACAAAGTTCATTGGCTTTTTGCAGCATCACTTGGAAGCGATAGTGAGGTATGCTTACACTATTGTCTAAAACATCATTGATTGAAAGACCTGCTGCTCTCATACGAATCAACATTCCGGGATCAAGAGGCGGTTCAAACAGAGCAAGTGAGCGAACTACACCTTCCATATTCATACAGTTGCGAATCTTATACAATCTGTCTTCAATTGTATCCCAGTATTTGACAATGTATTCATTTTTGGGCAGGCCGAAGTAATACATCTTTAGATTGTTATCTGTGGTATTTCCAGCATCAATAAGTAGCTCTATACCTTCTTTGACTACAATATTACTAAATGAATTCAGACCATCTTTAATATCAAAAAATGTCCTAATTGGAGGTTCTGCTCTTTTTGGAATGGCTTGCTGCCTCTTTCCAAGGATCTCTTGTGCCAAAAGGTAAAGTAATGTTGCTTCATTTATAGTTTCAATAGTGTCTCTGGCAAAGAGTTGATCGCCCCATTTTATGAGAATGTCAATATACATTAGGAATGTCTTTCGCATGTATGCAGATATGCGAAATCTTGCTACAGCATGGGGGCTAAATGGATTTTCTTCCCAATTTTCCAATTGAGTATTCAATTCCTCTGCATAACCATCGCTCTCCAACAAATTTTCCAAAGTAACCATATTGGTTATTTCTTCCCTAAATGGCTTAGTTATCCAGAACCTACTCGGCCCTTCTTCTGCATTGCCTGCCACAGTTGGATTGAAGATGAAGTGCAACCACTTTCTTGCCTCTTCATATTTTTGATTCTGCATCAGTTGAGATGCAATGGTCAAAGGAATATGTACGAAAAGTTCCCAGTTGTAAAGTGAATACGAACCGTTATTGCTGTAATCAATATTGTTTACTGGGTATGGCTTTTTAACTAGATTTGATGGGATATATTCATTTTGGAAAAAATTAGATGTATTATTTTGCAATGAGATGGAATAAAGGCTATCAAAAGAGTTAAGATATGCTCTATTAATTATGTCAGAGATTTTTGGATGATAAAAAGAATAATAATGCAGAAATCTAATATTTGAATTGAAAGTGTGTTTTAAAAGATTTCTATCCATTTTATTAGAATAAATGGAGTTTGATGTGGAGTTATTACTCAAAAATGGGTATGAAAATGAATTGTATTTAACTAAGAATTGGTGGTCTTTATTTGTCTGAAAGTAAAGAAGTTTCTTTTTATCTAAAAGATTATGTTTTAATGGAATCAATTTTGATGAACCCAAATTCTTAACAGTAAATTCCAAAGTAAATTCCTGATCAATTATTTTAAAAAAACTCACTGTATCTATGGGTATAATATCAGGTGGTCTTGAAATTAATAAATGGTTGTCATTTATTTTATTTAAAGCTTTTATTTTTATTTGGTGTAACTGGCTGTTCTGGTCATAACTCAATGGATCTAAAGTGCCATCTTGATTAGATGGAATGTATTTAAACATTTCCTCAAATTCGACTTCTTCATTTGAATTTGTAAATTTAAAACTTCCACATAAGTATAATTCTTTTATAACGCTAAAAGATTCCTGATAAATAACTAAATGAAGAGTACTGAACTTGTAGACAAAGGAGGTTATTAATAATTTACTGATTAAGGGTGGCTTGTCTTTTTTATCGATATTATATTTTTCTTTATCATTTCCAATTGTTAGTACTGCCTTCGAAACCTTCTTCCCACTCCATTTTCCATTTCTATATTCACTCCAAACCAACTTCATTTCTAGAAATTTAGCTGGCTCTTCATTAACCATCGCCATATCACCGTCTCTGTCAGGCTTTTTGATTTTTGTACTACCTGATTTTGGAGATACCTGCTTCTCAGTAAACTGGGCCCAAAAAAGCATCAGCCTGCCATTCCACACCACAGGCAGGATATGATCACCTTCAATGTCAATCTCTATTTTCTCCCAAGCCGACCATACATTTTTGTATTGGTAACGGTAGAAATACTGATGTGGAAAATTATAGGTACGGCCAATGACATGGAGTTTTCCAGTGTCATCGTCATTGAATAAGCCAACAATGTCCAATTTTGCGACATTATCTAATTTTTGGAGATATGTGAGTAAGGCTTCTTTGGCAGTTTCTTCTGTTACTTCATTCTGTGTCAATTGTGATTCCAATTCCTTAAAGAATGGACTTCTATCATCTCTAAGTTCTGGTTCCAGCCAGTTTTCTGGATATAGAAAGATTTTGCGATTGGCCTCCCAAACTCTATATTGTTTGCGCCAGGTGTTCCATTGTGTCGCAAAATCATCATCAAGAGTGACTTCGGCTTCTAATCCCATCAGGCATCTATCGATAAATAATTGAACGCTGCTGATAGCTTGTTTGATGCGTGATGTGTCCATGCAGGCATCCATCTCTGTATCAATCAACAGGTATTTGTAAATATCTGTTGGTATAGTCCAAGTAGTCTGGTCGTTGACTAGGAGCCAATCAATAAGCGCATCACGCCGCTTTTCTCTGAGTGTATCATTTAAGGGCCCAATTGTTTTTAACCATTCTTTTTGTGGATATTTTGATTTTAATAAATTTAATACATCTAGAGCATCTTCTTGCTCTGGATTAAGTTTTGAAATACTTATAACCTGATCGGGCGATGGTGTTAGTTTTTCTAAAATCGATGCTTTATCTAAGATCCATTCCAAATTCCTGATTTTAGTGAAATCATTTGGAAAATGCATTTGTAGAATTCCTTGATCAGGATTGACTGGATCAATAGTTCCTATAAGTTGGTTGAATATTTCTACTTGAATGTTATACAATTCTGATCCATTCTTAATAAACGATTCCTTAGTTCCATTTTGCTTAAACACTTCATTTGCAAAGTCGGCCCATATTATATTTGAATTGGATACCTTTTTCCTTTTAATCAAGCGTGAAAGAAAAAATAATTGTTCAATGCAGTTATAGGTATATGTTGTGTCAACCTGATTTTCAGTCCATAATTTTTTTATATTTAGTCCTTCTGCATTTTCCTTTATCCACACTATGTCTTCATTTGAAAATTTTAGAATGTCAAATAGGGGTACATCGCCTATTAACAAAGGACTTATGGCTTTCAACTTGGCGGTTAATTTCTCTGTATCAAGTTCAGACAATTTCTCTAAATCACCATTCAGAATTCCGTCAAAAGCAATTTTTACGGAATTTGTTTCTTCAGTTGCAAGAGGGGACTTAAAAAACCTTGAGTTATTTATTTCTGAAATAAGCTTTTCAAGAATAGTTTTTCGCAGTGATTCAATATTTTCTACTACGGGTGAAGAAGCCAATAGGTCAAACTTTTTGATATATTCAATTACTATACTAAGTAATTCTTTATCTACAGTTATACTTTTTACCAGTACATCACTTTTAAGCCCTATTTCCTTAACGATGCTTATTCTGTCAATAAAGTGAAGCACTTTTTCAAATTCCCAATTAGCATCAATAGGCAGATCAGAAGCAGTTAATGCAAGCATTTTTCTTAGCTCTGTGACAGACACATTCAAGAACTTTGACAATAGAACATGTCTATATATTAAGGAAAGCTTTGTAAGGGAACTTACCTCGTTTTCAAGCTGGACAAATGTTCCAATTTCATTTATGTCAGTATTAAATGCGGCCGCTATTGACTCCTTGTTTTCGTTAATGGTCAGTGAAAAGTCGAATTTTTTGAGAGGATCGTTTTTAAATAGTGATTGATATAGAGAAGTAATTTGTGGATGATATTCCTTTGACAGATCAAAGTATTCCTCTCTTCTAAGGTCTCCTGATAGTGTCAATACTTGTGTGATGTTGATTTTTATTTTTTCTTTTAATATTGCAATTTGGTACAAAGGCAACAGTAGTTTTTTGCTAAAGCTGGCTTGAGTAGGAAACTCATTTAGGCCGAAGCCTATTAATACCTTGTCTACTTCAAAGAGTTCCCAACCTGTTAATTTCCATAATCGAATAAATCGTGCAGTTTTATTAAGCCATTCAGATGTGATCGAAGTTAAGTATAGCTTGTCCAGGTTGCAGGTAATTTTATTATCGGCAATAGCGTATTGTTCAATTTTTATAGCTCTTGTAGACACATCTCCAGGGTTCAGAAATTGACATTGCAATAGGTCTTGTAGTTGTTGATAGCTAACCCTCATATAAGGAAGTAAGCCTTCGAGATTGTGCTGGGCTAAATTGAAGCTAATCGTCAATGGTGTTTCTCCGGATACTACCTTCCAGAATGATTCTGGTACGCCAAACCATGATTTGGCAAAATTTACTTCTGTATACTGATTGGATTGGATAGGGCTAAACTGTCTTAAAAACTCATACCGTGTCCAGCCCAATTTATTCAAGTACACCTTTGTCTGTTCAAATGGTTCGTCAAATGGTAATTTATTACTAAAAGCAAAGTCCCCGGTAGCAATATCTCGGAGTGGTATATAAGCATCGGTATGTAATGTCTCACCATTTCCATCTGAATTTATGTATTCTGGAATGGCATCTAAAATTTCAGTTGTATTTTCTGTTTGGTAGGAGGAAGATATAATACCTATATTGTTACTACCATCTTTTATATACAACACATACTTTTCCATCAATTCATTGACTAAGTCAATGTACGGCATGGCGGTATTGGTGTTCTTGCAAGTGAGATGAATATGCTCCAAGTCCGGTCTTCGTCTCATCAGTTCACAAAAGGCTTTCTTATTTTCACCTTTCAGATTGGCCAGCATGTCTACAAAGTATGCCGCCGGACTATATACACTTTGGCAATGGTCACAGTCGCAAAGCTCTCCATCATTGAACATTTCGTGATAATCGTACTTTGTTTCAGAAGATGTGCTGTCTTCAGTTTTTGCGATAGAATGCGTTACCGTAGTTGGTATATCATTATTCATCTTGTGGTTGACCAACAAGGCAGTAGTTCGCTTATCCATGGAAAGGACCTTACCAATAGTCTCTTTGGCTTTCGCCTCATTTCCTGCTACAGAAGCAAAAGCTTTTACAAACGAGCTAATCCCATATTTGTTGGCTATGGCTGAGGCGCTAGTTAGCTTTTCTTTTACCAATGCATTGGTCAGGTTGTAATTGTTGTCACTTAGCTTCTGAATACGATGTATGGTTTTAATATTCTTTTCCAACATTGTAGAATCTGAGATTCCTTCAAGCTTTGCAGTTTTAAAATCCTTCATAAAGTTCCGGGAAGTCAGCTCGAAGTTTGGGTTAGTTGCAAAAAAAGTATCCAAATCTTTTTTATTGTCAAATGCTGAATTTGTGTCCTTTTTTAAAGACCCTGCAAACCATGAAGTCGGAAAGGTTGCTTTAAAATTGGCCTCTAAGGTCATCGCATAATTCTCAATTTTTTCACCATCATTCTTACCAGAGATTTCCTCTGGAAAGTTTTTGATTCCTGCATTTTTGATGTGATCCTTCCATTCATCTTTATCCAATCCAGCCAAGGTCCTGATTGATTTATAGTCTGATGCTGTTTTTAAATGGGCTAATAATTTATCTGTAAGAGCTGGCTGATCTCCTATAAGCGCATTTAATTCAAAAGTACTTTTGAGGTTGTGAATCTTTTTATCATCATTAAATCCGGGTTTTGTTTTAAGTGTTTCCCAGAATTTCTCTTGATCTATTTCACTGTCATACACCATTTTTAGCAGTGTATTTTGCTCCTCAGATTTCAATAAAGTCTTTGTAATTTCTTTGACACTATTTGTTACAGGTGATTTATCATCACTGATAGCTTTTTCAAGTGCATTCGTTTTAAACTCGAGTATCCATTTGTCTATAGATTTGAGAGCTTGACTAGAGATGATATTTTTTTCAACAGCATTTTCAATAGTGGATTTCAATGTATCATTTGCCACTAGGATCAGTTGAATCAGTTCTTTTGGTTGACCGAGGCGTAGAAGAGCGTAATAAAAGGAAGCGTCCACTTTTACTTTTACCGACATCTCGTGCGCTAAAGCTATAGCTTCAATTTTTTCGTATTCTTCACCTGTTTCTCCGGTAAGGAAACTAAAATCCTTGTTTATTTCTGTCTCTTCCAATTGGTCGAAGCGTAGTTTACTTGCTTCCACAATAGGTTTTAACAACTTTATTAAAGCATCATATTCATTGATGGTCAGCACTATTCCGCCACCAATTTTGAAATCAATTTGAGTGTTTTCTTCGATATTATAATATATCGGAGATTCCCCCAAAATTTTATTCCTTCCTTCAGAAATCCGAATGAAGACATCTGGGCCTTTGAATTCAGGTGTCGCAGCTTCATCATTAAAGGCGATAGAATATGCACCATTTAGATCAGTCTTTTGTAATCCCAGTGATTTTTCAGAACGAAGGTCTTTTTCAAATAATTCAACAATGCCTGCTGAAAGTGGAGCATTGTGTTCATCATAGATGATGCCGGAGATGGTGTATGTATTTGCCATGGTTGGTAAATTTTTACTTTTTGTTTAATCGATAAAATATCAATGTTAATTCTTGCTTAATGGTGGCGCGAAAGTTGGTTTTAAGTTTGTGGAGGAACCGACTTGGCTTTTTTGCCAACTCCCAGACCTCCATATGCATTCATTATTTTGTAAAACCCATCTCCCAGTTTGCCAAAAATATCCTTTTCTTCCTGTTCCTACTTTATCTTCCTTGTATCCATTAGGAGGGGCTTTAGGACATTCATTTATTGTTAATTTTATCCATTTTCCCTTCTGCCAAACGCAAACACCATTCTTTTTATAGTAATAACCTGAAACCCATTTATTACCAGGATTCTCTCCTGGCTTATCGTGATTAAGTCTGGTGAGTAAGACACCATCAGGATTTCTATTAGGGCAACTTACAATTGTTTGCACAAGTGGTACACTATCCTTAATTTCTACTTGATAGCTCTCTGGGGTTGGTTTTACTTTTGCATAAATAGTATCTGCCAAAGAATATAATTTTGTATCATCTGCTAGTTGATATTGGTCGGATACGATAGCTATCAGCACATTTTCATACTTCAATTCGATAGATATTAGGTTTCGATATTGTGCAATGCCTTCTGAAGAAATCGTAGCATCCCAACTTTTATCTACAGAATTCAAACCAATTGATAAAAAACTATTTAAAAACGGTTTTTTCAATTTGCCATCAGAAGTATATAATTTTACACTTACATTAAATAGCTGCTCCTTTTTTAGGTGGGCTTTATAAAATTCTTCTACTGGCTTTCCAAAAATGAGAAATATCGCCATTAGTAAAATAACTGTCATAATAGTATAAAAGATAACTGGTCTTTTATTTCTAAGACTTTCAAGTCCAAATAACTCAAGTATTTTAATTATGTCCATAATTTTAAATCATTTAATTATTCAATTTTTCTGTATCTTTTATAAAACATTTTCCTTTTTGTCAGGATCAGAATTTTCTGAATTTTGGAATTTTCTGGATTTCTCAAGCATCATAATTCTGAAAATCCTCTAACCCTTTGAATCCTGATTCAGACAATTATTCCTTGGTCAGAATTAGAATTTTAGAATTTTCAGAATTTCTCTAGGACCGTAATTCTGAAAATCCTTTAATCCTGCGAATCCTGCTTCAGACAAATTTTCCTTTTTTCCAAAATCAGAATTTATATCCATCATTATCTATTTTGGTTATCCTAAATAATTCAAAATTATAAATTTTTACTATGATTTTTTAATTAAGTGAATCTTCAATTTTTAATTCTTTACGGTACGCATCGTGTTTTTCCACGAATGCAGTCTCAGCTTTTTTGGGAAAGTCATGAGTAAAAACATGGGCTACACTTTTATCGTAGCTTTCACCTCTTGTCTCAATATATAGCTGCATCCAATTATCATAATGGATGATAAATGCTTGTGCATGAGGTATTAAGTCTAATGGAATCAAATGCCCCTTTTCCAGCAACAAACGCCTAATTGTCTCGTTGCATTCCTTCAGTATCTGCTCTCGAAAAATATTGTGCTCATCATATCTTTGCACAGCGATCTTGCTTCGCATGAGCTGCAGGCTGACAGGTGCCAATAGTTCCTCAAGGGATCGAAGCTTGAAATTAAACTGGGTATCATAGAACTTATCTCTTTTTTTAAATTCCTCTTCAATCGTTTTCTTCATACGTTCCTCCCTTTGCATGAAGATAAAGCCAAGGATACCTGAGATAAGGACGGTTTCGACAATGATTTTGAATGCTATTTCTGTTAATATTTCCATGATTGTCAATTATTTATACTTACTAGATTTTGCAGATTACGTTGTATGCTGCTAATATGGGTTATAGCTTTTTTACCCTTCGAAACGGCATATTGATAGATCACTTGATCATCTTGCACGGGCACATTTGCCTCAACCAACAAGATGATAAGAGCCATCCAGCACCCGGCAGCAAAATGGTGGTAAACTCCATAAGACCTATAAATAATTCATTTGATTTGAAATTCATTTATTTAAAGTTTATACATAAAATATTTTTAATTCATCTTAGCATGACTTTATCTTTTCATCAATTAATTTAATCTTAAAATATTTTGGATTGAAATATTCAAGATGCTATTATCCACATAACCTATATGATCTTTATGAAAATTCAACTTCATTTCATATTCCTTTAAAAGGATATCTTTTATATGGGTGTTGTTATTCATTTTTTATTGCTTTTTAACTGATTACTAAATTATTTTATTTCCAAATATGATATTTGCTGACTTTATATTTCGTATCTCAGATATTCGAGAGGGAGCTTGGTCTATTTTTACTGAACACCGTAGCTTAGCTTGTCATATAATACTTCTCATCAATATAGCAGCTTCGCGCCAGTAGAGTTACAAGTCTGTGAAGTTTAGTCTGGATGAAACGTTTGTAAATTTCCTTTAACATCAGTTATTACTCTCATATATGTAGTGAACCATCCTCCCTTATTTAATGATGATATACCTATTGGCCTCCCAATATTAACAAGTCTTTCAAAATTTCCACTTTTTAAACGCGTGACAGATGACCTAATTACTTGTTGGCTTGTAACAATACTCAACGCTTCATCGGAACCTATAGTAAAAACTGACCTATTATTTCCTGGCAACCCTCGACTCATCGAATGTTTAATGATAGAATGCCATGGAGAATTTCCGCCTGTACCTTTGTAATTAACATTAATTCTTGTTCTTACTGATCCTGGTATATCAAGAGGTGTCGAAGTTGAAGTACTAAGAGTTTTAGATGACGAAGATGCAGATACATGTTCTTGAACCATAGGGCTTCTATTTGAAGACGTTACCACTGCATCATCCAGTAGTTGTGAAAGTCTAGCGGCTGGTGATTTCGTTGTTGCCCTTTTAATTGCACCAGCTCCTATTCTTATCAATGCAGATGCATCCTCTATAAGCGACGAATCGCCTTTAGAAGCATGTCTCGCACTAAAACTAAAAGCAATAACACCAGCTACCAACATTCCTGCACTATAGCCACGTTCAGCGTCACTTAGTTCCCTACCACTCTCTGCATCACGCCCAGTAATAATTTCTTGTCCTGTGGTTACTGTTTGCATAACACTGAAAGCTAACATTCCTCCTTCAAGCCCTGTAGTCGTTACTGCGCCAGCCACAGTTGCAACCGTGCCTGCTGTTGACGCAGATGCTCCAAGATATAATGCCGATCCTCCTGCAAGCGTTGTGGTTGAAGAAGCAGCTATGCCAATCACAGCAGGGGCTGCCAGAATCACTACAATCGTTCCAATTGCCCCAACAGCAGCACCTTTAGATACTGCTGCTGCAGTCTCCAAATTTCTATCACCAACGCTATCGCCAATCCATATTGCAGCTTTTTGTCCCCAAGAAAGAGTATCTCTCCAACTTTCCTTTCCTGTTTGGTCAAAATAAACAATTGGATTATTTTTGCAAGAAACATAAACATTCACTCCATCCTCAATCCCAATCGGATCCGCACTCAGCCACCTCCCCAACCATGGCAAATAATACCTCGCACTATGATATTCCAATCCTGTTTCTTCATCCCGCTCCATGCCCGTATAGCGGTAGCTTTTTGCAGCTGATCGAATAGTAGTATTTTTTGCTTGGTAAGCAGTCGTGCCGTAGGGATGGTATTCTTCATAACTGATGACCCGAGCGGAGTCATCCAGTTCTAAAGCAGCTGAACCAAGATGATTGTGGAATTGGTATCGGACCAATTGTCTTTCGGTGTCATCGTTTACCTCATTTCGGGTTTCTATCATCACGAAGCGGTGGTCGCCATCCATAAGACTTAAACTAACCCTTTCCAAGCCTTTTGCGGTACCACTATGTTTTTTGTATAATTCATAACCTGCTATGTAAATGCGTTCGTCTTTTTTTGTGGGATTATTACTTGCGGAAAAGTTTTCTGTTATCTTTCGTATGCGCTGTCCACTGCCATCATAATGGTAGTAAGTGGTTTCTGGAGTGCCATTTCCAGGATTTACTTTTTGGGTAATGGTCTTTACCAATTCCTCTTTGAAATTCCAGCCCATTTCCTGGAGGTGGGGCATCTTGGTGATAAAACCGTGTTGGGTATGGTGATCATAATCGGTATAGTTTCTAGGATCGCCGTTACCAACAATATTTGTACTTTTTATCCTGTTATTGAGATCTTGATACTCGTATTTCCTTGTCCAGTCATTGCCTGTGGCTTTATGTTCCATCAATTGGATGTTACCTACGGAATCATATTCATACCGTTGAGTATAATTACGCACTGACATGGGATTTGGCTGCATAAATGGCGCATCATTCCAGTTATCTGTCTCACCAAAGGTCATGACTGCATTATTTTCTCTTCCTTTGGCTTCTACCAATCGGTACAACGCATCGTAAGTATAATCATTAATTGGGTCCACAACTCGATTGCTAAAAAACTCAGAGTCAAACGCATCATCTTTGATTGCGGTGATATTGCCTACGGCATCATAGGTATATGTCAAATCTTGCAGTAGATCGTTTTGTCGTGTACTTTCTAAACTTTTAAGGTGGAAGGTTTCTTTGTCGTATTCATATTTGGCAATGACCTTGTTACCGTATTTGATTTTTTCTCTTTGGCCTTTTTCATTGTAGTCAATGTTTTCGATGTAGGTGCTTGCTATAACTGCTCCCGGGTGTAAAACGCTTTCACTGTCTAGCAATCCGGCTTCATTGTAAGAGGGCGTAATGACACTTCCATCAGGAGCTATTTGTTTGGTGATCCTGCCAAGTGCATCGGTTTCTGTTGAGAATAAAAATGCATCATTTTCTAAATCGGCAATAGGAATTGGCTCTATCCAGTTGGTTACTTCTTTGTATTTGCTGAATAGTTTACGGGTGGCAGCAAGAGGCTGTCCTTTGAAATCATAGCTGAGTGTTTCCACCAATCCTCCCGTATCGTAATGCTGGATAACTTGTCCTATTGTATTTCTCGCTTGCAAAGCGGCTTCATTAAACCGGTTCGCATTGCTTCTTATTCCTGTTAATTGGCTTTCACCATATATCACCCTGTCAAAAATATTATCTAATAGATCATCTGAACCATCTAACTTTTTTCGATCTCCACCGATTACTTTGCTATGAGTAGGTCGATGAGCAATATCATAGAAATACTGAAACTCGTGGTTGCGCTCGTCCCAGGTACGCAGCGGATTGCCTAAGATATTAATAAACAACCAGCGCTGTCCGGCATCCATGCTGAGTTGATACACCACGTTGCCCAGCATATCGTATTTGTACTGCATGACTATATTATTTCTGGCATCGGTAACTGTTCTCAGATTACCTTCTGAATCCAGTTTTACTTTCGTATGGTAAAACTCATCCGCATTGGTTTGGATATTTTTATTGTGGTCAATAGACAAAACGGGTCTGCCAAGGGTATCGAAATGCAACACCTGTGGCGTATTGACATGTTTGGCCGATTTTATGGCAGCTTGTTTTTCTTTTAAATCGTTGATGAAATTAGGATGATTATTATCTGTTCTTTTTTTGTACCAATCACTATCCAATACACAGTCATTGGCATCGTAAACCGCCTGCTTCCATGAATTAAATTCGACTTTGGAGAAAGTACCATCGGGCATTTCAGTTTTTACCAATCGTCCTGCCGCATCGTAATACATAATAGGTGTCACGCCTGTTTCTACCAATTCTTTATAATCTTCGTAAAGCCAGGTGACTGAAAAATAGGGTTCGTATTGTTTTACAGCATTGCCCTTGTTGTTTTTGATAGTTCTGCCATTGCCTATCCAACGGAGTTGTTTAGGTAATAATGAGGAAGTGTTTACTTCGTTTATGGTGATGGAAAGATCTGCATTCACCACTACTTGTTTGGCAATGCCCGGCTCTGCCTGTACTTTTTTCATCACCACTTCTCCTATCCCATTGGAATATTCAAAAGCGATTTGAACGGGTGAGTCGGCAAGCTGTTGGAAATGTTGTTCTCTTGTAATGGAAGCCACAACGACCGGAGGCAATTTCTTTACTTTTTCAGGTTCTCCATTTTTGATATGAATTTTATTTTCGTCATCAACTAGTTTATATTTATCAAAATCATACACAAACCTTGCAGATGCATGCTTGAGCAAGTTTTTTCCGAGTTGTACTAGTTCTACCGAATCGACAGCTTTGAAAAAGTTTTGGATGGCAATTGATTCGGCAGGTTCAGTTATCTCAATCAAACCTGTGAGATCATCAGCTTCATTACCTTTGCCCATTACTGCAACCGCCTTTACCAAACCTAATTCATCAGTAATCGCTTCAGATAAGTTGGCATTTATATCTTTCAACTTTTGTGGGGAAAGGGTTCTGAAATTGAATTTTTCAACGCTGCTTTTATTCCCTAAAACATCTTCCGTTTCATTTATGAATAGATAATAATTGCCATAATATTTCACCTTGGTAACTGACTGATAGGGATCGGTATAGGAAATGGGGACATAAAATCTATTTTGCGATGTTGAAGCTGTTTCAGCACCTTCAATAAACTGAGTGGTACCCGAACGAATCCACCAATTAGTATCTCCTTCGATATGGGCAAATTTTCCTTCTATCATTAAAGCATCACTTAGCTTTGCTCCTGGGACGTTTATTGGTCCAAAAATATCTGCAAGCAATTCTGGCGTGTAAGCTAACTGATAACTTTCGTAAGGAAATGCAGGAGAATGAAGTTGATGAATAGGTAAAGGATCTTTTAAATTATTGTTATAATAAATAGAACGAACATGTTCAATGAGCCTTCGCTGTGCTTTCCCCGCAACTAATGCTTTATCTATTTCATGGTACAATGTTGTATCAGAGCGGGCATTGTTGAGAATATCTTCAAAATCGGAAGCATTGTAATAGGTATTGATTTTGTCAATCCATTTCAACTCAAAGGTTTTTAGCTCCGAAGGTAAACGCAAAAGATAAACACCATCAGAAATGACATCATTGGTAAATTGGTTTTCGGAATAGATAATGACCGTTTTACTTTGTCCTTGCTTTGTTTGAAGCGGAAGATCAGGATCAATTATCATTCTCGGATAAACAATTGCAGCTGACTCCAATACATTGCCGTATTCATCTAGTTTGATGTTGATACTATGGACAATACGAGGGTCTTCCGTGTTTCTTTCGTAGCTATAGGAAATGGCTTCGCTTTCTTTCACCGTAAAAACAGCGTATTGGTTTTTCCCTTTAGGTTGTACTAATTCAATCAAACAATTGTGAGTGGCAACAGTAAAAGGAGTTAACTCTTTTTTTCGAGCATCCACGGTATTGCCCAACTTTATGGCATCTAAGGCGAATGTTTCTGACCTCAAACCCATGCCTTTGCACGCTCGCAATGCTTCTTGCCACTCTTGTCCTGAAAGGTGGTCGATCAACGCCGCGTCTAACCCTGGAGCAGTTACCAATCGAGCATCTGGCAATTCTACTTCATGGTGAACCACAGGAAATCCTTGTCGTTCCATTTCGACATACCAATAATCTTCCTTAAACTGGTTGAGGATTCTATCTTTTCCGAGAAATGCTCCTGTATGGTTCCATGTTTTGGAAACTACAGGCTCCTGATGCAAATCTACTTCTGTTATATTTGTAGCATCAACTTTTTTCCAATGTTCAAAAGTTTCTGCATCTATTTGTTCCACCATACCAAATCCTCGAAACTCCCTTTCTGGATGGTCATAATAACCATGATGGTATTTGTATTCACTAACAAATTTGTAACCTGATATTTTATCTTCAGTAGTGGTTTTTGAAATGCAATGGATCGGAAAATGTAATTTAGTTACCCAAGGTTTGCCAGCCATTTTATCTTCTAAATAGAATTTGGTAGAAGGGGTATATTCCATGTTCACTTCCTTCCCCATGTTGTTTTTATAAGAAACCATGATATGCGGTTTCTTGCTATTCATCAAGTCAATGTATTTCAATGGAGTATTGGTATCTTTTGACAGTGCGCTTGACCAAACAATACAAGCAACGCCATTCCCCAATAAATCATTAACAGTAACTCTAGCTTGAGAATGTATTTCAGGAAAACCTTCTATTTCAAACGGAGTGGTGCCAAAACGATTGCCACTTAAGTTTTTCCAACAAGTGAATTTATTTTTGCCGAGATAAACAATGTCCGTAGTACCCGAACCATCAATGTCTGTTAATCTAAGGTATGCAGGATTAAAAGCATCTGGAGAATCAAAAATGGGAGCATGATCCATGGCTACTTTTGTACCAAATTTTCCATAACCCAGATTGGGCCAATAACAAACTGAGCCATTTCTAATTCTACAAATATCAGACATTCCACTTCCGGACATATCAGCGAGAAAAATGGTTTGAAGTTGATCAGCAAAGACAATAGCAGGCCCGGCTTCTTCATCATATGGTTTGATTGTTCTCTGTGCTTGTGAATAGCCCAATCTACCTTCTGATGGATACCAGGTGAATACATTATCTTCTGATATGACCACTTCTGGTTTGCCATCCCCATTTAAATCCAACATTCGGGTATTTTGATCTCCAAAATCTATATTTGGCATGGCATTAAATGGACGAAATCCCTGCCATTTATCTTCATCATCTAATTCAAAAAAGCCCAAAGGTTGGTTACTGAAACTCACCAATTGTTTACCACCATCCGCATCAAGATCTGCCAATTGCATGACTGACCCTAAGCCAGCAAAAGAAGGTTTGGGTGAGACTAGTTTTGCCTGTTCAAAATTCCCATTGCCTAAGTTGTGCTTATAATACCATCCATTTGCTTGTTCGGTGAGGATTCCGTTTAAGCCTTCGTTGTATAAATCTGTAAATTGATATTGCTGTTCGTCTAGGCCTGAAGGTGCATGAACCAAATCGTTTGAGCTTATGGTTTTTACTTCTCTATTCCATTCATGGGCTTGGTAAGAAAACTCCATCGGTGGAAGATGTTTTTCAGAATAACTACCGTCGGACTTCTTAATGTAGCCGTGGGAGTATATTTTTTTGAGAAAGGTGAAATCTTCTTCCACATTCGTATCATATTCAAAATTGACTGACCGCACTAAACCATCATATTCATTTGCACCTTTGAAATGGTGAAATAATAGTACCCTTTTGCATAGCCTGGTGGTTCTGATTTCAAATCCTGCTTTATAGTCTGAAAAGGCATCATTCCTGAAATCCCAAATATTTACCTTATCTACAATATCAATAGGAAGTAGCGTCCCGTAATCAAAAACGGTTGAAAATAAATAATCTATTTCTGCAGGAAAGGCATCTCCAAATTGTTTGTAAGGAGTTTTATTTCCATAAAGTACTTTATCAATATACAGATTAGTGTAGGTGATTTTGCCATCTTTTAGCCTATTTCTGTTGTGTAAAAGGGAATCGTCAAAACCAACTTCATTTTCTCTTTTATAAATATAATGAGCGCAATTTCCTTTATCATTAAACACAAATTGTGGCAGCCATTCGAATATTTGAGAGCTGTCAGAAGGATTGGCAATTCTGGCATTAGCCGTCCAACCAAATAAAGTAGTAGCATTGTCCCTTGTCGTAACTTTCCATTTTATTTCATTTCCATTTTTGGCGTACCACCTCTCTATTCGAGCAAACAAACCTTCAATCCGCGGTATATAATATCGAATGGTAAACAAACCATCTAAGGAGTCCTTTTCATGTATGATATAATCGCCGTTCGCATCTAGTTTAAAATCACCACCGACTTTTTTCTCGAAAGCCGGTACGAGGTCTTCAGCCTCTGAAAATAAGAAAGTATCCGAGTCAATTACATCAATATACTGAGGTAAGCCTTTATCCGTTTTCCTTCTTATAGACCCCAAACTTAAGTTCCATCCTAAACCAAATATGCCATTTCCGGCACCCGAACTATAAGAAAGCGATAATTGTGGTGATGCACCGCGAGCGGGTGAGAATGGCAAAGGGATAGAAAAAGAAGAAGTACCATTCACTGCATTGACCGAAAACTTCTCATCTATACCTTTGATCGCACCTCCGCCTTTTGGCAAAGAAATAGAGGGAACTTCAATGGCATTTGATTTTGTCTTTCCTCCATCAGTTTTGAAGAAGTCATTCCTGGTATTTTTTGAAGTTTCTTTCATTCTATTTGCATTGAAAACCTATTCAAAGTGAAAACCAATCAGCTTAAATTTAAGTCAAATATTTGTGGGATTAGGAAATATTATCCAAACAAGTATGTGTAAACACTTTGGAAAAAGTTCTGAATAATGCGGAAATTCTCTTTATTTATAGCATAACTATTCTATCTATCACTGGATATTTAATTATATCATAGATACCATGGCGATTAGAACCAAAGAGATAATGTAATAGACCATGTAAAAGTCAATAAGAATTCTATTTAAAAAGCCATTAATTGTCCTTACATCAAATAGAACACTTAGTTTCCTTTAATCCGATGCAAAAAAGTTTTTAAAACCTCCCAATCCCAACCCGCAAATCTCCCGCGTTGTACAATCAGCTTATTGTCATCAGGCTGTTGCAGAAAGTAATGAAAAACAAACTTCTGACGGGGCTGTTCCCAGCCCAAAATTTGCCCAAAGCGAAGATCATTAAATACAAGGGTATCATTATAATTATCTACCGTATAATATTCTTGTGAAAAACGAATGAGCTTTTGCAGATCTTCATGATTTGCTATGGGTAGCAGCAAACTATCGTTCCTCGGAAAATACTGAAAATCAATTTCTTTTTTATGATCAAATAATGAACGAAAGCCCACATAATAGCCACTGTCGTTTCCAGCCACCACATACCAGAGCCAGTTTTGCAAAGGAGCCGGTGTAGTAAAATATCTTTCATGTGGGATTTGCTGCTTTGCGAAAATTTCCTTTACATCAGTATTGATTTTTATTTTATTTATAGTACAATACCCTAAATAGATAAAAGGAATAATAACCCCTACCTTCCACCAGAATTTTCTCTTAGGGCTGTATGGATTTAAAATAATCAGCATGACAAAAGCGATGCCGAGCCAAATGGAAAAAAACGGATCGGCCACGTATATAGCATTAAATGAAAACCGGTAATGGCTGAACGGTTCAAACCATCCTATGCCATAATTATTAAACCCATCAATAAATAAATGAAGAAAGACTTCAACGCTGAAAAAGAGTATCCATTTCCTGAAACGAATGTTGTGAGGATAGTGAATTTTATCGGCCGCTAAAGCCAGAACAGGTACTATGAGCAATCCAAATAAAAGGGAATGCGTGAAGCCCCGGTGTGCCAGCAATTCTTCGGATGTATTGAGCCAGGCACCTGCAATAAAATCAATGTCAGGAATACTTTGAGCCAGGGCACCCCATACCATAGCCTTTTTTCCAAAACCTTTCTCAAAGAAAGCCTCTCCAATGCAGGCACCTAGTGCTATATGAGTGATGGAATCCATTAATTCGTGATCAGCCTGTAAATTAATATAATAGTAAAAATAGCGAATAAGGAAGTATAGATTTGCTTATTATATTTAGCTAACCAATTGGGTAGATAAATATCAAAATTCTCTTTTTGAGAATTGGAATACCGTCTTGCCACTATAGTGAGTGGACATTTCATATTAAAGATCATCAACACCATCGCCTCCAGGAAGATTAGTCCTATTCCAATCCACACCCGTATATCAATCTTATTAGCTATGGAAGCATAGAGCAAATAAAATATCACCATATTAAAAAACAGCCAAATTAAAGTGTGAATGACTTTGATAAATGTAAGCGGTTTATGCATTTTTACTAGTTAGCCTGATAATTTTTATTTGGGGAAATAGCAGCTGAAGAATCGCCTGATTGTTCGACTTAGCTTTTGTAGATGACCTTTCATGAGTCAGTACAGTCCAAGTGCAAAGAATGACAAGAATGATGATCAACATTTTGTCCCGATTTTTTCAAATATTTTGAACCTATTTTATCTCGTTCGCAATACTTATTAACCTTCGAACTATATGTATAAAAGTAAGTCAAGATCAAGGTACAAAAAATGATATTGCTCAGCAAAGTAAACAATATCAATCATGGATGAGAATGAGGGGTCCTATTTCTTTTTTGTAGTCTGCTAATAATGATAACATTGTAGTGTGACCGTTTATCCTTATTGATTTTTCAATGGCAAATTGTTAAATAATACAATCTGAAATTGATTTCGATTGGAGCTTTCAAGTGTTTGGGCCATGGCCCCGGCTTCCACCCTAAAATTTTTATTTATAACGTACCCAATAGCACCATAAAGTCGGTTTCTATCAAAAATTGAATTTTGTACATTTAGAAATATTTCATTGTAGATAGACGCATAAATGGTCTTTTCTATCATTGCTTTTTTATTTATAGGCACATTGAATCCCAGCAAATATCGAAAACGAACTTGAAAGTCATCTGATAAAAATCTTTCTTCTAGCCTATAACGATGTTGTAAAAAAATCCTGCCAAAGTTTTGGCGGGTAATGAATTGTTGATAGATGCGGTGCTCAACAGTACCAATTTTATTATTAGAGTTTACTACATATCGTTGTGAGTTTATAAATCCATAGCCCAGTAAAATATTATTGTTGTTTTCGGAAAGGTTGTACCCAATTCCTGTCCTTAATAATAATTGCTGTAAGTCTCCGGCAAGGTTATAGTTTCTATACTGAACTTCATTATGCCAGATCCACTTTTCATTTATCTTTTGATTTCCAATATAGATAAACCAATTTCCAATATCAGATTTTTGGGCATGGCTGGAATTTGTAAAGAGAAGTATCGAAGAGATATTTAATATTATATTTTTTAATTGCATAATGTATAAAGTAGTATAAATTAATTTTCAGGAGTGGATGTAAGTGGTTAGTTGCTTAGTGGAGAGTTAGATGATCAAAATTTCGTAGGAGGAAAATATTTTGTCATAGCTTATAATGGGCAATTTTTCACTTAGCGCCTGGGCAATAATCATTCTATCGAATGGGTCATAGTGATGACATGGTAAATTTAAATATTGATCCAAATGAGGTAAGGATAAATTTAAGAGTGTAAATCCATGGTCAATAAGTACTTTTTTTATATCATATTCGAAACTCAATCTACCTATTGATTTTTTTATTACTATCTCCCATAAGCTACATATACTTACATCTACCTGGTTATTGGAGTCTTCCAATAATCGTTTGTGTCTGTCCTTAATCTTATAGGGTGAGGATAACCACCAAATCAATACTTGTGTATCTATTAACACTCTATTCATCTGGGAATAGTTTACTATTAATAAATAATTCTTCGATTTCTTTGTCGGCATCTGCCCATTCTCCCAGGATGCTTATTTTACCTTTTAAGGTACCTGCTTTTCTTTTTGCCTTTTTTTTGATAATTGGTTTTAATGTTACAATGGGTTTATGGTTTTTTGCAATGATAATTTCCTCTCCTGCCAGCGCTTTTTGTATCAATGCCGAAAGCTGAGATTTTGCTTCATGGATATTTACTATGGTCATGATTTGAATTTGATTAGCTAAGTTAGGCTTTTTTGGTGGTAGTGGGTGAGTGAGTGGAGTGCCTTGAATTCTCGGATATACTATTTCCTTTTTGAGATTGATCTTTGCAATATGCTCTGAAATTTGCTTCCACCGTTTTGAACCCAGCCTAAAGAATATTTCTGAAGTAATGTATGGTTCTTCGCTGTTTTATGTGGGTAAAAACGTATTGAAAATTCTGAACAATAATTTAAGGTACCAGATATTCAGGATCTAGGACAGGACTGTGCCAAAATACTCCCGCCTGAATGACAAAGTCGGGCAGGGGTCGAGCCCGCCTACCAGGCCGGCAGGCAGCAAAATGTATATTTGAAAAGCAAATCAATTGCCCGTGAAAATGCAATGACATGGATCTTATCCAAGAGCGAGTTTATTTTGGCACGAGTTTTTTTGTTACTTTTTTTGCCTGCCCTCCGGGAGTCCTCCGGGAGGCGGGCGGAAAAAAAAGTAAGGCGAATAATTAAGTAAGATTATTTTTAAAAATTACCCACTAATAATGGCGAAGAACCTAATGTATGATATTCGCTATACGGATACAAAGGCGTTCGAGATGTGATCAGAAAATTTAGGAGACTTACTCCAATGTCGGCTAGAAATAAGTATAATAAACCTCCAATGAATTAAGAAATCAATTGAAAGCGATTTAAATTAGGATAAAACATTTCTTGAAATTTATTTAGACATAGCGGCCTCTCTAAAGTATTTCAGAGGTACCCACAACATGCCAAAACATTCTCCATCTTCTTTTCCCAGGTGCTTGTGATGTATTTTATGAGCTTTGCGTATAGCTCTGAAATAAATGGAATCTGAATTTCTAAGCCACTTAAAACGCTGATGAATAAATACATCATGCACCAGAAAATAGCAAAACCCATAAATCAGAATACCGAGGCCAATAAATGTACCTGCCTGGAAGGATGTAGTAAGACCAAAAAGAAAAAAAAGAAAACTAGGCACTGCAAATACCAGAAAAAAGCGATCGTTTTTCTCGAAAAAATGGTGATCTCTTTCTTTGGGGTCGTGATGATCGTGGTGCCAGGCCCACAGCTCTCCATGCATCAGGTATTTATGTGCAGACCATGCTACGCCTTCCATTAAAACAAATGTTGCTAGTGTAATAAAGGCAAACAATATCATACAAACATTGATTTTAGTACTGCTGATCTATAGGCAAAGATACTTTCTATCTTTTTATCTATGAAGAATTGATTTGCTAAATGCCCTAAATAGCCAAATGGCAATGCATAATTCAGGATATCTCTCATTTCAACTCCACCGGCTATTTCTTTAAAATGGTGCTCATGATGCCAAATTCTATAGGGTCCATTGCGCTGTTCATCTACAAAATACTCATTTGGCTTAATATAGGTAATCTCCGTGGTCCAATGCATAGGTAGATTTAACAACGGAGACACCGTATAATTAATAAACATTCCTTCATACATATTTTTATTTTTTAAATCTGTATGTATGACAAAATTCATTTCTGCCGGTGTAATCTTATTGAGATTTTCGGGATTGGAAAAAAAGTTCCAGGCTGATGTTAAAGATATTGGTAGTGTTATATTCCAGGATTTTGTATAAACTTTCATTTTACTTGGTTGAGTTTGATTCTTATGCCTGCGTAGAAAAGCAAGAGCAATTTGATGAAATTATTTATTCTTATCCGGGTTTCCAATATTCTACTGCTGGGTGTGCGACTTATTTTAATTAATAATGCTTTATAATAGACATACGCTGCATATACCCCAAATTTGCAACAGGAAGGCAGCATGCAAATGCCTTCGCGAGCAATTTTAAAGTCTGACCTTATCTCTTCCAGTATTTCTGTTTTCACCCTTTCATCAAACGTATCATTACATTGCCATTGAGGGAAATATCTTCTTCCCAATCCGATGCTATCAGCTTTCAGGTCGCGTAAAAAATTTATTTTCTGAAAGGCAGCACCTAATTTTCTGGCATATGGCGCCAGTTCATTATATTTTACTTTATCTCCTTTTAAGAAAATCTGCAAACACATCAATCCCACCACTTCGGCAGACCCTACAATATATTCTTCATAGGCTTTCCTGGAATAGATATTGAATTCTAAATCCATTTTCATACTCTTCAAAAATGCATCTATTAGTGATTTATCAACATCATATTTATTTATGGTTTTTTGAAATTGATGCAATACCGGATTGACGCTTATTTTTCTATCAATAGCCTGGTAGGTCTGTAATATGAATTCATCCAGCAGGGTTGCTTTGTCATAATCATGAAAGGTGTCCACTATTTCATCTGCAATACGTACATAGGCATATACGGCATAGATGTCTGCTTTGATATCATTGCTAAGTAAAAAAATGCCCATTGAAAATGAAGTACTGTAGGCTTGGGTAAGCCGCTTACTGAATCGTTGAGTTATATGATCATACAGATTTACACTCATTCCTAAAAATTATTTTTTATATAGTTAGCAACTATTTCTCCACTGATGATAGCTGGTGGCAGACCTGGTCCCGGAACAGTCAATTGCCCGCAATAAAATAAGTTTTTCAATTTCTTACTTCTTATCGGAGGTCTTAATGGACCAGTTTGCATTAAAGTATTGGCCAGGCCATACGCATTGCCTTTAAATGAATGATAGTCTGATATAAAATTTCTTTGGGCATAAGACTCTTGGAAGATAAGGTGATTTTTACAAACTATACCAGTGTGTTTCTGAAGCCGGTGTAATACTATGTCCAGGTATTTAGCTTTGATATCATCAGTATCTACAAGCTCGGTCGACACAGGAATGAGTACAACCATATTGTGCTGACCGGCTGGAGCACTTTGAGGATCGGAAAGGCTACTTGAGTTCGTGTAAAACAAAGGAATATCAGGCCAGCCCGGCGTGTCATATATTTGGGCAGCATGCTCATCAAATGGGGCATCAAAAAATAAAGTATGATGTTCCAGGTTGGGAATAATGGTATCAAAACCTAAAAAATAGAGTAGGGCAGAAGGTGCAAGTACTTTTTTGGTCCAATAGTTTTCCGGCAAGCTTCTATCTTTCTCAGCAAGTAATTTAGTCTCTATATGATGGTAATCACCAGCTCCAACTACTAGATCAAATTCAAGATTTGATTTTCCTTTTATTAATAGGGCAAGCCGATCATGCTCTAGTGATTGTATGGAATTTATTTCTGAATTAAAATGATACTCAACTCCCTGCTCAATTCCTACCTGGTAGATAGCTTTTGATACCTCGTACATACCTCCCATTGGATACCATGTACCCAATACCAGGTCCGCATAATTCATCATACTATATAATGCCGGAGTGTCTTTTGGTTTTGCCCCCAAAAACAGGATGGGAAATTCCAGAAGTTGAATAAGGATTGGGTGATTAAAATACTTTTTTATATGCTTTGAAATAGAAGTGAACATGTCCAACTTAACAGCTTCTTTAATTAATCTCCAATCAAGATATTCAGCAAATGATAATGAAGGTAAGTAAACAAAATCTCCCATCCCCACATCATATTTTACTTTAGCTTCTTGTAAAAACAATTCTAGTTTTTGTCCTGCCCCGGCTTCAATGGATTCAAATAATGATTTGCATGCATCTAAATCGGAAGGCAATGAACTAGGACTATGATCATTCCAAAAAACTTTATATGATGGATTTAGTCGGGAAAGTGAATAGTAATCCGAACTAGACTTGCCAAAGTGATTAAAAAATCTTTCAAATATATCAGGCATCCAATAAAAACTGGGGCCCTTGTCAAATTTGAAACCATTTTTTTCCAACAAACATGCCCTGCCTCCTGGAGTGCTATTCTTTTCAAATACAGATACCTGATATCCATATTTTGAAAGTAATGCAGCGGCGGTCATCCCTGCATATCCGGCTCCGATGACAGCTATCTTTTTTGTCACTTTTTATTAACAAGAATTAATAAAAAATGTTTAATACAAAATTAAAGTTTGGGTATTTGACCAATATAATTTTGAGGAGTAATAGATAATAGGTTCTGCTTGATCGTGTCGCTAATCGGTAAAGCTTGTATAAAATTTTGAATATCAACCTTTTTTATCTCAGATTTACCTCTTGTAAGGTCTTTTAGCAATTCATATGAATTTTTTATTCCTTCCTTTCGTAAAACGGTTTGAATGGCTTCAGCCACCACTGTCCAATTTGCTTCCAGGCTTAAATTCAGGGCCTCTTTATTAATATCAATTTTGTTTAACCCTTTTAATAATGAATGAACGGCAATCAGGGTATGTGCGATTGGCACTCCTAAATTTCTAAGTACCGTACTATCGGTAAGATCTCTTTGCAACCTGGATATAGGTAGTTTTAATGCTAAATGATCAAAGAGAGCATTTGCCAGGCCAAGATTTCCTTCAGCATTTTCAAAATCGATGGGATTCACTTTGTGAGGCATTGCAGATGATCCCACTTCATTGGCTACCACTTTCTGATTGATAAAATGCATGGAAATATACATCCAGATGTCACGGCATAAGTTTATGAGGATGGAATTGATCCTGATCCAGCCATGGCAATAGGCAGCCAGATAATCATAAGGCTCTATTTGTGTAGTCCAGGAGATTCTTTGCAAACCTAACGAACAGACAAATTGGTTGCCAAACTCGTGCCAGTCAATACCTGGATATGCAATATGATGGGCATTAAAATTACCTGTCGCCCCTCCAAATTTTGCCGTTATAGGTATATCTTTTAAAATTTGATATTGGCCTCTAAGCCGTTCTACAAATACTTTTATTTCTTTGCCCATCGTAGTTGGACTGGCTGGTTGCCCATGGGTATGAGCTAATAGAGGCTCGTGCATCCAGGCAATCGCTTTTTCATTTAATTCAAAAATCAATTTTTCAAGAGATGGAAAAAGTACTTCTGTACTCGCCTGCAGCAGAGCTAACGGCTGTGCTGTATTATTAATATCCTGAGAGGTCAACCCAAAATGGATAAATTCCCTATATTTTTCCAAGGGACCATCTTCTAGCTTTTCTTTTATAAAATACTCAATAGCTTTTACATCATGATTAGTAATAGATTCTATATCCTTTATTTTTTGAGCATCTTTTTCAGAAAAATTATTAAAAATGGACTCCAGTATTGTAAAGTGATCAAGGGATCCTTTTAGCTCCGGCAATTCCATTTTGCATAAAGCCTCGAAATATTTAATCTCAATAAATACTCTATACCTGATCAAGGCATACTCTGAGAAATAATCTGCCAATGGCAATGTGGTCTTGGCGTAGCGCCCATCTATAGGAGAGATAGCTTTTAGCATATATGGTGAGTAAAGGTACTAAAAAGCCTAAGTTCAATTTAATGACCACTACTATCCTCTTTGTAGAAATTGTAAGTTTCCACCTGAGATCGAATCAGAATAGATTTTGATTTTTTTCTATGTTCATTTAAATGACCATGGGTGAGTAATCTGGCTTTTACATTATCTTTCCATTGAAGGTCAATTACATATTTTATTTTTTCTTTCAGTGCGAGATCAAATATGGGAAAGGCTGTTTCTATACGAAAGCTAAGATTTCGCTCCATAAAATCTGCTGAAGAAAGTAATATTTTTTCTTTTCCACCGTGGTTAAATATAAACACTCTTGCATGTTCCAGAAATCGGTCTACTATACTGATAGCTTCTATATTTTCACTAAGTCCCTTTTCCCCTGCGCTAATGCAAGAAATACCTCTTATAATCAATTTTATTTTTACTCCTAACTGTGACGCTTTATAAAATAAGGTGATCATCTCTTTGTCTTCCAGGCTATTCAATTTGATCATCATGGCCGCGGGCCTTTTTTGTTTAGCCTCATTAATTTCAAATTCCACCAGTTTTTTAAGCTCTTCCCTTAGGTTTACTTTACCTACCAATAAATGTTTGAATGGAATTTTGGGTTTTACTCCGGATTCAAGGAAGTCAAATATCTTTTTTACTTCTGATGTATACCGGTAATCGGAAGAAAACAAACCATAATCTGAATAGATCAATGCAGTATCTTCATTAAAATTACCTGTACTTAGATACGTGTACGTTTTGTATCTATTACCTTCTTTGCGTCTGACCCAGGCTATTTTCGAATGTACTTTTAGGCCAGGGAAGCTGTAATATACTTTGGCGCCAGCTTTTTCCAGTTTTTCACCCCATCGCAAATTAGCCTCCTCATCAAATCGTGCTTTTACTTCAATAAAGACGCTTACTTCCTTTCCACCACGGGCCGCATCCATCAGGGCATCCATTATTCTGGATTCCTTGGCTACCCGATACTGTACCACTTTAATATGAGTTACCTGTGGATCTTTTGATGCCTCTTCGAAAAATTTAATGACCGATTCATACTTTTGATAGGGGACCTGTATCATATGATCTCCCTTGGAAATTACTTCGAATATATCATCAGCCAGCTCAATAGGCGCATAAGTCATAGGCAATAACGGGGCTTCTTTTAAAATCGATTTTCCGAAATCAGGGAATTTGAAAAAATCAAAATTGTTATGATATTTCCCCTCCGGGATGAGCGATCCATTAGTAATACTGAATGTTTTTTGCAATAATTTAAGCATATTAGGAGGCATCGTTCTGTCATACACTAATCTTGATACAGATCCGACATTTCTTTTTATAAGACTTTTTTTGATCTTAGCCACCAGGTCGCCTTTATATTCGTCTTCAATATACAATTCTGAATCCCGGGTAAGCTTGAAAGAATACGCCTGCTGTAAATAGAATCCCGGAAATACATGCTGTACGCTCAATCTTACAATATCGTCTAACATCATCAGATGATGCTCATGTCTTTTATTCTCAGGAAGTATAATGAATCTGGGTAATTGATCAGAGGGTAGCCTTACTATGGCATATTGATTTTGCTTTTTACTCGATTTTTTGTCTACCAGGTGCAGAAATAAATATAAGGCTCCGCTATTTAAAAAAGGCTTTATTTTTCCATCAATCAAAAGAATAGGTTGGATATAAGCTTGCAAATATTCCTTGAAATAATCATCCACAAAATCAATTTGCCTGGCGGTTAGTCCATCCGGAGAATCGATGAATATTCCATTTAAACTCAACTCAGGGAGTATTTGTTGATTGAATATTTTATTGAGTTCCTGCTGATGACTATTTACTACATTTAAAATTGATTTTAATAAAGCTTCTGGTTGAAAATTGAGTTGTTTTTTTGTTTCCTTTCCAGTCTTGACTAGTCTTCTGATCTGCGCTACTCTTACTTTAAAAAATTCTTCTAAATTGGACGAGTAAATGGCCACAAACTTGAGCCTGTCCAATAATGGAACGGTAAGATCTTTTGCCTCCTGCAGAACTCTATAATTAAACATCAGCCAACTCAAATCTCTTTCAAGAAAGGGCAAAATCTTTTTATTCATATTTTACTTCAAAAGACGCAATTTAAATGTTTCATTCTGAAACGATTGTAAATTTCAATATTAAATTTATATAAGCCCCTGTAGTCATTGTAAACCAAATTTCTACACATTTTTTATTCTATTATTTCAGAATCTTTTTGCGTGAATGGTCGTCCAATTATGGAGGATTTTTACCTTTATGGCAATTAAAAATATCAATAGAATGACTAGGAAAAAAATAGTGGCTGGTAATTGGAAAATGAATACAACGGTCTCCGATGGAGTACTCCTGGCAAAGACCCTGGCAGAAAACTATAACCAGCAGGAACCTAAAATGATCATAATCCCACCTTTTACTCATTTATTTCCTGTGGTTGCAGCTCTAAATGGCTCAGCTCTTGGCGTGGGGGCTCAAAATTGTCATCAGGAAGAGAAAGGAGCATTTACTGGAGAAATTTCTGCCAAAATGCTATCATCTATACAAGTTCCATATGTAGTACTGGGTCACTCAGAACGCAGGCAATTTTTTGGAGAGCAAGATATTTTACTAGCCGCTAAAATTGATGCGGCATTAAGCGCAGGACTGATTCCCATCTTTTGTGTAGGGGAGTCATTAGATATTAGAAATGAAGGCAAACAAAATGAATTTGTTCGATTGCAATTACAAAATGGCCTGTTTCATCTCTCCACAGATCAATTTGCTAAAATCGTCATAGCCTATGAGCCTATATGGGCTATTGGAACCGGTGTTACGGCTTCACCTGAGCAAGCCCAGGATATGCATCAATTTATCCGTAAACAGATAAACCAGGCATATGGAGAAGCCATTGCTGATGAATTTACCATTTTATATGGCGGCTCAGTTAAGGGTTCCAATGCAAAAGAAATTTTTGCAAAACCTGATGTAGATGGTGCCTTAGTGGGGGGTGCTTCTCTGGATGCTATGGACTTTTTAAAGATTGCCAGATCTTTTTGACCACTTATTCATTTTGCAAAATTGAAGTATACTTCGTTTGACTAAAAATATTTAGTAAAATATGTCCAACTATCACATTTCTGCTTATATTTGAGGCTTAAACATATATCATATTTTTTTAATATGAACGCTTTGTCCCAACGGTTTCACGAATGTATTAAAGCACTTTGCGCTCAGGAAAAGGTGCGATCTTTGAGGCAATTTGCACTTTCCTTAGATTATTTACCAGAGAATTTTGTCAATATCCTGCCGCTGTTACATGATAGTCATGATTTGGTACATAAGGCTTGTAAAATGTATAATATTCGCATGCCTTACCTGCTTACCGGTGAGGGCGATATGTTTAATGAGGAAAAGTCGACCAAGGAATTCAGAGTGCTTACGATAGTCACCGATAAGCAAAATGAGGAGCGAATAGTGCATGTACCTATTCCTGCCCAGGCAGGTTATGTAAGTGATATGGCAGATTCTACTTTTTACTCAGAGCTGCCTACCTATTCGCTACCAGATTATCGATTTAGCCAAGGCACACACCGGTCGTTTGATGTATCAGGCGATAGTATGGAGCCCAGGCTGGCTGATGGGGATACCGTAGTTTGTAGTTTTATAGAGCCTTCTCAGTGGCTGCATGGAATAAAAGATGATCATATCTATGTGATAGCTACCAATACAGATGTCATAGTGAAAAGGGTAAATAACGAATTGAGGAAGAATCGTTCACTTTATTGTATTTCAGATAATGATTCATACAGGCCTTTTCATTTAGCTGCTGAAAGTATCAGAGAAATTTGGTTTGTAAGATTGCGCATTGCAGCCTTTAATCATGGTAAGTATACCAGTCCATTAGAGCAAATTTTGCAACACCAGGATGAAACTATCCATGAACAACAGGAGATGATCCGCTTTTTAAAGCAGACTATCGAAAAATTTAGCCCGATGTCCAACACAATGGGTTAAATTTGTTTTTAGCATGAAATCAATCAAAATCAATGGTACTGTAGAGTATATCAATATTGCTACAGGATTCTGGGCTGTCATAGGCGATAATGGTGAAAAATACAGACCTGTGCATATGCCTGATCAACTAAAAATACAAGGCAAAAAAATTACCTGCCGGATAAAGCCCATTGAGGAAGAATTTTCAATCATGATGTGGGGACAGCCAGTGAAAGTGGTGAGTTTCGAAACCTAGTCTAAAAAATGATTTTGATTTAGCCGCAGCATATGCCTGAAAGAGGAATGGATTTTTTACTGGTTTGTGACATTTACCAATCGTATAAGATTATACTTTAGAGCTTTTTTAAAAAGTCACTTCCTGGATAAAATCCATTAAAAAATTTTCAATTATAATACGAACCAATCACTAATGTGAATAGTTTCTAAGCCTGGTCAAAAGATTTATTCAATCCTAGTGTGATGAAATTACTGCTGAGACTGCTTTTTCGGCATTAATTATTCTACCCGTTTTATCAGGCGTTTTACTTAAAGATCCGGTTTCTGAAAGTATTTGATATACCTGGTCTGTAGTCAATTCGGGTTTTATACTTTTTAATAAAGCTACTAATCCTGTAACATAGGGTGCAGCCATGCTGGTACCATTAAATGATGCATATTGGTTATTGGGGATAGTACTGAAAATATCTGTTCCCGGAGCTGCTATTTTATTTTTTATGAATTCTACACTATTGGAGAAAGAAGATTTATTAAAATTAGTATCTATTGCACTGACCGTAATTACTCCATCAGCATTGGCAGGAGCATAATGGCGGGCATCTGCATTATCATTTCCAGCAGCTACCACCACTATACATCCTTTTAGATTAGCATATTCTACAGCTTCACTATAAGCTTTTTGCCTTGAATCCAGCGATAAGCCACCCAGGGACAGGTTGATTACCGTGGCTCCATTATCTGTAGCTTTTAGCATTCCATTTATAATATCCCGTTGAGTACCTGCACCGTAAAAACCAAGCACTTTTATACTGGTGATGGAAACAAATTCGTTCGATGGAATAACAGAACTGATGCCTTTACCATTATTAGAAATAGCAGCTGCAATACCTGCTACGTGCGTTCCATGTCCTTTATCATCAGTATCATTTTTAGCATCAATGGATACATATTGATCCTTTAGATCTTCATGATTGCCGTCTATGCCAGTATCCAGAATAAAGATCTTAGATTTTTTCCTGACCTTCAATATACCAGATTTATAGAGCTTATAAATTTCGTTCCAGCCCAGAGCATCTGCTGCCCATTGTTTAGAAGCATATGGATCGTTGACTAGGGGCTTAAAAACCCGGTTAATATCATGGGCAGGGATATCTGGTTCTACTTGTATTTTTTCATTGTTTTCCAGCCATGAAATACATTTTAAAGAGCTTAACTGAGCCTTAATATCTATAATATTCTTTTCCTGATCTTCGGGTATTTCTATCGAATAATAATTGTCCAGGGTGGTATGCTCAGCTTCATTCATAGAGAAAGCCGGTTGAACCATTAAATCATGGCTTTCTACAAATGATTTTAAAATAGGGTAGGAAGATTTATCATCTAATGAAACTAATAACTCCCATTCGTTTTCAGTGTTGATTACGGCCTGGTGATTATACACCTGAGCTCTCTGCCATTCTCCGAGGAACAATTTTGAAAATGCATATAACAGTATGACACTCAGCCAATAGATACTTTTATACTTACCTAATAATTGGAATAATAGAGAAGTAATACCTAATAATAAAAGATCTTTTACTAAGATGATCAGTTTTGACTCAGCCGTTACTTGAATGAAAGAAAATGAAATGGCATAGATAGTAATTCCAATGACTAAGCCCAGCTGTGCTAATTTTGCCCAGCCACCTTTATCTTTAAGGGCATGCCAAAGCACTAATGCGAAAGTGGCAATCCAAAATCCTTTCGAATACCAAGACACCAGGTAATTCATACTACGAACTAACTACTTATTTTCAATAAAACAAAAAAAAATCGTTGAACATGTGGTTTTTACAGACGAAATATAGTGGTATTGATCTATCTGATTCCAATACTCAAAAACCACTTGAAAAGCTTTAACTTTGCACCTCATTATGGAAAAACATCACTGTGTTATTATTGGATCTGGACCGGCAGGATACACTGCAGCTATTTATGCTGCCCGAGCTGGCATGCAACCATTATTGTACACGGGTACTGAACCAGGTGGTCAGTTAACCCTTACATCTGATGTAGAAAATTTTCCAGGATATCCTAATGGAATTTTAGGCCCTGAGATGATGGAAGATTTGAGGAAACAAGCAGAACGGTTTGGTACCATACTCAGATATGAAAGGATAGAAAAAGTGGATTTTACAGGTCCAAAGCATAAATTAGTGTCAGAAGCAGGACTTGACATAGAGGCGGATGCAGTCATCATTTCTACCGGAGCCAGTGCAAAGTGGCTCGGATTACCATCGGAAAAGACATTTATGAATAAAGGAGTAAGTGCATGCGCTGTATGTGATGGCTTTTTCTTTAGAGGCAAAGAAGTGGCAGTAGTAGGCGGCGGTGATACAGCTGCCGAGGAAGCCTTATATCTTTCTAAACTTTGTACTAAGGTACACTTGATAGTAAGACGAGATGAGCTCCGAGCTTCTAAAATAATGCAGGAAAGAGTACTCCAGGCCCCTAATATTCAGGAATGGTGGAATACTGAAACATTAGAAATTAAAGGGGAAAAATCCGTGCAATCCATGGTTTTGAAAAATAATAAAACCAATGAAATCGCAGAAATCCCTGTTTCAGGATTTTTTGTGGCCATAGGGCATAAACCCAATACAGATATATTTAATGGATGGCTGGACATGGATGATAGTGGCTATTTAATTGCAGAACCAGGTACCAGTAAAACGAATCGCCCCGGAGTATTTGTAAGTGGTGATGCTCAGGATAAAGTATATAGACAAGCGGTGACCGCTGCCGGTACCGGTTGTATGGCGGCATTAGACGCAGAAAGGTATCTCAGTCATTTGGGCGTTATCTAAATAAACTCAACTCAAAATAATTTAAAAATACTTATGATAAATTCAAAATTAAAGCCAGGAGTCGTTTACGGACCATCCTTGAAAGAGCTTTATGATTATGCAAATGCTGATGGATTTGCTATTCCAGCTGTAAATGTAACTGGAACAAACACTATAAATGCGGTATTAGAGACAGCACGTGAAGTAAATAGCCCGGTGATCATTCAATTTTCAAACGGAGGTGCTTCTTTTATTGCAGGTAAAGGAGTAAAAAATGATGTGCAGCAGGCTTCTATCCTGGGCGCTGTTTCTGGTGCCATGCACATCCATATAATGGCAAAAACTTATGGTGTCCCGGTAGTGATCCACACTGATCATTGCGCAAAAACCTTACTTCCCTGGGTAGATGGACTATTAGAGATAGGAGAAAAATATTTTAAGACTAAAGGCCATCCCTTATTCAGCAGCCATATGTTGGATTTAAGTGAAGAGCCTATTCATGAAAATATTTCCATAAGTAAAAAGTATTTTAAGAGAATGGCTCGCATAGGTATGGGCATTGAGATAGAACTGGGAGTCACTGGAGGAGAAGAAGATGGTGTAGATAATAGCAGTGTAGATAATTCAAAGTTGTACACGCAGCCTGAGCATGTGGCTCAAGCATACGAAGAGTTGTCTAAAATTGCCAATACCTTCACTGTTGCAGCTGCTTTTGGAAATGTACATGGTGTTTATGCTCCGGGAAATGTAGCTCTTAAACCAGTAATTCTTAAGAACTCCCAAAATCATATCAAAGATCAATTCAAAACCACCGCAGACCAACCTGTAAATTTTGTATTCCATGGCGGTTCGGGTTGCTCAAGAGAAGATATCCGTGAAGCTATAAGCTATGGTGCTATTAAAATGAATATAGATACGGACATGCAATGGGCATTCTGGGAAGGTGTAAAAGAATATTACGATAAGAAAAAAGACTATCTGCAGGCTCAGTTAGGTAATCCAGATGGTGCTGAGAAACCCAATAAGAGCCATTACGATCCGAGAAAATGGCTTCGTGCTGGTGAGGATAATTTCAAGAAAAGACTAAAGGCAGCTTTCGAAGATCTGAATTGCATCAATAAAAGTTGATCTAAACTTTCTTCACTAGATCAGAGTACATCTTGCAAATATTTATTGGAGAATTTTCCGCTTGGGTCTAACTCTTTTACAAAGGCCTGGAAATCACCGTAACGCGGATACACTGATTGGAAATATTTTTTATCCAAGGCAAACAGTTTGCCCCAATGAGGTCTTACCGCAAATGGTTTTAATAAGGCTTCTACTTTAGGCAGTAATTGATAGACATTGTCCTGCTGCTTCCAGGTAAAATGGATGGCTACCGATTTTCTCTGAGAAGCAGTGCTCATCCACAAATCATCAGCATTAATAGTTCTGATTTCGGAGATAAACAAATCATTTTTCCATGCAGTACCGTGATCATTGATAGCTTTTAATGCATCATATCCATACTCTATGGGTATCAAATATTCAGCTTGCAGTTCTTTGCCACTACTGGGTGTGAAATTCATTTTGAAATGGGGCAGTCGCTCATGCCATGGACCGGGAATGCCTAATTGCCCGGTGCAGTTGATGGCATCCAGTTCAATAATAGGATGAATATTTTTTGTAGCTGGCCTGGCTCCGAATAAATCAGTCAAAGGAGTAAATGGCTGATCTTCTATCATTTTTGATTTTATCCAAACCTCACTTATATTATTATTCATCCAATCTGTAAACAGGCTAACACTATATCCTGCGGACATGATTTCTTCAAAATGACTTTTTAGCATCTCAAATGGTAAATTTTCGAAAACATCTTGTCTTACCTGATAAGTAGGTTCTATGGATAAAGTCATTTTTGTGAAAATTCCGAGTGCACCTAAACCTATTAAAGCTGCATTAAATGAATTTGCATCCTTTGTCTTTGAATAGGAATTTACATTTCCGTCTGCATGCAATAAATCGAAAGCCACTACTTGGGTGGCGAGGTTGCCATTATTAATGCCAGAGCCATGGGTAGCAGTGGTACAAGCACCTCCAACGGAGATATGTGGCAAGGAGGCCAGATTGTGCAATGCGAATCCTTCCTTCTGCAAATACGCTGCTAAAGTGCCATATTTAATGCCGGGCTCTACATGGACAGTATGATTTACTTTATCAATGGAAATGATTTCATTTAAATTTTTAGTGGAGACCAAATGATGTTCTGAATCAGCAATATTATTAAAACAATGTTGAGTGCCCAGGGCCTTGATCTTAGAATGCTTTTTTACTATGGAAGACAATTCATCCAAGCTAGTAGGGTAATCAATATTTTTAGTGCTATAGATAAGATTACCAGACCAATTAGTGATGGTTGGTTTTGGTTGATTCATACACGATTGAAGAGGTGAAAGTAAACTACCCGCAGTAAGAGCAGCTCCAGTCTTGAGAAATAATCTTTTTTTCATTTGAAACTATTATCAAATATAAAACTAATGCATGCTCATGGCCAGATAACTTTCTGCTAAAAGTAAATTTTCAGTATCTACTTGTTTCATCCATAGAAAATCATAAGGATTTAATTCAAGTGTAAGTTTTCCATCTTCCGGGAAGATTTTTGCAAAAGCTATGAGGTCTTCCAATTCAGATGCATAACCGGGCTTGTTTAAATCGATGGTAGTAGTACGAGGTATATCACTCAAGTTGATAACTACTAATACCACCTCATGTTCAAATTCTCTCCAATAGCTGAGTATGGAAGGGTGATCAGCGTTAGCGAAAGTGAATGTACCTCTGCCAAATACCCGATGTTGGTTTCGAATAGAAATGATATTTCGCATCCAGTGTAATAATGAATCCGAATCCGCTTCTTCAGCTTCTACGTTTCTTTTGGTATAATGATATTCGTCACTTTCAATGATGGGCAAATACAGTTTTTCTTTGGGGGCGTCTGAGAAACCTCCATTTCTACCAGCATTCCATTGCATGGGGGTACGCACACCATCACGATCGTTGAGCCAGATATTATCGCCCATTCCTATTTCATCACCATAATAGACCAGGGGAGTCCCGGGCAATGAAAATAAAATGGCATTCATAAGTCTGATCCTTCTTTGATCATTATCCATAAGAGTAGCCAGTCTTTTTCTGATTCCCAAATTGATGCGTGCCCTTTTATCTGCGGCATAATTGTCCCACATGAAATTCCTGTCTTCTAAGGTCACCATTTCTAAGGTGAGTTCATCATGACATCTTAAAAACACGGCCCATTGACAATCTTCAGGAATCTGAGGGGTACGGTTCATAATGTATTCAATTGGAGTACGATCTGCTTTTTTCAAGGCGAGATAAAGCCGGGGCATAACAGGGAAATGGTAATTCATATGACACTCATCTGATTCGCCAAAATATTGAACCGTATCTTCTGGCCACATATTGGCTTCCGAAAGGAATAATAAGCCCTGGTGCTTTTGGTCTAAATGAGATCTTAGTTTTTTAAGAAAAGCATGGGTCTCCGGAAGATTTTCACAAGAGGTACCTTCTCTTTCAAATAAATAGGGGATAGCATCCAATCTAAAGCCGTCTATACCGGCAGCGGCCCAGTAATCCATTACCTTGAAAATCTCTTCTTGTACATCTGGATTGTCAAAATTCAAATCTGGTTGGTGTGAAAAAAATCTATGCCAGTAATACATACCGGTCTCTTCATCTTTAGTCCAATTAGATGTATGAGTATCGGTGAATATGATTCGTACGCCTTTATATTTTTCAGGATTGTCTGACCACACATAGTAATTTCGATAGGATGAATCAGGGGGAGAAGCTTTTGCCCGCTTAAACCATTCATGTTGATCACTGGTATGATTAATGACCAATTCGATAATGACGCGAAGGTCCCGTTGGTGAGCGCCATCTATGAGCACTTGTAATTCCTCCCGGGTGCCATATGAAGGATTTATATGATAATAATCTGCTATATCATAGCCATCATCCCGCAATGGACTGGGATAAAAAGGCATTACCCAAACGGTATTTACACCTAATTCCTTAATGTAATCCAGCTTTGAAATCAATCCATTGAAATCTCCTATACCATCTCCATTGGAATCCATATAAGTTTTAGGGTGGACTTGATAGATAATAGCGTCCTTAAACCAGTCACCAGGCCTGTCCATAAGCAGATTTTTTCAGTATTAAAATAGAACTGTCAAAATAAGAAGACTTTTCAATTTTCCAGTTTTTTTACCAACCAATCTATCACTACATGCGTCTATAACAGTATTAAAACAAATTAATATGAAAAATCTCCTATTGCTTTTATTGTTTTCTCTTGGTATCACATTTTCTTCCTGTCTGCGAGATGAATGCACCAGTCACCGGACTTTTGTTCGCTTTGATCCTATCTATAAGACGGTGGAGGCTTTGCGGGCTGAAGTAGGAGTTACTATCGGAAGAGAATTAAGGCATCCTGGGAAAATATATTCATATGGTGACTATTTACTTATCAATGAAATAAATGAAGGCATACATATATATGATAATAGTAATGCAGCTGCACCCCGGAATATTACTTTCATCAATATTCCAGGGAATCGCGATATGGCTATTAAAGATGATATTCTGTATGCTGACAATGCCATCGATCTTTTGGCAATAGATATTTCAAACCTGGCAGCTCCCAAAGTGGTAAAGATATTACAAGCGGTATTTTCCAAATCATTCGGATGGAACCCGCAATGGGGTAGTCAACCTATTTTGGTTGGTTATGCTGAGACTAAAGAAACTCAAGTGCTGGATTGTTCTGATCCCAATTTCAATCTTGGTTTTTTCCAATCAAGGGGCGGAGGCATATTTCTTAATGCCAACTTTGATTCTAAATCAGGAGTAGCCTCCAGCCCTGGCAATGCGGTTGCAGCAGCGACAGGAGTTGGTGGTTCCATGAGCAGATTTGGGATAGTGGACAATTATTTATATGGCATTGATCAAAGTGATTTACACGTGATCTATGTAGATGATGCTAAAAATCCTCGGGAAGGAAAATCTATTCCCGTATCATGGAATATAGAAACGCTCTTTCCATACAAAGACAAGCTTTTTGTAGGAGCGTCCACTGGCATGTTTATATTGGATAATTCTAATCCTGAAGCACCAACTTTACTTAGTAGCTTTACTCATGCGCAGGCTTGTGATCCTGTATTTGTCGATGGTGATATTGCTTACATCACATTGAGAAGTGGAAGTAGCAGATGTCAAAATGTAGATAATGAACTGGATGTAGTAGATATAAAAAATATTACTTCACCCCGGTTGATTAAAAGATACCCGATGTCAAATCCGCAAGGACTTTCAGTGGTGGGTGAAAACCTTTACTTATGTGAAGGAGCATTTGGATTTAAAGTATTTAATATAAGTGATGTCAATAGTATTGATAAAAATCTTTTAAACCACCTTACCGGGTTTCCTGCCTATGATGTGATCGCACTGAGTAAAGCACAGTTATTGGTAGTAGGAGAATCAGGCCTGATTCAGTTAGATGCAACAAATCCGAAAAATATTAAGACCATCAGTACTATTCCAATAGTCAAAAATTGAAATCTATATGAAAGCGATTATATTTTTCATTCCTCTATTTTTATGGAGTGTGATGAGCAGATCACAGGACACCATTCAATATGCTCGATATAAAATTGTGAAGAAAAATCACATATCCTTTATTGGTGAAATAATGGGTAAGACCGCCGATGGGCCTTATAAAATAAAATTAGAAAATGGTGCCTTGGTAGAGGTTAAAGAACAGGATATCTATAGAATGAAACCACTACACTCCAGACATGAAAATGGAATCTTCGAAGCACCCGGTTACAAATGGGGTATGAATACAGAATTAATGGCGGTATCCAATGGAGTAAGGAATATCGGTTCTCCTTCTATTTCTACTGGCTTGGCACTTTCTGGCCAGTATTATCTTAATTTTCACCTCGCTTTAGGTGCAGGTGTGGGATTATATAACTATGATTTGGATGCCAGGAGAATGTTGATGCCGGTATTCGCCGATGTAAAATGGAGATTGGTAAAGAATTACTCTACACCGGTTATCCAATTTAAATCAGGGTATGGATTTATATCCAATAATTTCATCAATGGCCTGGCAGACAAAAAGGGAGGTATGTTTTATAATCCTTTTTTCGGTTATGAATTTGGAGTAACGAAAAAGATTTCATGGACTATGGGTGTGGGAATGATTTTGCAAAAAGCCTATTATGCCTATACAGAAGGGAGTACTTTTGTAGATGAAGACATATTATTTAGGCGGACAGAATTTAAAATAGCAATCGCTATTCACTAATCATAAATGGGTATATTTTCTGCGAAGAAACTCGATGACAAGACCTTGATTGAAGGTTGTATTTCCAATGACCGGAAATGCCAGGAAAAGTTATATCGCAAATATTTTGATACTCTTTATAAAATGGGGTTTAGATATACTACCGACCAGGAATTGATCATGGAAATTACGCATGATGCCTTTATGAAAGTGTTTAAAAATATTCCTAAGTACCAGTTTACCGGATCGTTTGAAGGATGGATGAAAAAGATCATGTATCACAGTGTAGTGGATCATTTCAGATCTAAGAAAAGTCTAAAATTTTTGGAGCTGGATGAAGTAAGAACATTGAATGATGATAATTTGGCGGCATCATGGGATGCAGATGAATTGTTTGGCTATATCAATGCTTTGCCGGATACACACAAATCAGTGTTTAATATGTATGCCATCGAAGGTTATGCTCATCAGGAAATTGGACAGAAACTTGGCATTAGTGAAGGCACTTCTAAATGGTACCTCCATCAGGCAAGAACTTTATTAAAAGAAAAAATTGCTCAAAAAAAAATAAATGAATCCTATGTCAAATAAGCATTCATACATTACGGATATGAAAAATATGGAAAATGCAGGATGGTCAAAAGTCAGGCAGCAGCTTGATATTGAATTGCCCGTTAGGAGAAAAGATAACAGACTTTTTTGGATTTTTCTACTGGCTGGACTTGGGATTTCAAGCACCTGGTTGTTTAATTTGGATAAATTTAAAAATGAGACCTTAGAAATAAAAAATGAATTCACCACACATCAACCATCCATATTGCCTGGAAATTCAGAATTGAACGAGCAGACTTCATCTTCAAAATCAAAGGAAGAAATTATAAAAGGTTCACCTGAGATTTCTTTGAATGCAAGAAGTAGTATTCGCAAGACCAGATTGAATTCTAAAGTTAACGTGGGTGCTTCTAATACGGATTTGGTTTTAAATAATACAGAATCTGAATTATCTTCTGTTCGAAGCCCAAAAGGACTCTTTTCAAAAGACGAAAAGAAATCGACCTTGCAAAGTAAATCAGGTAGAGAAGCTATTTCAAATTCGGTAGCTGTAGCTGAGCCTTCTTCAACTGCTTCGGACCAAGAAGTAGAGTCCGCGATTTCTAAAGGACAAAACATGTTTTTTTATATCTCTGCAATAGATAATATTTTGACTCCTTTGGTTTATGGTGGGGATAGGATGAACCAGAAAATTGTGGATCTAACCTTCGCTGCCAATTTTCAACCCATTTTAATAAATAATCCTTCTCAGAAATTAGAGCCAATGTCTAATTTACTACTACAAGTCGGATCAGCTTATCAGTTTAATAAAAACGGTTTATCGTCACACTATATTCCCAATGCTGACCTGGGATATCGGCTTAGTATTTCGAATCGATTTTATGGAATTGGCAAATTAGGCCTGAATTATATGCTTATGAGAAACAGCAAATCCTTTAGCTCTATTGGTCAAGTAACGAATGATCCTTCACTTGCCATTTCAAAGAACAATTTAGATATTACCAATTCATCCTCATCATTAGGTACGATAAAAGGCATTGTATTTGAATCCAATAGGAATATAGCCAGCATTAGAAATGATACCTTGCTATTGGGCCCTAATGATCAATTGATTGTAAAAGATAATAATCAAATGTATTTCCACATAGGACTTGCTTTGGGATATAGGGTATCTAATAAGTTCTTTTTAGAATCTGGTTTGGAATTGCGCAATTCATTTTCTACAAGAAGGGCTGCTATTTTATTTGAATCCAATCAGGGTTTTGCAAATGCTACCCCAAGTTTCCAATCCTATACTTATAATTATCAAAAATCAAAGAATCAATATTTGTTGGGATTAAATGCAGGATATCAATTATCAAATAAGATATCCATCCTGGGAGGTTTGAATTTTCCAATCCATGCATCACAAAACCGCTCAGCCAACTATGATAAATCTCCATCGGCCAGCCCTGGATCTATTATTAGTTCGCCTGTTTTATTAAGCTCTATTAAGTCTTCGACAAGTCTGAATATGGCTTTAAGGTTTGATTTCTAAAATAATTCATATAGAGAGATCTTCCTTAACATTTTGAATAATACTGTAGAAGAAGCTACCCTCCAATCGTTCCAATAATTATTCTTAGAAGACTTTTTAAAGTTGTACTCATTTCATCGGTATTTGCAATCGCAATTATTATCTGCTTCCATCAACCCCCGGAATTTATTAATTTTGTGCCTTTAATAGGAAAATACGATGGGTCGCATATTCGAAGTAAGAAAATCAAAAATGTTTGCTCGTTATGATCGCATGGCGAAGCAGTTTACCCGCATAGGTAAGGAAATCATCATCGCGGTAAAAGCTGGTGGACCTGACCCTGATTTGAATGCGCAACTGCGAAGATGTATGGCCAATGGTAAGGCGGTAAATATGCCTAAGGACAGGATAGAAAGTGCGATTAAAAGGGCATCAGGCAAGGACCAGGAAAATTACGATGAAATCATGTATGAAGGTTATGGGCCAGGGGGAGTAGCCGTATTGGTAGAGGCGGCCACAGATAATAATACCCGTACCGTGGCCAATATCCGCAGCTATTTTAGTAAACATGATGGCAGTCTGGGCACTAACGGCTCTGTAAGTTTTATGTTTAAAAAAATGGGAGTTTTCAGGCTTCATCCTGAAGGTATTAACCAAGATGATCTGGAATTGGAATTAATTGATTTTGGATTGGAAGAAATAGGAGAAGGAACAGGAGAAAACGAAGAGTCCGTATTAGTGATTCGGGTGCCATTCAATGAATTCGGCTCGATGCAAAAAGCATTGGAAGATCGCAACCTCAAGGTGATTTCTGCCGAAATGGAATGGATTCCCCTTAATACAACCACTTTGGATGAAGAAAAAGCATACGAAGTATTGAAATTAGTAGCCCGGATCGAGGAAGATGATGATGTACAAAAAGTATTTCACAACCTGGTTTAGCAGTCAGTTTTTAAATTGTGGAATTCGACAATTATTTATTCTTTCTATATAAATTGCATACTCGTATTTGCATTTCTCGGGATGTAGCGCAGTCAGGTAGCGTACTTCGTTCGGGACGAAGAGGTCGCTGGTTCGAATCCAGTCATCCCGACTATGTTTTTCAAATAGATATATGACAAAAGCAGCATTAATTCAAGAATTACAAGATAATCTCTATGTGATGATTAAGGCATCAGGCATTCATGGGATTGGTGTATTTGCTATAAATTTTATTCCAAAGGGGTGCCGGGAAATGTTCTCTAAAACCGATGATGGATGGGTAAAATTGAGTTTTGAGGAAGTAGCAGCATTACCTATGCATACTCAATATTTGATTGAAAATTTTTGCCTGTATGATACGACCCATTTTTTTGTACCTGCAAATGGTTTTAAGAAGATGGATATCAGTCTTTATCTCAATCACTCCGACAATCCCAATATCATTTCTATAAACGAGGGTGAGGAATTCGAAGCGAATAGAGACATCCTTCCCGGGGAGGAGCTTTTAATTGATTATGGAACTATAGTAGATTGGGAATAAATACTAAGCGACACCCAGATTTTTAAGATATACCAGGTGAGAATAAATAGCACTTACTACGGTAGGAAATTCTTTGTATGCAACATTAAATTCACTGCAAGTCTGTTTTACTATTTTACTAATTGCCGGATAATGTATATGAGAGATTCTTGGGAATAAATGATGCTCAATCTGATAATTCAATCCACCCCAAAACCATCCATGCCATTTTTGTTTGGTGGCGAAATTGGTAGTAGTCACTATTTGATGGACAGCCCATTCATTTTCAATAGTATATTTATCACCTACTGGTATCACAAATTCAGTTTCTTCATTTACATGGGCTAACTGAAAAGTAAATGCGATGAATACTCCACAGATAAATACCATGATTCCATAACCTAATAAGGTATACCATAGACCAACTTGCCAAATCGGAATGGCAAGGAAAATTGCCAGATAAGTAAGCTTAGTGCCCCAAAATACGATATGATCTTTCAGCGGGAATTTAGGTACATTGGTTTCTTTGATTTTCCTTAAAAAGTATTTTTTAAAATCATTAAAATAAATCCAGGTCACATAAGTAAGGCCATAGAGCAGGAAGCTATAGATGTGTTGAAATCTATGAATCCAAATTTTCTTTTGTCCTTTATTGACTCTCATAAGTGGAAGTATATCAATATCCTCATCCATCCCTTCAATATTGGTAAATGAATGATGAGCTACATTATGCTTTAATTTCCATAGATAAGAGCTGCCTCCCATGAATTCAAGTGAATAAGCCATCATTTGGTTTAGCCATGATTTTGATGAATAGCTTCCATGTGCCCCATCGTGCATGACATTAAACCCAACGCCTGCAAACAATAAACCTAAAACTCCACATAAGGAAAGTGCCAGGAATATATTTTGAGGAGTAAAAAATACGAGCCAACTATAAATACCTAACAGAGCACTCATTAACAGAAATGTCTTGATGTACAATTTGTAATTGCCCGTCATTTTGATTTTATTATCTTCAAAATAGTCATTTACTCGACCTTTTAAAGTAATAAAAAACTGGGCGTTGTTATTCGAAAATCTAATTACTGCCATGATTAATTATTAAAGATATACAAATTATTTAAGTTTAGAAACTGCTTCTTTAATTCGGTGTACTGCCTCTATTATATTATTCTCACTTGCGGCATAAGAAATTCTGAAGCAATTATCATCACCGAAGGCGGAGCCACCTACTGTAGCTACATGTGCATCATTCAATAAAAAAAGTGCAAAGTCGTCAGAATTTTGAATTGTTTGATTTCCATCTGATTTGCCAAAATAGTAGCTGATATCTGGGAAAATATAGAATGCACCGGTAGGAAAATTACATTTAAACCCGGGTATTTCTTTAAGTAAGGAAATGATCAAATCGCGCCTTTTTCTAAAAGCTTCCATCATATCAAGCGTGGGCTTCAGATCTGAGTTCAGTGCTACTACGCCAGCCTTTTGCGCGATGGAGTTTGCACCAGATGTGACCTGGCCCTGGATTTTAGTAACCGCTTCTGCGATAAGTAATGGTGCCGCCATATAACCGAGTCTCCACCCTGTCATTGCAAATGCTTTTGAAAAACCATTTATCACTATGGTACGATCCTTTACTTCAGGAAATGAAGCAATGCTTATATGTTGACCTGTAAAATTGATATGCTCATAAATTTCATCAGACATAATATAAATGTCTTCAAAAGGTGCTAAAACATCCGCCATAGCTTTTAATTCATCACGGGTGAATACTGATCCACTGGGGTTGCATGGGCTGGAAAACATAACCAACTTCGTTCTGGGAGTAATAGCTGCTTTCAATCGCTCTGCAGAAACTTTAAAATCTTCATCGACCGAAGCAGAAAGTATAATTGCATTTCCTTCGCACATTTTTACAATATCACTATAAGAAACCCAATAAGGAGCTAAAATGATCACCTCATCACCAGGGTTTATCATGGCCATACAAAGAGATGCAATATCTTGTTTTGCACCATTCGAAACTACTATTTGGTTGGGTTTATAGTCAAGTCCATTTTCACGTTTTAGCTTGGCGCATATAGCTTCTCTAAGATCAAGGTTACCTGCAACTGCCGTATATTTAGTATAACCATCAGCCAGGGCTTTTATAGCCGCATCTTTTATATGCTGTGGTGTGTCAAAATCGGGTTCTCCTAAGCTTAATGTAATTACATCAATGCCTTGCTCTTTCATTTTACGAGCCATGGCTGCCATTAATAAGGTGGCGGATTCAGTCATTCCTAAAACCCGCTGACTTAATACAGATTCTACTTCTACTGACGACATAAAATATTATTAGGTAGTGAGTTACAAATTTACATATATATTCTAAGACCTCATATTACTATTAGACCAATAATATTAGTAAATCTACCAATTGGGGGAGTGAAATTTTAATCACTTGGTTAAATTTCTTAACTTTTACATAAAATTTATGAAACCTCATTTTTAATTCATGCTCATAGGCTTAGCAATTTTAACTTGCTTTAAGTTTAAAAAGGTCAGACTTCTGTTTAAGCTTCAATTTTCGGTGATGATGCATTAGCGGCTGCCAATATTGATTTTAGAGATGAAAATCCAGGTATTATACACTTTCCTTTTTAGGATTGTTGTGGACACTTGGAATAGAAGCTTGATCGACCCATTTTATCACTACATCAACTTGTTAAATTAATTTTAGGCAAAACACATGCCTTGGAAACTGGTTTTTCTGCTTCCTACTGAACTCAAATAGTACCTCATTGGAGGTTAAATTCCGTGCTGGGATATCGATACCAAAGATGACCTCATGGGCTGATTCTCAAGACTTATATGATCCACTGATGCAGACCTAATATAGTTGAGATCTGGAATTGCAGTTTGGCAATCTTTCCAGTCAAATAAGCGCTCACATTATTTTTTTTCATAATACGAAAAAAAAATTTCCCATTTTTGCCCTATGCGAATACATATTATAGCCATGGGTGGCGCTGTAATGCATAATCTTAGTATTGCACTACAAATGGCGGGACATCAGGTTACAGGATCTGACGATGAAATCTATAATCCAGCTAAAGATAAATTGGAAAAGTATGGATTGCTTCCTCCACCGGGTTGGTTCCCAAATAATATAAATCCTGATATTGAATTAATTATAGTGGGAATGCACGCAAAAAAAGATAATCCTGAATTATTGAAAGCTGCCGGGCTGGGCTTGGAAATAATGTCTTATCCTGCGTATATAGCCCATCATGCAAAAGATAAAAGAAGAGTAGTAGTGGCAGGAAGTCATGGAAAGACAACTACTACTTCTATGATCATGCATGTATTAAAAGAGAATAATATTGAATACGATTATTTGGTAGGAGCTCCTTTAGAAGGATTTGATTTGATGATAAAATTATCTGATGCTCCTGTCATGGTAATTGAAGGAGATGAGTATTTAAGTGCACCAATGGATCCAGTACCGAAAATTTGGCACTATAAACCGCAGATTACCGTTATTACTGGCATTGCTTGGGATCACATCAATGTATTTCCTACTTTCAATGATTATACTAATGTTTTTAAAAGGTATATTGAAGATTTGCCCCTTGATGCTAAAATGTATTATTTTGCCGGAGATGATGATTTGCAAGCTATAATCAAAAATTTGAAAAGGACTGATTTGACTGTTCAATCTTACAGTGTGTATCCCAATAAAATCAGAAATGGCATTGCCTATCTGGAGTATGAATCAGAAGAATTTGCTCTGGAGATTTTCGGGAAGCACAATTTGGAAAATATACAAGCAGCTACATTAGTTTGTATGGATATTGGTTTGAATGAAATGCAAATAGTCAAAGCTTTGCAATCATTTAAAGGGGCTGCCAGGAGAATGCAACCGCTTTTTATCTCTGATACCGAAAGGATATTTCTGGATTTTGCCCACGCACCTTCAAAAGTAAAAGCAACGATGAAAGCAGTAAAAGCACAGTTTGAAGGATTTAAAATAATTGCTATTTTAGAATTACATACTTTCAGTAGTTTGAATAAAAACTTCATACCACAATATGCACATGCACTGGATCCTGCTGATGAGGCAGTGGTATTTTTTAATAAACATACGTTGGATATCAAGCGTATGCCCGATCTGGATTCAGCATTTATTAAATCAGCTTTTATGAAACCCGATCTATATATATTTACTCAGAATGAACAACTCGAAGAATATCTGAATCAAATCGATAGGACTAATACTTTGATTTTATTCATGAGTAGTGGTACTTTTAATGGTGTAAATATTAAAGGCTGGGCATTGAATAAAACATTTTAAATTTAATCTTATTATGAAATGGAATCATTTTTTGATCTTACTATTTATTACGCATATTGCTATGAGTCAATCAACTTATCCCACAATAGGAAGAATTGTAATTGTAAAAGAGTCAGCCAGGGATTTAATAGATTCTAACGCTCCCATTGAAATATTGGCTGATGGCTATGATTGGTCGGAAGGCCCGGTTTGGTGGAAAGAAAGCAAATCGATCCTTTTTAGTGATGTGCCGCAAAATACGGTTTTCATTTGGACAGATAATGGCAAAGGTGCAATACCCTTTATCAAGCCATCAGGCTATACCGGAATAGGAAGATATAGTGGAGAGCCAGGAAGTAATGGACTCACAGTAGATGGAAAAGGAAACTTAATCTCTTGTGAGCATGGTGATCGAAGAGTTTCCATTATGCCTTTAAACGTACCAGGAGGAAAAAGGACCATTTCTGATAATTATAAAGGGAAAAGATTCAATTCGCCTAATGATGTGATCATTGGATCCAATGGTAGAGTTTATTTTACTGATCCTCCATATGGTATGCCACTGCAAGAAAAAGATATAGCAGAGACGGGTGTGTACGGCGTTTATATGCATGAGAAAGGTAAAACCACTCAAATAATTAGAAATCTTACCAGGCCAAATGGGCTAGCACTTTCTCCCGATGAGCAGACTTTATATATCGGCCAATCAGATCCTGAAAAGCCATATTATATGAAATACCCAGTCAAATCAAATGGTAAAGTGGGTAAGGGGAGCATATTATTTGATTGTACTGCATTGAATAAATCTGGATTATCAGGTGGGCCCGATGGAATAAAAATTGATCATCTTGGAAATATTTGGGGTACCGGTCCGGGTGGGATATTAGTAGTATCGCCCCAGGGTGAGTTGTTGGCCAGGATAGAAACTACTCAAGCAACAGCTAATTGTGGTTGGGGTGACGATGGCAGTGTATTGTATATTACAGCTGATAGGTATTTGTTGCGAGTGAAGACCAAAGTGAAAGGTATACCATTCAGATAAAATAATCTTTAAATTATTTGAGCGATCTATAAATTATTTAGCCATTCTTGTTGACCAGGTAAGAGTTTGAATAAGTCCAATTCTTTTAGACTGTTATCACTTGTACACCGGGATTGAAAGTCTGAAATATCATCGCTCCATGCATTCCCATTATAAAATTCGACAGCATTAAAATCCCGGGTTTTATACAGAGCAGACTCTAAATATCCATTTCCAAGATAAGCGTGAGTACAACCATAATCTTTGGCAATATGAATCCCTTTCCACATAAGCCATTTGCCTAGTGGAATCCCCTTTTCAAGAAAGGAGGTATCGTAAAATGAAAACCAGTAGTGAAAAATTTTATCCGTGATGATGGCTAATATATAGCCAATAATTTTTTCATCAGATTTGAATTTTATTACATGACTTAAATAAGTACGCTCCGTAATGTATTTCAGTCTTTGTAATGGCATTTTCAGCTCTCCGATTCTTTCATTACTATATCGATTTGCAAATTCAATAAAAGGATCCCATTCATTGAATTGTCCCACAGGAATGACTTCACTTTGAATTTTTAGTTCGGCTACTTTTCTATTCACTCTTCTATTTTCGCTGCTGTCTTTAAAGTCATCCGTAATGACCCTTAGGCCTCTCGATTTATAATACAAATTCTGGGGTATGCTAATATTGCCTGAATAGGGAAGGAATCCTTCCTGGTAAAGAGTGTTCAAATCTTCCGTACTCTCAAATAGTGCATATATAGTGTATCCAAAAGTATAAGTAGTATAATCGTGTCGATATTCAGACAGGAATATTTTCATAGATGTGGAAAGTTTTGACAGAACATTTATTGATAGGCGTATATTCTAAGTTCTTCTATTTCAGTAACTGATTTGGGTATTGGATTACCCAGGATTATACTGTCATGATCCCGCACACTCACATTATCTTCAATACGGATACCTCCAAAAGGCAATACTTTTTCTATGGCTGCGTAGTTGATAAAATCAGAGAATTTATTTTGAGCTTTCCAAATAGAAATCAATTCAGGAATAAAATAAATACCTGGCTCTACAGTAAGCACCATACCCGTCTTTAATGTTTTGGCTAACCTCAGGGATTTTAATCCGAACTCTTTGCTTCTTTCCATACCTGGTTCATATCCAGTATATTGCTCACCTATACCTTCCATATCATGTACATCTAATCCAAGAGGATGTCCAAGCCCATGAGGAAAAAACAAAGCGTGAGCTCCAGATCCTACTATTTCTTCAGGATCACCATTTAAGAATCCAAGATCCTTCATTCCTGAAGCAATTGTTTTAGCTGCCTTTAAATGAATTGATTTGTAGGCAACACCATTCTTTACTGAGTCAATGGAGGTTTGAAGGGTGTTTAGTACCAAATTGTAAATATCTTTTTGCAATGGAGTAAATTTTTTATCAACGGGAACTGTGCGTGTAATGTCCCCTGCATAATGCATAGGAGATTCAGCTCCAAAGTCTCCCAGTACTAATTGACCTGATCTTAAAGTATTATCATAAGAGTGATTGTGCAAGGTTTGCCCGTTTACACTAAGAATTATGGCATAAGGGATATCCACATTATGGGCGAGACAGGTGGTTCTCACTTTGGCCATTAACTGAGCTTCTGTCATTCCAATTTTTGCATGAGTCATCAAGGTATAGTGCATTTCTCCGGAATAATTAATAGCTACTTCTAATTCTTTCAGCTCCTCTTTAGATTTTATTTCTCTTTGATTTACTACTGCTTTTGCCAGTGTCTCGCTGTATCCATTGTCAATAGATTGGGGTGTAGTATGTAAATAATCTGAAATCTTAAATGCTTGATCACCCCTATATATGGGCAAATAGTGAACGGGAATTTTTTTATTAATAGCAGCGTGAAAAAACTCAATGCCTTTTTCTACACTTATTATCCTGTCAATCCCGGTATGTTCAGCGAGTTGAATTAGGCTCGGCATGGGCCCTGTCCATACTATATCATCTACTGTGAGTTCATCAGCAATTAATATAGATTCTCCGGTAGTGCAATCGATGACCAAACTTAGGCCTGCCCGATCAATCCCGGCATAATATAAAAATGAACTATCCTGTCTAAATGGATAGGTATTGTCCTTATAATTTATCCCACTCTCTTCATTGCCAGGTAAAAAAATGAGTCCACTACCCATTGATTCGGCTAATTTTTTTCTTCTGAGGTGATACGTTTGCTGGTCAAAAAAATGTAATTCCATATTGAAATGATTGAAGCTCAAAATAACGGAATTCCCTTTAAAAGATCTGTATTTTTGCGAATTCCTTTTTAGAATTAATATTTATGAATGTATTGCTTCGATTTCTGAAAGTTATCAGTATTTCAGTTTTATTTGTTTTAAATGAAAATTTGGATTTCCTTCAAAGAGATTTTTATATTCCAAAGCACTTTTCAGGTGGTATTATAGGGTTTTTATTATTTCTGTTTATCGCTGAACTAGGAAGAGATATCCTGACTTTCCTATACCGAAGGAGAAAAAAAATGTCCCCTCGGGAGACTGACAACGTAGTGGTGGGCTTAGCCAATATTTATTTTTTAATCATAGCTGGCAGTGTGGTCTATTTCATTCTATATCTGTTAAAAATGAAACCTGTTGAATTTTTTACAGGAATCTCGCTGATATCAGCAGCAATTGCAGTGACTATGAAAGATTATATAGCTAATATCATCAGTGGAATGATCCTGGCTTTTTCAGATAAATTAAAAATAGGTGATTACGTACAAATTGGAAAGCATATAGGTGAAATAATAGATTTTTCGCTGACCATGATTACTTTAAGAAATGATGATGAAGAGTTAGTATATATACCTAGCAATACTATTTATTTACATGATCTCATAAATTATAGTGCAATTGGTGAAGATGCATTCATTATCTCCTTTGAGATAAATAACAAAATGAAAATACCGTATGAGGAAATTGAATCAAAACTGAAAACGGTTCTTTCGGGTTATTCAGAACATTTAATGAATAGGGAGATAGGTCATTTGTTCATTGATCGATCAGGCCAGGAATCTACAACATTCAAATATCGGTATGTTCTTAAAAACAAAGATATCCCACTGAATAGAGAAATTAAGAAAGCGATGCTTAAAGTCGTTTACGATAATACTAATATAATTTCTATAAATCCTATTACTTAGTTTTCTAAAAAAGTAAAGCTCCAATTTTGGAGCTTTACTACAAAGTCATCTTGCCTTTTGATGATTCTATGTTTTGTTCTTTACTTTTATTGATTGAAAACATTACGAAGTTAAACACTTTATGCAATTAATCAAGTTTTGTATCATCAATTTTATTTTTTGAAAAAAATGGAAGAGAAATAGAGTTTTGAAGCCGTTTTCTATGAATGTCAAATGTCCTGGTTCATTAAATTATTTGCATGAATAAGGGCTTCATCGATATCTTCAAAAACATTTGTTTTACCAACGAGACCTATAATATTAGGCTTTTCAAGCTCTTTATATAGGGAAGGCAATACTCCTGAAAGAATTATTTTTGTTCCTTGATGTTGAGTCTGTACTAATATTTCTTTTAGGGTGTGTAATCCAGTGGCATCTATTACCGGTACCTGTCTCATTCTGACTATTAGAATTTTCGGAGTCTTTGATAATAATTTTATTGATTCTTTAAACTTATAAGCAGCGCCGAAAAACAGGGGACCGTTAATTTCAAATACTTCCACCCCTTTGGGTATAATATATTTACTTATTGCTTTTTGGTCACTTTGTTCTTCTTTTAATTCATTTGAAATAAAGTTTACATTTGAAATTTGAATCATTCTTCTCATAAATAAAAATGAAGCAAGTACCATTCCGATTTCTATTGCAATGGTGAGATCAAAAAATATGGTAAAAAACAAGGTTGTCAATAGCACGGCGGCTTCACTCTTTGAAGTATTTATTATAGAGATAACTGATCGCCATTCGCTCATATTATAAGCTACTACTATTAGAATTCCCGCCAGGCATGATAATGGAATTAGTGTTGCCCATTTTCCAAATACCAACATTATCAATAAGAGGCTAAAGGCATGCACAATACCTGCAACTGGAGTTCTTCCACCATTTTTCACATTTGTCATCGTTCGTGCAATTGCTCCCGTTGCTGGAATCCCTCCAAAAATAGCTGAAGCAATATTGGCAATCCCCTGACCTGCTAATTCTACATTTGATTTATGATTTCCGCCAATCATTCCATCGGATACTACGGCGGACAATAGGGATTCAATACCTCCGAGTATAGCAATAGTAAACGCAGGTCGAATCAATTTCTGAATAGATGTAAAATTGAAATGAGGCAATTGAGGAATTGGAAAGTTGATAGAAATATTGCCAAACTTGGTTCCTATGGTTTCAACTTCCAAACCAAAGTATTGTACAATGATGGTAGTGGACAATATAGCAATGAGCGATCCAGGTACTTTAATCGAAATTTTTTGCATAAAAATGATTGCGAATATGGTAAAGGCTCCTATTGCAAGTGCTGTAAAATTTAATGACTGAAAATTTGTAAAATATACTTTCCATGTATCTATAAAATTGGCTGGCAGAGTAATAATATTTAGCCCAAAAAAGTCTTTGAGCTGTGAGGTAAATATGACGATTGCTATTCCGGAAGTAAATCCCACAATTAATGGATAAGGAATATACTTGATGATACTGCCCATCCGCGTCAATCCCATAATAAAAAGGATAATCCCCGCCATGAAAGTTGCCAGGATCAGCCCTTCTACTCCATGCGTCTGTACGATGCCATAAACTATTATAATGAAAGCACCGGTAGGTCCTCCAATTTGAACCCGACTGCCCCCCAAAAAGGAAATAAAAAACCCTCCAATCACTCCCGTTATAAGTCCTTTTTCCGGAGAAACTCCTGATGCAATGGCAAATGCAATACACAAAGGGAGGGCTACAATCCCCACTATAATTCCAGCCAGTAGGTCCTTATAAAATTGTTCAATGGTATAATTTTTAAGGGAGACAAATAGTTTAGGGACAAACATAGAATTACAAAATTAAATATTAAACAGATTTCAAAGAAAAGAATTAATTCTATTTAAATAATGAACTAAAATAAAAAAGGCAATCTTTACAGACTGCCTTTTCGATTTAGGATCTTGTTTGTCAAATGTATTACATCATTCCATCCATGCCACCACCTGGTCCATGACCATGAGGAGTATCTTTCTCTTTTGGTCTGTCATTTATCACACATTCTGTAGTAAGAATCATACCTGCAATTGAAGCTGCATTTTCAATTGCGATACGAGTTACTTTTGTAGGATCTATTACGCCAGCTTTTTTTAGATCTTCGAATATATCAGTACGCGCATTATAACCATTAGAACCTTTACTGGAAAGTACTTTTTGGAATACAACACTTCCTTCAACACCGGCGTTTTCTGCTATGATACGCAATGGAGCTTCTAAAGCTTTCTTTACTATCTGCATGCCTATAGTCTCATCTTCATTTTCACCTTTAAGCTTATCTAAAGACGGAATTGCTCTTACTAAAGCTACACCTCCTCCTGCAACGATACCTTCTTCTATCGCAGCTCTGGTAGCATGCAATGCATCATCTACTCTGTCTTTCTTTTCCTTCATTTCTACTTCGGTAGCTGCACCAACATATAATACAGCAACACCACCAGATAATTTAGCAAGTCTCTCCTGCAATTTTTCTTTATCATAATCTGATGTAGTAGTTTCTATCTGCTGCTTGATCTGATTGATTCGAGCCTGGATCATTTTATTATCACCACGACCATTTACTATAGTAGTGTTGTCTTTGTCCACCGTGATTTTCTCGGCCTGCCCTAAAAGGTCTACCTCTACATTTTCGATTTTGTAACCTTTTTCTTCTGAGATAACAGTACCACCAGTAAGGATAGCAATATCTTCTAACATAGCTTTTCTTCTATCCCCAAAACCAGGAGCTTTTACTGCTACTACTTTTAAGTTAGCCCGAAGTCTGTTAACAACCAATACCCCTAAAGCCTGACTTTCCATGTCTTCAGCGATTAATAATAGAGGTCGTCCTGTGCTTATTACTTTTTCTAATAATGGGACGATCTCCTGCATATTAGAGATCTTCTTGTCGTGAATAAGGATAAATGGGTTTTCATATTCAGCAGTCATATCTTCCGCATTTGTCACGAAATAGGGAGATAAGTATCCTCTGTCAAATTGCATTCCTAATACTTCTTCCATATAAGTATCAGTTCCTTTTGCTTCTTCAACTGTAATAACTCCATCTTTAGAAACCCGTTTCATAGCATCAGCTATTAATTTTCCAATTTCTTCATCATTATTAGAAGATATAGATGCTACTTGCTGAATTTTACTAAAATCATCACCAATGGTTTCGGTTTGATTTGCTAATTCGATAACTACATGTTTCACCGCTTTTTCAATACCTCTTTTTAGATCCATGGGATTAGCGCCTGCAGCTACATATTTCATACCTGCTGTTACCATTGCCTGAGCTAATACAGTAGCAGTAGTAGTACCATCACCAGCCAGATCGGCAGTTTTAGAAGCTACTTCTTTAAGCATCTGTGCACCCATATTCATCACCGCATCTTCTAATTCTATTTCTTTAGCTACGGTGACCCCGTCTTTAGTAATAATCGGTGCACCAAAACTTTTTTGTATTACCACATTTCGGCCTTTTGGGCCTAAGGTTACTTTTACAGCATTTGCCATTGCATCGATACCCGCTTTCAATCTTTCACGGGCCTCTGCATTAAAACTTATTTGCTTAGCCATTTTATTATATTTGTTTTATCGTATTAATGAAAAATGATTCTATTGATTTAAATTACGACCAAAATATCGTCTTCGCGCATGATCAGATAATCATGACCTTCATGATTCAATTCCTGGCCGGAATACTTACCATAAAGAACGATATCACCTACTGTCACGGTCATTAGATTTCCGTCTTTACCAGGTCCAACAGCGATTACTTCACCACGCTGAGGCTTTTCTTTTGCTGTATCAGGGATTATAATTCCACCCTTTGTTTTTTCTTCTGCCGGAGCCGGCTTTACAATTACTCTGTCGTTGATAGGCTTCATATTGAAATATTTAAATTTAAAAAGTTAACAAATTAGATTTGATATCTACTTATCATTTATAGTGCCATTTGGCATTTACCTGACATTTTAGCAGAAAACATAAAATTTTAATTCAATGCAGGATAAATTTGGGAAAAACGAACAGTCCTAAAAAGACAAGTATGAAATATTGGCAGGTTTATTGAGGAGTTACCGCGCCTGTGGAGCCTCCGGTAACAAACATAGCAGTGATTATACAAAGAATAAAGAGAGCTCCTATAAGCCCCCAAGTCAATTTTTCAATGAAATCAGTAGACCTGGCTACACCAAAAAGTTGATTTGCACCTTGACCACCAAATGTAGAGTCTATGCCTCCACCTTTTGGATTTTGGATCAATACAGCCAATATAAGAAGTGCGCTTATAATACCAATGAGAATTATTAATAAAGTAATCATAATGAATTGTCAGACTTTAATTTTTCTATTTTGGCTGCAAAAGTAGTACTTTTTTCAGGATTCGATAAAGCTAATTTTTCATAAAGCAATATAGCCAGCTCAGGTTTCCCCTGTGCTTCCCACAAAACTGCCAGGCTTTCTGATGCCACCGATTGATTTAACTCCACACTTTCCTGGATAATTTTGTTGGTTTCAACCTGATCTGAGGGCAAAACTCCATTTTTCTCCTCCTTCAATACCTCATACTTAACATGTGGTGGATTACAAGGAGGAAGATTACTTAGAAAATTCAAATAGGAGGAATCTTCAAATTTAAAAAGTGACTTTTTAGGTTTTGGTAGCTGTTCTACCACTCCAGTCACGCTATTCTTAGATTTAACTACTGGAAGTTCAGGCAAGAAAAGTGAATTTTCTGTTTCAGGAACAGAAAATCTGGATGACTCAGCCTGTACATGTGGCAATAGAATAGACTCACTGTTTAAATTTGACAGGTATTCACTATGTGCCAAAGAAGTAATATTTTCTTCTTGTGTATTAAAAGGAGAGTTGGCAAATTGTTTATGAATATCTAAAGCTGATAAAAAGGGCTGCCGCTTAATATTATCCCTGATTTCTTTTAATTCTTCGTTTGACAAAGAATCTGCTTTGTGTAATTTATATAAAAAATCTTTAATCTTCATTTCCAGCACAAAGACAAATTTAGTAAAGAATGATAATAAGTTACATTTTTATAGGTAATAAAGCAATAAAAAATACCATTCCCATGCATTTTTCATTCTTTTAATAGAGCGTCAATACTATTTGTTGCAACGGAATGATAATTTGGTCTTGCTTGCGAATAAATTTGCCTTGCCGTTTCTAGTTGGCCTGATGTCTTGAAGGCTTTATATAAAGGCATTACATATTTCCTTCTACCGATTTGGACTAAAAATTCACGGATCTTTTCCAATATTTCAGGAGCATAGCCTGCTAGAATTGCTTTTTCAAACCAGGCATCTAAAATTTCACAATTTCCACTGTTAGAAAAATTAAATGCTTTATCCATTACTGCTAGCTGATTGAATTTCATTTCAGGTGATATCAAAGAAATCATATGTACCCATTCATGACTAGACCAATCTTTCGTGATGTTTTTATCCCAGTGATTAGTGGTATTCATCAAATGAAATGCAGTTTCTACTTTTGAAAACTTATCAGAAACAGGATTAGGAGCGTTAGCAGGAATGCCTGGTCCATAAACCCACTCGTCTATATTTATTTTCATACTATCAATAGGTAAATGAGATTTCATATAAACCAATAATTTCTCGCTGGTCATAGACTGAAATGCATGCTCTTTAAAATAATTGACCAAAAAAATATCGAATCTTTCTCGACCTAAATCTTCCTCTAACATTCGAAGCATGAATGATCCTTTTTCATAGGCAATATTAGTCATACCGTCATCGGGATTTCTACCTTTTAAATCCAAATGCAAATGAGTGTCTTTACTGCTATCTCCTAAATCTCTATTAATGTCTTCCCAATCTTTTTTTGCCAGAGATGCCAACATTTCTTCATACTGACGACCATATAATGACTCCATTATTCGGCGTTCAAAATAGGTAGTGAAGCCTTCGTTGATCCAGAAATCATTCCAATTACCATTGGTGACATAGTTTCCACTCCAGGAATGAGCTAGCTCATGAGCAATAAGTGAAACTAAAGACCGATCTCCGGCTATTACTGTCGGGGTGACAAATGTCAAGCGTGGATTTTCCATTCCTCCAAAAGGAAAGCTTGGTGGCAGTACTAATAAGTCGTATCTGTCCCATGCATATGGACCATATAAATTTTCAGCAGCCACGATCATTTTTTCAGTATCTGTAAATTCATTAGTGGCTTTATCTAAGATGGACGGCTCTGCATAGACTCCACTTCTGTTACTTATACTTTTAAAAGCAAGATCACCTACTGCAAGGGCAATAAGATAAGCAGGTATAGGTTGCGGCATTTTAAAATGATAGACACCATCTGTTGATTTTATCTGCACATTGGTAGCAGACATTACGGCCATGAGTTTTGAGGGTACTTTAACAGTAGCTTCATAGGTAAATCTTATGCCTGGACTATCTTGAATAGGTATCCATGACCTGGTAAGGATAGCCTCACCCTGCGAAAATAAAAAGGGTTGGTTTTTACCTTGGGTTTGCCGGGGACTCAGCCAAAGTAATGCTGCTGCGTTTGGCTTGGTGGTATATGTAACTGATATGGTCTTAGAATCTTTATTTATTGGAATATAAAGTGGCTGACCTAATATATTGTCACTATTACCCAGGACAAACTTCACTTCTTTATCATCCACTTTTACGATGGATATTTCCGGACCATTTACATCGAGCACGATTCTTTCGGCACTGTTCGGATTTATAATATACGCTGCAGTTCCACTCAGGGTTTGATGTTCAAAATCAACATCAAGATCCAAACTTAAATGAGTGATAATTGCTTCTTCAGCAAAGCTATGAATATCTCGGAGGTTGTTGGACATTTCAGATTTTTGAATTTCGTTTTTGCAGGAAAAAAGCAGGCCCCAAATTAGAAAAAGTAAAAAAAGTACTTTATTTTTCTTCATAATTCATGTCTTTGCGAAAAGTCTTGGGTAAAATATAAGGCTATATTACCAACATTATTCACTGCTACTGCCGGCGGTAAACGTTCTGAAATAATGCCCATTTCGGACCTTAAATGTACAACTTCTAAAGTAAATGAAAAATCACTAACGAATAAAACAAGGAATAGAATTAGTCCCCAACGCCTGTGCGGTAAATGTCTGCATTTAATTCTCGTCATAGTACCAAAAACCTATTGCATCACAGAAGTATATATGGGACAAAGGACACACTTGGAATCACTCATTTCTACCATAAGTTATTCTATTAATGAATGGTCACTAACGGTATAGGGAGCCCTATATTTTCTTGAAAGCATTGCATTAGCTTCAGCATCTCCAATAAATTTTTCAGTTTTAGGATCAAATTTTAATGAACGGCCTAATCTATAACTGATATTGCCCAGGTGTGCTGTGCCAGATGATAAATGACCGGTTTCAATAGGACCATTTAATAGGTTTTTATCTTGAGCTCTTACTGCTTCTATAAAATTTAGATAGTGATTCCCGCCTTCTTTCTTAGCTGGCCCCGGAGTTCGCTCTTTGCCTAAAAAAGTCTTATAGTCATCATACCAATTAATGATCATATAACCTTTGTCTCCATAAAACAAATTACCTACTTCAAGTCCATCTTCCTGATTGGTCATCCAGGGGCGCACTTCAAATTCGAGTATCTTACCTTCTTTTGGGTATTTGTAGGTAATATTTAGATGCTCCGGAGTCTCTTTACAATCCTTCCAAAGGAATTTGCCACCAGCTGCCATTATTTCATCAGGGAATCCAACATCCAGACCCCACATAGCGAGATCCATTTCGTGAATACCTTGATTAGCAATATCTCCATTGCCATAATTCCAAAACCAGTGCCAGTTGTAATGGACATAGTTTGCACTAAAGGGTTTATTTTCAGCGGGTCCTTGCCAGAGGTCCCAATTCAAACCAGCAGGTACTGGTGATGATCCTTTGTCACCTATATCTGGCCGCCACTTATACACTAATCCTCTCGCAAAATATACCTTACCTATCAAGCCGTCCCTCAAATGCTGAATCGCTTCTTTTATAGCTACTGAACTTCTTAATTGCACACCATGAGACACGATTCGATTATATTTTTTTGCAGCCTTTAAAAGCATTTTTCCTTCATTGAAATCATGAGTAGCAGGTTTTTCTACATAGACATCTTTACCTGCCTGCATGGCATATACTGCGGCCAAAGCATGCCAATGGTTAGGAGTAGCAATGCTTACTGCATCAATATTTTTATCATCAAATACTTTTCTAAGATCTTTGGCCGTCTGTACCTTTTTAGAATAATTTTTTTCAAAATCTGCTGCCCCTTTTTGATTTACCATTTCATCCACATCACAAAGGGTGGCAACCTCCACATTTTCGAGTTTCATAAAATTTTTTATGTGGTCTTTACCCCTGCCATTGTGCCCAATTACGGCAACCCTGATTCTATCATTAGCACCAAATGCTGATGCAGGGACTATAGTAGGTAAGCTAAGTGCCAGAGCACCGGGTACCATTATTTTTAAAGAGTCTCTTCGATTAATTTTATTTGACATATGGAAAAGTTATATTGAATAAAAAAATAAAACTAAAGATAATAATTGACTTTGAGAAATTCACTCATCTTTGTAAGTAATGCTAAAATTGATCGAATGTCCGAGAGATGCTATGCAGGGTATCAAAGAAATGATCCCTACCGAATTGAAGGTTGAATACATCAATCAATTATTGAAAGTGGGATTCGATACGATTGACTTTGGAAGCTTTGTGTCTCCTAAAGCTATTCCACAAATGGCAGATACACATACTGTGATAAAGTCGCTTGACTACAAGAATTCAAAATCAAAACTCTTAGCAATAGTAGCTAATAGGAGGGGTGCAGAAGAAGCGGCAGCCTATGAAGCCATTCAATACCTTGGTTACCCATTTTCTATTTCAGAGACTTTTCAAATGCGAAATACAAATAGTACTATCGCCGAATCCATAGAAAGAGTAAAGGAAATTCAATCGATCTGTGCTGCTACTGGTAAGAAATTGGTGATTTATGTATCGATGGGCTTTGGTAATCCGTATGGTGATCCATGGAATGTTCAAATCGCCCAGCAATGGGTAGACGAATTAGCTGAACTAGGTATCCGAATTATTTCTTTATCGGATACTATTGGTGTTTCGTCTCCTGAGTCCATCCATTATCTATTTTCAAATTTGATTCCTCCCTATCCGGATGTTGAATTTGGAGCGCACTTACATACTACGCCTACCACCTGGAGAGAAAAAATTAAGGCTGCCTGGGAAGGTGGATGTAAAAGATTTGATGGTGCCCTATTAGGAAAAGGAGGTTGTCCCATGGCAAAAGATGAGCTTACAGGAAATATGCCAATGGAAAAAATGATTTATTACTTTGATGATTTAGATGTAGAATTGAAAATGGAATGGAAAGCGCTAAGAAAATCGATTAATCTGGCTGATAAAGTATTTTTATACCATTAGCTTTTTATGATCTTCGATATATTTTGTTTCTAACTGATGAAATGAATCGAAGATCTGTTTGGTTAGCATGCCGGGTACTCCATTATTAATTAATTTTCCATCAATATTGACTACAGGCATAGCTTGTTTGGTAGTGGAAGTGAGAAAAATTTCCTTAGCAGCTAATGTTTCTTCTAGGGTGATTTCTCTTTGCTCTACGACTGTTAACTTTTGACCAATAGCCAGTATTTGCTTTCTGGTGATGCCTTCTAAAATATTTTCAATTGGTGTAATGAGTTTATTTTGTTCATTTATTATAAAAATATTCGCTCGGGAAGTTTCAGAAACAACATTGTTTTTCACATACAAAAAATCATCGTATTTGCCATCCGACAGTTGGTGCCAATTCATCATAGCAACCATATAATTAATAGATTTTATGCCCGGTGTTTCCCGTACATAATCTAATGTCTTTAAATTCAATAACTTAATATTTTCGAATGAATGATAAACCTTAAAATTTAGTGGGTTGGCTAAAATTATCAATGTGGGACTGCCGTCCAGATCAAATCCATTCGAAGAAATTCCTCCGGTTAATATCAATTTGAATGCACCGTTTTCCATTTGATTCTTTTCAATCAATGCAAAAATAATTTCCTTGATTTGGTTAGCTGATAAAGGTAGTTGCAGATGCAGTTTTTCAGAAGATCGTTTAAATCGGGTAATATGGTCATCCATGAATACAGGTACTCCTTCCAGGACTTTGAAATAATCAAAAACCCCATAGCCGCGGGCGATGGCCAGATCAAACACCGAAATCTGAGCTTCAGACTGGTGAACGATTTTATTTTTAAAAAAATGAAATTCCATTACAGATGATAATTTTTTATAATGCGAAAATACAAATTCAGATTAACTTCCTTCCTACTTTTAACGATTAGGCGTAAGATCAAATGACAGGAATTCAAGAAAAGTAATGCGAAATAATTTGATACCTTTTTAATACCTATCCAGATAAATGACAAAATATTATTTTACGGATTTGACCATATGTGGATTTGAAAGAATAATAAAATGATTGGATTTTTTCACTACTCTAACGATTTTTTATTAAGTTTGAATTTATGATAGATCCAATTTTTATTCCATCTGAAAAGCAGATCCATGACGCCCATTTGACGCATTATATAAATTGGCTCTATCATTATAAAGGCTTGCATTTTACAAACTATGAATCGCTTTGGAGTTGGAGTGTAAATGAAATGGCTACTTTTTGGGCTAGTTTGTTGGATTATTTTGAAGTCATATTTTCAGGAAGATTTGAGCGGGTAATGTCCAAAGATAGTATGCCGGGTATTAGTTGGTTTGAAGGTTTAGAACTCAATTATGCAGAGCACCTATCGAGACATGCTGAACAGAACCCATTAGCCATTATTTATCAGGATGAAGGTCAGGTATCTAAAAAAGTATTCTGGAAAGAAGTTTTAGAGCAGGCTGCCAGGCTTCAACATTTATTTGAATCTTTTAATCTGGCGCCTGGCGATAGAGTGGCGGGATATATCCCTAATGGAGTAGAAGCTTCAGAATGTTTGTTTGCCAGTATTGCCAGTGGAATGGTGTGGTCATCTGCTTCACCGGATTTTGGCAGCGATGCTGTAATAGATAGATTCAAGCAGATTGAACCTAAAATATTAATCGCAGTAGACCAATATCAATACGGTGGAAAAATATTTGATCGCACCAATGAAATTCTTGAGATTTGTCAAGCTATTCATTCCATAGAGTGCCTGGTAATTATTAGTTCAGATATAGCTAAGTATCAGCATTTAGATTTAGAGGTTTATCCATGGGATCAATTATCAAAATCAGGTGATCTGAGATTTACTCGAGTGCCATTTAATCATCCGATGTGGATATTGTATTCCTCCGGCACTACTGGACTACCCAAAGCCATTACACATAGCCAGGGCGGCATGTTGCTCGAACATTTAAAATACATACATTTTCATAATAATGTAAAAATAGGTGAACGATATTTTTGGTATACTTCTACCGGTTGGATGATGTGGAATTTTATTCATGCTACCTGGCTTGCCGGGGCTACTATAATTTTATATGATGGTCACCCTATGATTCCAGATAAAGATGTTTTGTGGAAAATGGCTGAGCAAGAATCTATAGATCATTTCGGTACAAGTGCACCTTTTATACATAGTTGCATGAAAGGCGATATAAAAATTCCAAATTTGCCCAATTTGAAATCAATAAGCAGTACAGGGTCTCCATTGAGTGTTGAAGCCTATGATTGGATATATTCAAATTTTAGTAAAAATATATATTTATGGTCGATGAGTGGGGGAACTGATATGGGTACTGCCTTTGTGGGAGGATGTCCCATATTGCCTATTTACAAGGGAGAGATCCAATGTCGTGCACTTGGATGTGATTTGCATGTCTTAGATGAGGATGGTGGTGAATTAGAATCTGAAGTTGGAGAATTAGTCATCGAAAAGCCAATGCCGTGTATGCCCATTTATTTCTGGAACGATATGGATGGCCAAAAATATCAGCACGCCTATTTTGATTATTTTCCCGGAAAATGGCGACACGGAGATTGGATCAATATTACCGAGCACCATGGTTTGATTATTCATGGGCGATCTGATACTACGCTTAAAAGATATGGAGTAAGGATTGGTACTGCTGAGATTTATTCAGCTTTATCCAACATTCCAGAAATAGAGGATAGTTTGATCATCCATATCGATAAGGAAAGTGGTGATCCCTGGATGCCCTTGTTCATTAAATTAATTGAAGGTCATCAATTATCTGATGAATTGATCAATCTTATTAAGAGTATCATCAAATCAAAATGCTCTCCTCGCCACGTGCCGGATGATTTTTTTCAGGTAAACGATATTCCTTACACCTTGAGCGGTAAGAAAATGGAATCTTTGGTGAAAAAAATATTTCAGGGAATAGAATCTGGCACCAGTTCTAGCCTTGGAACTTTGAAGAATCCAGATTCAATCGATGAATTCTTAAAAATCAAATCGACCCTGAACTAAACAATAGTTACTTTAACGCATTACCATATCCCACCAGTAATACGGATAAAATGATGGTTGCAATTCCAAGGGTAAAGGTGGTTTTAGTTTTTTTAGATACCCCATGCCATTCTTTCAAAAGTATTCCCCACATATTAGCAATCAGGATTATAAAAGCCATATGTAAAATCCAGGAACTGGCTCCATTGCCCAATTTGCTTTCACCCATTCCATAGAAAAAAAACTGTAAAAACCAGGTGGTTCCTGCCAAAGCTGACCACAAATAATTTGCGGTGAGTGGAGTCTTTTTATCAGTATAATTTCCAAATGATTTATTTTTAAAATTTAAAATCACACACCAGACAAGATTAGTCAATAGCCCTCCCCACAATAGTACCACGTAAGCGACATTATTTTGAAATAATGGATTCAATCCATTGGAAACAGCTGTTTCAGCCATCGGTTTACCGGCTTCTATGCCAAAATTAAAACTTGCACTCATGATGCCTGAGAAGATTGCTACTATTAATCCTTTCGTCAGATTAAATTCAGATACACTCTTTTTCTTCTCTTCATCTGGCAATTCCTTCTCTTTCATCATGCCAGCCCTTCCGCAGATGTAAATTCCTAAAAGACAAAGAGCTACTCCCGCCAGTACGATTCTTCCCCACGAAGTATTGACTAAATCAGCAATGGTAGTTTTACCTTCAGCGGGATTAAAATAATAATAAAACGAGGGTAATAATGCACCGAATGCGGAGCAAAACCCAAGCACCACTGAATTACCCAAAGACATCCCCAAATACCGTACACCTAAGCCATAGGTAAGACCTCCAAAGCCCCATAATATACCAAATAAAAAAGTATAAAATAATGCAGAGCCGCTGGCATGCGAAATAATTTCACTAAACCCAGGTAGCGTGAGGGCAGCTGCTATCGGAGGCACAATCAACCAGGAAAATAATCCTCCAACAATCCAAAAACTCTCCCACTTCCACTTTTTTACATTTTTAAAGGGCATGTAAAAACTGCCTGAGGCAAACCCTCCAATGAAGTGGAAAATGATTCCTAAGATTACTTGCATACTATAACATTTAAGGCGATCGAAGATATAAAAATCTGGTAGATGTAAAAGATATTTTGAATCAAATATGAATTGCTACATTTGATTGAAATGAATTGAATATGAATGTAAAAGGCAATGTAATGTTTTGGTCCGTAGTGGTTTCATTGGGTGGATTCCTCTTTGGGTTTGATACGGCGGTGATATCTGGTGGAGAGCAAGCCATTCAAAAATTATGGTCACTCAGCAATTTTTTATTAGGTCAATTAGTGGGTATGGGCCTCTATGGCACTATTGTTGGTGCTGTTTTGGGGGGTATCCCTGCTGAAAAATTTGGAAGAAAGCCAACACTGGTATTGATTGCATTCTTATTTCTAATTTGCTCTATTGGTTCAGCCATATCTTCTAGTCCTTCCATGCTGATGTTTTTCAGATTTATTGGAGGCCTGGGCGTTGGAGCATCATCAGTGGTGGCACCCATCTACATTTCTGAAATAGCGCCTAAAGAAAAGCGAGGCCGACTGACAGCCATGTTCCAGTTTAATCTGGTGTTAGGAATTTTGGTAGCTTATCTCTCTAACTATTTGATTGGTAATCGCACTGAAAACTCATGGAGGATAATGTTGGGTATCATGGCCATTCCTTCGGTTGCATTTTTAGTATTGTTATTTTTTGTACCCGAAAGCCCAAGATGGCTGATCACTGCGCGAAATAAAATAAAAGATGCCACCTATATACTTACTAAAATCGATCCCGCCACCGTACAGGAATCATTGATCGCTATTCAGGCGCCACAGGATGTTTCCAAATCCAATTGGAGTCAGTTTGTATCTGGTAAATTTAATTTTTCCATATTCTTAGCTTTTTTGATAGCTTTTTTTAATCAACTTTCCGGAATTAACGCTGTCATTTACTATGCACCACGGATTTTAGAAGAGGTGGGGCTGGGTAAAAGTGCTGCATTGCTTTCTACAGTTGGCATCGGTGTCATGAACCTTATTTTCACTATGGTTGGTCTGCGATTAATAGATCAATACGGGCGACGGGTATTGATGTTTATTGGTAGTATTGGATATATTATTTCTTTATCCTGTGTTTCGCTGGCATTTTTCCTGGGCAAGGGTAGTTCCTTTGTACCCTGGTTACTATTTTTGTTTATTGCGTCTCATGCCATAGGGCAGGGTGCTGTGATCTGGGTGTTTATCTCAGAAATCTTTCCTAATCGGGTAAGATCATTTGGCACTTCACTGGGGAGTAGTACACATTGGGTATTTGCTGCTTTGATAGGTAGCTTATTCCCTTACTTCAATGAAAAATTAGGAGGTGGAACCATATTTGCATTGTTCGCGGTGATGATGGTTTTACAATTATTATGGGTGTGGAAAATAATGCCTGAGACAAAAGGGGTGTCGCTGGAAGACCTGGAGAAGAAATTGGCGAAGTAATTGCAGTTCATTTATTATGTTGGATAATCATGTGGTTAGAATTCAGTGTCCTGACCAAAAGGGTTTGATTGCCCGGATTACAGGAATTTTGTACCAAAATAATCATAATGTATTGATTATGAAGGAATTTGTACAACAAGATTCCAATACATTTTTTGCCAGGTTGGAACTTTCAGGTGAATTAAATACTATAAAATTACAGCAGGAATTAAGTTCAGTTTTGCCTCAAAACTCCAGTATCAGCATAATTCCCAGGAATAAAAAACGCATTATTATATTAGTAACGAAGGAGCATCATTGTCTTTCAGACCTTTTGATCAGGCATCATTTTAATGAACTCCATGCCGATATTTTAGCCGTCGTTGGTACTTACAATTATTTACAAGAAATGTGTAACAGGATGTCAGTCCCTTTTCATCTCATTAGTCCACTGGACAGGTCTAAAGAAGACTTTGAAGAAGAGTTGATAGAAAAGGTGAGAGCATACCATCCTGATTTTTTAGTGTTGGCAAAATTTATGCGTATTCTCTCGCCCAGGTTCGTTTCATTTTTTGAGAATAGAATTGTCAATATACATCATTCATTTTTACCCGCGTTTATGGGTGCTAATCCATATAGACAAGCATATAAAAGAGGTGTAAAAATCATTGGTGCTACTGCTCATTTTGTAAATAATAATTTGGATGAAGGCCCTATCATCGCCCAGAAAACGGTAGAAATTAATCACGAGTATGAGTTAGTAGACCTTATCGAATCTGGTCATGAAGTTGAAAAAGCCGTATTGGCAGATGCGCTGCATCTGGTATTGAATGATGAAGTTTTTGTCTCGGGCAATAAAACGATTATTCTATCCTAGAGATTTTTTCCCTTTTTAGAAAGAGTTTAGGGTGGAATTTTGAGCTCTACATGGCATATCCTTAAATACTCTTAGCCTTTTCTATTAACCAGCCCTGATTGACCACACCTTCCAACCCCTGGATTTCTCCCAGTACTTTATGCTTCGCTTTTTTATCCTGATATTTTACTCTACTGAGTTTCTTGGTATATTTTATAAAATTAGAATAGCGCAATTTTTTAGAAGGGGTGATATCTTTTTCGTGACGATGGAGAAAAGTGCGGAAGCTATCTGCTAAGGAAGAAAGTGCCTGCCATTCTTCCACTTCAAAATAGGTGGCGAGTAATAATACTTTGGCATCCAGGTTATAGGTTAGCTCATCAAATTCCACATCGCGTAATTTTTCAATGACTTCTCCAAATTTTTGCTGATTGAAATAAAGTCTTGCAAATGAGAAGGTCACAATATCCCGCTTAGACTTTTTAGGTATTATTTTTTGATAATCGTCAATAAAGTTTTCGGTCCAGGTAAACTCTTTGGTGCGAATGCCACTCACGACAATATTTAGAAAATCGCCAGGATTAAATTTGTTGTCCGGGAAAATCCAACCTTTTCTTAAACCTAATTTATACCAATCCAAAATTTCTTTAGCATATTGAAATTGCCCATCATTGAGCTGTAGGATACAAAAGTTTATTATTTCTTTGTTTATTACCAGGGCATCAATCAAAGAGGCATTTGATAAGTCTGCAATAAGCTCAGATTTAATCTCAAAATATTTAAATTTATTTTTTCTTAAGTTATAAATTGTATAATAAATACTTATCTCTGGATACTCTAATAATTTATTTTTTTCTATTATTTCAATTATTTCTGATTCAAATTTGATATCCAGCTGAAGGTTAAAAAATCCTAATCTACTTTGGGCGGTCACTATTTGCTTAATCTTCTCTGATAAATAAAATAAGTCGAGCTCTGAGTGTATAGCGCTTAAATTGGATGGTTTTTCCATATTGACTTCATAATCCATTAAATCGTATACTAATTTTTCAAATTCAAATAAATGATAATGATCTTCAGATGATTGATATTTAAATTTCTCAAAATCCTTTTTTACTAATGCTATAGTTGAAGAAATTAAAAATCCAAGATTGTTTTTATGAATGTATTTCAGCAACAGATTACCCTTTATTGCCATTTCTTTATTCACTGATTCAAAAGTGAAAAAATTAAAAATCTGATGTAGCATTTCATTACATAATCTTCTCCATTTTGAATCAACAAATGGCTTAGTATCATATAGTTTTTTCCAAATTGCTTTTTTTTCAGTTTCAGATAGGGTATTCCCGAACTTTGATTTTCTAAGATGCGTAAAAAGGGTTCTTAATTCTTTATTCGAATTGCAATAAGGAGAATCTAGAAAGCGCTCAAACTTTTGAAGATCTGACTCGTTTAAGGAAGATAATACTTTGAGAAATTTTAATTCTTTCACCTTTAACAGATTAAATAATAATATAATACTTAAGATTATAATATCCTGTAGCTAATACATTTAAGATAAATTACATGTGTTAATTTGATATATTAATTAATTATATATTTAGTGTTTTGATTACCAATTTATGATTATCTTGCAACTCTAATAGTATCCACTAAGGTAATGAACCGAAGATTAAGTATTGTTTTTTTGTTCTTTTTCATATTGACGAGCCTGGGGCTTTCAGGTCAGTCATGGAATGCAAATACTATATGCAATCGGGATTTCAAACGTTCCACTGGTGAGAGGGTAACCATACTTCCATTAGTGAATGATAAAAGTTTAGCTGCTCTACAGGTTTCTGCCATATCTTATCAGGAACATGGAGTAGTGTCTTTTGATAATCAATCTATTTCATTTACACCAGAAACAGGATTTGAAGGGATCGCAAAGGTAATTTATACTGCTTGTGATGCATGGGGTAATTGCGGCATAGGCGAGGTAAGTGTATTGGTAGCTAATCCTTCAAAAAATGTATATCATGATACTATTTACCAGGGTGTATATAATGCCAGGCCATTTACTTTTTATCTGCCTGATGAAAGCCTTGTTTTAAAACAGAATCCACTATTTGGGAATATTCAAAAGCTAGGGGAGTTCCAATATTCATATACGCCTTCTTCAAATGCGAGCAAGCAAGAAGTATTGAATTTTGAGAACGGAGCTAAAAAAGTGACCGTTATTGTCAATATTATTGATCAATATAAATCTCCTCAAAACTTAAAAGAAGATATTGTCTATTTGAATAAAAATACCTCTAAGCTTTTTGATGTTCGGTTGAATGACAACCCTAATTTTAGTATTACTGCTTTTACTAAGCCTTCCATAGGAACATTGATAAAAAATGCTGATAATACGTTTACTTTCAGTACCACATTAGATTTTGAAGGAATAACTACTTTTGACTACACGGCATGTAATCAGGGTGTTTGTGAAACCTCAAGAGCATATTTATATGTAAGTGATTTTTTGCCCAGGGAAGATTTGAACCCTATTTTTAGAACTGCAGAGGGAAAATCATTAGTGCTGCCTTATGAAATACCTATCACAGACTATGAATTTAAAATCATTAGTCAACCAGCTTTCGGAATGATTGACTTCTACAAAGGTATAAATTCTATAAATTCTTCCTGTGATCAATTAAGTGTTTTTAATCCCTTAGTTTATACGCCATTACCTGGCTTTGTGGGAAAGGATCAGTTTATTGTAAATTTTTGCCTCACTTCAGGCACCAAACAGTGTGCCCCTGTAAAAATCACCGTTGAAACATATAATGATCCTTCATGTACTCCTTCTTCAGAATTTGTTTGGCCGGGTGATGCCAATACGGACGGCTTAGTAAATCTTAAAGATGTAATTACTATCAGTCAATATTTGGGGACATTGGGCATTTCAAGAGCTAATGCTTCTAATTCATGGATCAATCAAAAAATAGAAAACTGGAATCGGCCAGGCCTGATAAATGCAAAGAATGCCGACTCCAATGGAGATGGCAAAGTAGATCAGGAAGATATTAATACTGTGATTGCTAACTTTAATCAGTCGCATAAATTGCTGCCTCAGGGTATTTTCCAACTTTTACCTTCTGGATTACAGGCTACTCCGGTTGCAAGCGTAATAGCGCCTGGTGAAGATGCCGTGATTCAACTCAGTTTTGGAAATGATCAAAATGTATTAGCTGATATTGAATCCATTAGTTTTGATTTAGAATTTAATGATCAGGTAATCAAAGCGGAAGATCTTGAAATCTCCATTATAGATAATTCCTGGTTTGGATATGATAATTCTATTTTAGGTGGGAGAATAGATGGAACAGGAAAAGTAAGTATTCAATTTGTAAGTGCAATAGGTAATTCCAGAAATGGACAAGGAAGAACTGTGAAAGTGAAAGCAAAAGGTGGTCCGATTACTGGCCATATTGAAGGGTTTAAAATTCCCAAAGAATTACCACTCGATTTTACTATTAAGAATATTCAATTGGGACAATCCAATGGAAACACATTAGCATTTGCTGATACCAAGGCAAAAGTAATGATCGACTTTACGAAGAGACCACAAAGTATAGATCTTACCACTTTCCCAAATCCAGCTGTCAATTGGATAGGTTTTAGAAGTAATCATGCCAATGAATTGATTCAAAAAGTCAGTTTTGTTGACCTCACTGGTAGAACTGTTTTATCTAAAAATATCTATCCCTCTAAAGAATTCAAGCAAGAAGTAAACCGTTTCCAGCCAGGCATTTACCTGGTACAGGTTCAGACAAATCACAAAGTCTATACTCAAAAAGTAGAAGTAGTTCGTTAGTCTGACTCCCAATAAGCATTTTCCTTACAACAGATTGGATAAAATTCAAATTTCATTAGTGTCATTTATTTCTTAGAATTATATTTGAACATGCAAAAATCAGCACTCGTCTGCTTATCTAGTTTGTTTTATATTTTATCATTTTCTCAAGCTGACAGATGGCAGCAACGGGTAAAATATAAAATGGATATTGATTTCGATGCCACCAATCATAGTTACACTGGAAAACAAAAACTCATATATTTTAATAATTCCCCTGAAACGCTACAAAAAGTATTTTATCATTTGTACTTAAATGCATTTCAGCCGGGAAGTATTATGGATGTTCGTTCGTTGAACTTGCCTGATCCTGATGCAAGAGTTCGGGATCGGATTTCAAAGCTTAAGGAAAACGAAATCGGTTATGAGCAAATATTATCCCTTAAACAAAATGGTGTTCTTTTGCAGTACAACGTGGAAGGAACCATACTTGAGGTGACTTTAAGCCAACCTATAAAGCCGAAAAGTAAGACTGTGTTTGAAATGGAATTTAAGGCTCAGGTACCTATTCAAATCAGGCGGACAGGAAGGGATAATAAAGAGGGTATTGCTTATTCTATGAGTCAGTGGTATCCTAAGATGTGTGAGTATGATTATCAGGGCTGGAGTGCCAATCCTTATGTTGCACGGGAGTTTTATGGGGTTTGGGGAGACTATGATGTAACTATTAAAATAGATAGAAAATATGTAGTTGCAGCAGGGGGATATATTCAAAATCGGAAAATGGTAGGCTATGGATATGAAAAGCCTGGTGAAAAAGTAAAATTACCAGAGGGCGATAAACTTACCTGGCATTTCAAAGCCTTGAATGTACATGACTTCATGTGGGCTGCTGATCCCGATTATAAACACACCAAGCTGGTAAATGATGATGGGATAGAAATGAATTTCTTCTTTCAGGAAAATGATAAGACCCGGGAAACCTGGGCAAGACTGCCTTCTGTAATGAACGAAGTATTCAAAATTGCGGATAAAAATTTTGGTCAATATCCATTTAAATATTATGCTTTTGTACAAGGTGGTGATGGTGGAATGGAATACCCTATGAGTACATTGATCATGGGAGAAGGATCTATGTCAGGGCTTGCAGGAGTAGCCACTCATGAGCTTATGCATAGTTGGTATCAAATGGTGTTGGGATCAAATGAAAGCTTATATGCATGGATGGATGAAGGGTTTGCAAGCTATGCAGAAGATAAGATCACTGCTGAATATAATACAAAGGGTAGTACAGATAAATATGGAACTGATGCTTATGAAGGTGGCTATAATGGCTATGTCGCATTAGCTTTAAGTGGCCAGGAAGAGCCATTAAGTACGCACGCTGATCATTTCCTAACTAACTATGCTTATAGCAGAGCAGCCTATTCAAAAGGCGAAGTGTTTTTACATCAATTAGAATATATCATTGGCAAGCCCGTTTTTGAAAAATTATTGCTTGAATACTTCAATACCTGGAAATTTAAGCATCCTAATGCAAATGATTTAATACGAGTATTTGAAAAGGGGAGTGGGTTGGAATTGGATTGGTACAAAGAATATTTTGTAAACAGTACCAAGCAAATCGATTTTGCTATTGATAGCGTGTATGAATTGAATGGAAAAACGGTGGTAAAAATTAAAAAATTGAAACCATTCATTATGCCTATTGATTTGATGGTAACATTAAAGAATGGCAACAAACATATTGAATACATACCACTGGACCTGATGCGAGGCGAAAAGCAACAGGAATGGCCAGATATTAAACTGAATTTGAACAAGGATTGGACCTGGACTTATCCTTCCTATACATTGATTATTGATCAACCATTGTCACAAATTCAATACCTGGAAATTGATCCATCCAATAGATTGGCAGATGTAAACAGGAGCAACAATACTTACTCTAATTGAATAAAGTATGGAATGCTTTTCCTAAATGATCTATAACATCGGAGGCAATCAAAGATTCATAGCTGGAGTTTTGATAGGCAATATCTCCGGCCAATCCATGTACATAGGTGCCTATTAATGCAGCAGACTGACTATCGTACCCTTGAGCAACTAATGCCGTCAAAATACCGGTAAGCACATCGCCTGATCCTGCGGTAGCCATACCAGGATTTCCAGTACAATTAAAATAGACGGTACCATCACTAAATGCGATTTGACTATTAGCCCCTTTCAGAATAATAGTAACTGAATAAAGCTTTGCTTTTTCCTGCAATAGTTGTAGTCTATCAAAACAAGTATTAGTTTTTCCGAAAAGCCTTTCAAATTCTTTTACATGAGGTGTAAGTATAGAGCCTACAGGTATTTTAGACAATAAAGCCTGGTGTTTACTGAGAATATTAATGCCATCTGCATCGATGATCATTTTACCATCATATTCCTCAAAAAGTGACTGAAATACTCTTTCCGTTGATTCTTTTTGATTTATTCCACATCCAACGCCAATAGCTGTAAACCTTCTGATATTTTCGGGTAAGGATGACCAATAAAAATCATGTTCGTCTATCGATGCCATGGCCTCAGGTACAGTCATTTGCAGTATAAGATTCAATTGGGATGGAATATGATTAGTCAGTAATCCAACACCACTCCTCAAACAAGCTTTTGCTGATAAAATAGCCGCTCCTGCTTTTCCGTAACTACCATTGATTAAAAGGGCATGACCGTAAACCCCTTTGTGATCAAATTTTTTTCTTTTGCTCACCATTCCTTTTATCAGGTTAGGCTCAGTTAAATAGTATGGCGTTTTTGTTTTTGAAATGAATTGAGGAATGAGCCCAATGTCCACGATATCTACTTTTCCGGTAAATTTCTCATAAGAGGGAAGTAGAAAACTTAATTTTGGAGATTGAAAAGTAATGGTATGATTTGCATGAATAGCCGTGTCTGTATGCCTATCTGCAAACATGCCTGACGGAATGTCTACAGCGATTATTTTATTATGTAAAGAATTAATCCAATGAATCAGATCTTCAAAATCACCATCTAATGGTCTGTTCAGCCCTGTTCCAAATAGTGCATCAATAATGATACTATTAGGTTCTAGCATGGGAGGCTCTTTCATATTAATAACTTCTAATGGTACATGCCCAAAAGCTGGTAACTGATTAAGATTGGTTGTGAAATCAGGAGCCTTTTTTTGTCCCCAATCCGCAAGCCAGACTTTGACATCATAGCCCTGCATACTAAGAATACGTGCTATCGCTAAACCATCTCCACCGTTATTACCGGTGCCGCAAAAAACATACAAGAGACTGCTTAACGGGTATTTTTGTGAAAACTTTTTCGAAAATGCATTAGCCGCAGATTCCATTAAATCGATGGACCTTATCCCTTTTGATTGAATAGTTTCTTCATCCCATTTTTTAACTTGTTCCGTATTAAAAATTTTCATGCTGTGATAATTAATCTATGAAAATAATGTGTTTTAACCAAGGTAACGATGTTTTTTGATTATACGCTTATCGATCGAAGTTTCCTTTAATTCGATAATTGTTTGGATAGAGATTATTAAACCTCCCTTGAATTCCTTTTAACCATCCTAAATTTTGATTTTCAAAAGTTGCAATTTGGTAACCACGGGATTCATGCAGATTTACCAAAGGATTTTTCTTTAGGAAGTTTATTGCGTCTTCAAGGTTAAGGTTTATAGATTCTAAGTGGTCACTCAAATATACACTTTGGGCTAGTGCATGCTCCGGAATAAAGTCTTTATTTTTAAATTCTCCCAGAGAAGTACCTGCAGATATTAATCGAATGTACTTACTTAATATTTCAAGTTCTTTTGCAAATTTCTTAGGGAATATGTAAAATTTACTCCGATGATTGAATGTTTTATATTCCTCAACTGATTGGAAGTAGTTATCAAAAGAATCATGATGTTCCCAATTGATATCATGTGATAATAGCGCTTGATTGCCTGGGGATGTATTTGTTTTTTGTAATAGACTTATAAAAAATCCTTCTCCTTTTATTTTATGGGGGAATGCCTGATAGCCTATTGCTCTTTCATGCTCCACTTTACAAATTCCAAATTGCTCTACATTTTTTAATTCAATTGAATGGAAACCCAGCCTATTTAATCTTCTGACCTGGTCTATATTCTCTGCATCATTATAGGTGCAGGTAGAATAAATAAGGTATCCACCTGGTTTGATGCAATCTATCATATCATCCAGTATCCTGCTTTGTCTTAATGAACATAGAAATGCATTGTTTGCAGACCATTGTCTTCTACTTTGCAAATCTTTTCTAAACAAGCCTTCCCCTGAGCAGGGAGCATCAACTAATACGATATCGAAAAATTCTTGTAAGCGCGAAAATTTGGAAGGGTCTGAAGAAGTAATAAGTTGATTTGGAAATCCCCACTTGGTTATATTATGTTCAAGGGCCGATAAGCGAGATTGGATAATTTCGTTACTTACCAGCAATCCATTACCCTGAAGTATGCTTAATAGTAATGTGCTTTTGCCGCCTGGTGATGCGCACAAATCTAAAATAATAGGAGAATTTGAAGGATGTGAGCAGTTAGAGATGGCTTCCTCTAAGAGCATGGAAGAAGCCTCTTGCACATAATAACTCCCTGCATGAAAAGCCGGATCTAAAGTAAAGGAAATTCTTTCTTTCAAATAGACTCCATGTTTGCTCCAGGGCACCACGGACAAATGATTTTGTTTAGGAAGGAACTTTCCTTTAATCGGATGTATATGTATACTAATGGCAGGTGGCAGGGATAAGGAATCTATAAATGTATCATATTCGTCTTCCCCCAACTCATTTTGCATTCTTTGAGTAAAACCAGGAGGTAAAGGAATAGTGGTGGCTTCCTTCATTATCAATAGGTTGGCTTAGATTTTTTGTTTAATCCGTATAGTGGACCACCTTTTCTAAAATAGTGGTCGACTTTCTCAGATACTTTGGGATCGGTTTCCAGCAATGGAGCATGGTGTGGCTTTATGCGGGCATCAATTATAAGAGGGCCCTGGCAAGCCCAGTGTTTATATTCTATCCTGGATCCAAAACCATAAACATCATGTGATGGATTGGATCGGGTAAAGGTAACCCACAAAAAGTTATTCCAACTGGCTGAGCTAAACTCAGAATCATCGCATAGTACGATCAAAGCTATTCCACTTAAATCATTGTCCGCCATACTATGTACCCAATTTTTTATTTTTGATGACTCCATTTCATAAGACTCAAATCCTGGCGCAGAAATGCAAAGTAATCCTTTATCGATAAAATTTGGTTTTGTAAGATGACCATCCATTGAAAAAGAATCTTTCAAAATGGAAGTAAGAGCCCTGATGGGGTCACTACAACATGCCAGTATTAATTTGCTGCCAGCATTCCACCCATCACCTGAATAATCCAGCGTATCTACTGTAGTTTTAGTAATAAAATGTAAATCTCTATCAAAGTGAATTCTTGAAAATACATATTGAAAATAGGTGGGAATATCAAAGACATCTAACAGCTCATCATGGTTCTCCGCTGCAATGATCAGGTATTTTGCCAGTGAGGTCTGACCAGATCCCAAAATTCTATTTGCCATTGTGAGTATCTCCTCTGGTCTCTTTTCTCTGAAAGGCATATACCTTTCTTTGCCTACAGCCAATAGCAAAGGATGTACACCAGCAGCATCTACTGCATGCAGGCTTTTAAGACCAGGAAATTCTTTAGGGACCAGATCTTTTACTACTTCATGAATGATATGACCTAAAAATGAATCTTCCTGCGGTGGTCTGCCTACCACAGTAAAATGCCAAATAGGATCTTGCCGATGATATACATTTTCAATTTTCAATACAGGAAAATCATGTTGTAAGGAGTAGTATCCAAGATGATCACCAAATGGACCTTCTGGTTTTTTAATTTGCTTATCTACGGTACCTGTAATCACAAAATCAGCTTGTTCTGAAATAATGAAGCCGTTACGTATAGAATATTGAAATCGACCATTATTTAGTAAGCCCGCAAAAGAAATTTCAGATAATTGTTCCGGTAAGGGGAATATAGCGGCCAATGCATGGGCTGGTGGACCACCTATAAAAATACTAACTTTAAAATCATCTTCTGACTCTAAATATTGGGTGTGATGAACACCGATTCCTCTATGTAATTGATAGTGTAAGCCTATTTCTTTGTCGGGTATGTAATCATTGCCTGCTAATTGAATCCGGTACATTCCCAAATTTGATTTCATCAGGTTTTGAGTACCTGGTGGAAGGGAAAGTACCTGGGGAAGTAAGACAAATGGACCACCATCTTTCGGCCAGGATTTGACAAAAGGCAGGTCACTAATTTTTGAACTATACTTTAAGCGTGTAAGAAATTTCTTCCAGGGTAGGGCATACCTGGCATTTAATAATGTTCCTATATTTCGGAAGGGGGATTTTACAGCTTTGATCGGATCACTCCTTATTTCTCCTAATTTTTTAAGTAAGGGTATCGAATCTCTAAACAGATATTCCGCTCTTTCCCTTGTTCCATAAATATTGGAAGCAGCTTCAAATTGATTATTAATAATATTGGTGAAATGAATTGCAGGTCCACCTGCCTCATGTATTCGACGGTGTATTTCCGCCATTTCCAGATTGGCATCTACCGGGATCTTAATGTTGATCAGGTCGTTTTTCTTCGCTAAGTCAATAATGCAATCTCTAAGGCTGGTATACACTGCTCAAAAATAGTCATTAAAGTAAATGCGAACATGCTTTATTCAATAAACTGAACGATCAAAAAAGAATATATTAACAGGAATATGCATTAACATCGCTTATTGACACACTTCTGGTCGCCGGTAATAGGGAGAGCATGTTACGATTCAGATCGAAGTATCTGAGCTGTTTAAAAAGACTTAAAAGCTGATTCACGGCAATGCAAATTCAGATGCTTCTTTACTGCATTATTATTTCCAACTAATCATGAATGACGTTTGCTGGATATTAAATTAAATTTTCCAAAACGACCACCGTCTTTTTTAAGACTCCGTTCCGGATAAATTGTACTTTCACTTTGCGGCCTTCCTTTCTGGAAAATGTTGAGATTATTTGATCAAGACCCAATAAATTAGTAGATAAGCCTCCTACTCTTTTGATAATATCACCCTTTTGTAAACCGGCCGATTGGGCAGGGGAGGATGGAATAACGGAACTTACTACAAATTGTTTAAAATCATGGCCTGTGGCTAATATTTCCATACCGCTTTTATCCACTCTAAATTCCTTTTTTAAATCCCTTATTGGGTTTAGATACATGAGGTTTTTTTGATAGTCAATATAGATATCAAATCGACTAAGTAATTGATTTCCAATTAAACCGTTTCGATTAGCAAATCCTATATCCTGGGTACTGGCGGTAAGCCTTATGGTGGAATCCATTTCCTGGAAACTGGTAACAATGTCTGGAAATTGAAATGATTCCAGTTTTAGTTCGGTGATCTTACCTATATGACCTTCTAAAAACCCACCCAATCCCTTTCCAAGTTTGCCTGGGATGCTTTTTTCGGGTGCCTTAAAATCTGGATTAGAATCAGAATAAAGCAATAACGGCAGACCTGCTCCGGTGTCAACTAATAATTTTACAGGAATTTTTTTGTTATTGATGGTCACTTCTGCTTTTACATAAATTTTTCCATTTTGTATATCAATAGGAACTTTTACAAACTTTCTATTGATTCGAAATTTATTTGGTTGGATAAAGGAGAGCACATTTCTTTTAAAGTCAATATGCGTTACATAAGTTTTAAAAAAACTGCCACTCATAATACCATCCACATACAGACCAGTCAATTCATCTAATTGGAAAAAATCCTCTTCTAAAACCAATAAATCCTGTTTAAAGGAAACGGTTGGGCTTAAACCCATAGGAACATTTCTGGTGATCAGGGCATACATTTCCACAGATTGGTCTGCTCCTAATAGTCTTATCCTTCTATCATAGGTATTTCCCAATAAATCTGAATATTCTTTTTTTAGTAATAAGGTATGTTCTGCGCCGGTATCAAAAATAAAATTCAGCGGTATTGCTTTGTTATACATTACCCTGGTAAGGATAAAATGATTTTTGTATTCAAATGGAATATTGATACTCTTGTCTCTTCCTATGATTTCAAATTTACTTAGTACGGACTGCGAATCAACTAAATCTGAAGTTAATAAAAAGATCAGAATGGCAATTAATGAGGCAAAGGATTTTTTCATATCATTCATACCTAAATTTAAGCTTTCAATTAATACAACGCTTAGAAAAATGATATTGTGTCTGCCCTGCGCATCAACATCTTGCTCTTTTAACAAAAAAAAGGGGGTGATTTTTAAGTCACCCCCTTTTATGTTTTGAATTTTATAAATTCTTTATTAAAGTATTATTTTTTAGTAACCAGGACCTCAACTCTTCTGTTTTTAGCTTTACCCTCATCCGTTGAATTATCAGCAATAGGTTGCTCCTGTCCCATGCCAGCTGTAGCTATTCTGGAGCCAGCTATTTTGCCCATACTAACTAAGTACGCTTTTACAGATTTAGCTCTGCTGTCAGATAATTTTTTATTGGCAGCTGCATTACCCATATTATCAGTATGACCTACAACTTTAATTGTAACCGTTGGAAAAGCAGCTAATACAGATGCTAGTTGATCCAATTGATTGTGGGATTCTGCAGTTAACGAATCTGACCCTGTCTTAAAGCTTACAGCATCAAATGTAAAAGCAGATCCTTTAGGATCCAATTTAGCAGCAGCATCAGAAAAGAAGGTAGCAATTTTATCCGTAAAGCTTCCTTTTTTAGTTTCAAAAGTAGATCCACCCGGTAATGTAATCCTGCTCACTGTGGCTGCAATTGAATCGGCAATTCTTTTGGCTTCCATAGCCATGGAATCGGCAGCTGCTTTAGCCGCATCAATTGTTTCCGTTACCATAGGAGTTTCCATTGTTTTATTGCAGCTTTTTCTTCCCAAAAACCAAGCTAGTGCTCCCAATAATAATATGGGTAACAACCATTTAAGAAGGTTATTGCTTCCGCCGCCATTTGCACCCATTGAAGAACTACCGCCTCCAGCAGCAGTTTTCATAGCAGAACTAGCCGAGGCAGTGCCCCCCAAATTGGCGAAACCTAAAATATTTCCAAGGCCTGCAGGAAGGGCTTTTGCCACTATATCTTTTTGGCCAACCATTAAATTTTTCAAACCCAGTGCATCCAGTGCTTTGTCTTTTACATATTTACCAACAAAACCCATTAAAAGAGGAGCAGCCATCTTCAATAGTGAAGATGAAGATCCAGTCTTTACCCCCGCTACATTTGAAATTAAATCAACGATTGATCCTAATTTGTCGCCAACTAAGTATTTTAAAATTCCTCCACCACTATTGAGCAGGTTATCAGTAGACTGGCCGCCACCAAATAGTCCTCCGAGGTTTTCTAATATGCTTCCATCGATATTATTTGACTTTAAAAAGTCTAAGACACCACGAGCTCCGGATTCATTAGAAGCTTTGCCCATAAGGCCACCTAATAAACTTGGTAAAATAGCACCCACTGCTTTGCCGGTACTTGTTTCAGATTCGCCTAAAAACTTGCTAGCTTGGCTTGCCAGTTCACCACCGACCTGACTTTGAAGCATTTCTAATAAATTGATTGCCATTGATTTTGATTGTTATGATTAAGTAAATAAATTTTATGAAAATTAGGGATGTAGGGGGGATAGAAAAATTATAATCTGTCATTGCAAAAGTAATCAGGATAAAGCGATATTTGTTAAAAAAATTGTAAACAAATTGTAAATTCTTAACATTATGTTTAAATGGGGAATTATTGGATTGGGTAGGATTGCTAATAAATTTGCTTCTGAGCTTCTGGAAACAGGTTTGGGAATAATAGGTGCTGCAGGCTCAAGGGATATTAATAAAGCTGCATTATTTACGCAACAATATGGTGGTGAAGCATTTGGAAGCTACGATGACTTTATTTCAAATGCCCGGATAGATGCGGTTTACATAGCAGTACCGCATCATTTACATGCTGAGCTTACACTGAAATGTTTGAAAAAAGGGATCCCGGTGCTTTGTGAAAAGCCTTTTACTATCAATGCTGGTGAGCTGCAAACAATAGTAGATTTTCAACAGAAAAATAAAGTGTTTTTAATGGAAGCCATGTGGTCTAGATTCATGCCTCATATTGAATGGATAAAATCTGAATTTGATAATAATTCATTTGGAAAACTGTTACACCTGAAAGCTGAATTTTGTTTTAAAGGGAAAGAGCGGGGCGTAAGCCAGGGTGTTTCAAGACTCATTCGAAATGAACTAGGCGGGGGAGCCTTATTGGATATTGGAATTTACCCGGTGTTTCTTTCTCATTTATTTTTTGGATCACCGGATCAAATACATGCCCATGCCAAGATTGAAAATGACATTGATGAAACCTGCCAAATGATATTTACCTACAAGGACGGTAGCACTGCTTTTTTAGATTCCAGCATACTTTGGGAAACGGATGGAAGAGCTGAGTTTTACTTTGAACACGCTACTATCATCATTCCTAAAAAATGGCATGAATCTAATGAATTGCAAATCAAGAAAAACGGTAGTGAACTTGAAATAAAAACATGGAAATATCCATCGAGAGGGTTTTATTTTGAAATGAAAGAAGTACAGGAATGCCTTGCAGTTGGCAAAACAAATAGTGATAAAATGACTCTTGAATTCTCTATGGAGGTAATGAAAACCCTCGATAAGGTAAGAAATAAAATCGGACTTCAGTATCCGGCAGATATTGCCTTATGAAGATATTATTGGCGCTCAACAGCTTCAACCGAAATTGCAATTTATGCGTTACTAAAGAAATCCATAGCTAACTTGACCACGTAAGAAACAAACCAATGCTAAAAATGGCGAGGAAATCCCCTCCGAAATTGTGGTGGGAATGTAGAAAGCCCTGCATTTGGCAGGGC